>CAYRKE010000021.1:33824-55770 GCA_964424695.1 uncultured Polyangiaceae bacterium
GTTCAGAGGTGACTTGGTTCAGAGGTGCCCGACTGCACGCCTTGGTGCATCGTGTGACGAAACCTCCCTCCCTGTCTCCAGTGGCCCCACCCACGCGCCCACCGAGAGGTCGCCGGAGGACATTCGTCAAGCGGGGGACCGAGCCGGGGCTTTGGGGGGGCCGTGACGGCTTGCCGGTGCGCCTCATGGACGATGCCGTTTTCGCTGCGAAGGTTCGGGGAGGCGCGAACTCATACGCTGCTCCAGAGAAGCCCCTTTTGCTATGTGCCCTGAGCAACCAGTTGCGGAGCCCGCTTACCGATGAATCGACGCGAAACGTTCAGCACGATGAAGGGGAGGCCACCCCCGACCCGGATGTCGCTCCGGAAGAACCAGGACCACGCCACGGCTCCAATAGTGAGCGCCAAGAGGCCGAGCGAGGCGCGTCGGCGCCAGCCGTCGTCGTTCGTGCGGCAGGCAACGTATCCGTTTGGCGCAGCCAATGTTGCGGTGATGCCCGCCCCCAAGACTGCAAGAAAGAGGCCGAACCCTTGAATCGACGCGATCCAGTTAGCTACGGAAGGTACCGGCACGTTGAACGACGCAGCGCCCAACCAGAGCCAGAAGGCGACACCCACAAGAATCGGATTGACGAGCTGGCGCTTCGCGATCACGAAGGCGAAGGTCGGAATCGTGAGTAATGCTGCGAGGAGGAATGCGGCACCGGCGTGCTTCAGGTCGACCTCTCCGCTCATGATGATGGGGAGAGCGAAGCTCACGATGGGTACCAGTTGCAGCAACTCAGCCACGACGGCGATTGACCGCGACGACATCGGAGCTCAGCGTACTGCCTTGTGACGCGACAACAAACCAGGAACGTCCCAGAACGACGTGAAGCAGACGCTGAGGCGAGGGGTTCTAGTCTTCTCGCTTGTCGACGACGACCGCTTCTGAGGCGTCGTCGGCCGGCGGCGTTTCGGGCTTCACGAGTCGATCGGCAATGCCCAGGGTGTCGCGCAGGGACAGGGCTCGGTCTTCAAGCTCGACGGCCTGTTCGCTGAATTGGCGGACCAGTTCGACGACCCCCACGCAACAGTTGTCGCAATTGCCCGGCTCGCAGCCGAGGCTGGCGTGCTTCACGCTGCCGTCGCCCGCAAGGGCGCACAGCGTTTCTGTTGGCTCGCCTTCCGGCAGGTCCAACATCTGCTGATAGCGTTCGATGACAGTCTTGGGATCGTAGGCCATGGCCAAGTGCACCTTGAAGGATACGTCACATCGCAACCCCAAGCTACCGTCGGACGCTCGCGTTCGAATTGGCAACACCCATTCTTCCCGGAGGCGTCCCAACCGACGCATCTCCTAGCGCTGCAACTGCGAGGCTGCAGCGCTAGACCGGACGTTGTTGCCACCACGTTTCGAGGGCATTCGGTCACGCCTAACATCGGAACCCACCGCGATGCGCGTCAGGCTCCGGGGTCGCGGCGCGAGGTCCCACCCGCGACATGCCCGACTGGGGGGACTGGGGAGCTGCCGTTGCCATCCGGTGCTGGCGCTCCCATGGGAGGCTCCTCGCCAGCGCTCGCTGGGTCTGTGCGCAAGGCGGGCTTGGGCTTTCTGGGGCCGTGAACGCAGACCTCGAGGAGCCGATTTTACTTGAAGAGGGACTTCAGCAGTGGCTCGCGGAAGTCGCTGCCCGGAGCGAAGTAGCTCGCAAGCACGACGGCAGCGATTCCCTTGTCGTTGTCCTTCTTCTGAACCAGCACGGTCCCGTCAGCTGCAACCACGGCGGTGTCGAGAACACCGTTCTTCACTCCGTAGAGCAACCGATCTCCGTCCTTGTAGCCGCGATCCTTGATGGCAGCGAATGTACCGGGGAGCGCGTTGCCGACTTTCGTCTTCATGTCCGCGCTGATGAGGCCAGCCGCCTTCGCCTGGTCGAGATTCTCGCGCACGCCATCCATCCACTGATCGAGGCTGACGTTGCGGACGAACTTCAACTGCACGACGGCCTCGTTCGCCGCAATCGCAGTCTTAGCCATCCTCGCGCCGAGCTCGGTGCTGTACGACTTGCCCTCCGCAAGCTTGCTGAGCTCGCTCTGGGTGGCCGTGCCGAAACGGATGTCGACTGTCAGCACGTCCACCTTGAGGATCGTCTTCTCCAAGAGCATGTGCGCGGCAGAGAAGCGCCCCTTGGCCAGGCTACCGTCACTCAGCGAAGGCACCCCGGCAGCCGAGACAGAGCCGGCGATCAGTGCGGCGGCAAGCCAGGTACGAAGGGCGAGCTTGGTTGACATCATTTCGATTCACCTCATCACGGCCAGTGCGGCGTGTTCCAATCGAAGGCTGGGACTGTTACGGCTCGCCCCGAGAAGTCTTCCCTGGCGATCACGGCGACGAACCATCCTTTCGAGACGGAAACATAGTACCCGACCGCGGGCCGCTCCAGGCGAGCCCGCCCATTTGGCTCCGGATCGTCAACGAAGGGGGCGACGAATCCGGCGGCCCGGGACCGTCTTTTCGAACGTGACGGGGTTTCTCCAACCAGGGCAGCATTCGAAAAGACGAGTTGGCGTGGCCCTCTTCCCTCGGGAGGCTCGAGGATCCTCCGCGAGTTCGGTCGACCCGGCGCCCGAGGGCTGCCGTCGGCGAGGACTCTCCCTGAAGTGCCGCCAGGGTGATGAGTGACTGTCGGGGGGGAATTCACCGCCTACCGGGCTCGCAGTCTCCGGAGCGCTCGACCGGCGCTCCCACCGTCGCTGGGGCTCTCACCTGTCTCAACCGCGGGCGGTGGTGAGCCCGATGCTGCCGTGTTCAGCAGCCGTGATCGGGGCTTCCGTTCCAGCCCGCGAGACGCGCCACGAGCCACCAGTATGCCTTGCCCTTGCGAACGCAATTGAAGCCATGGCTATGGGCGCATTCCGGCAGGTTCTTGCACTCCCCGGGATGTTCACTGCACCATGCGTTACACCATTCGCAAGCATCGCTGCCCGATGGGTAAGCCTTGCCATCCGGGGCAACGGATTCGATGTCGGCGAAGTCGAACAGGACTCCTCCTGAACGCCGCACGTGCTGTCGAATGCGATCATTGGCGCGCCACGTGTTCCCCTGGGGGCCAGCGCCGTCCAGGTGACCCGTCATGTAGATGAAGCGAGTCTTGTTCTGGTCGACGATTCGCGCGGCGGGCCCGAACAGGTATGTTTCCATATCCTCGGCGTGCTCTCCGACTTGACCGCACCAGCTCCACATCACGGCGTCGGTCTTCGGATGCTCCCGAAGGTACCCCATCGTCGCCGTGGACCAGCCCGCATATCCGAGATCGTAGGCGTCGTCCGAGCCGTATCTCGACATTACCCCGTCGCGGAGAGCGAGCCCATTGGGCTCGCCCACAGCATACTGTGCCCCCTGCTCCGAGGCGAGGTAGTTGAGGCCCGACACAATCTGACTGCCATGCGAGGTATGCTCGTAGGCAACGCGGACTGCCGCGCCGCGTTTGAGCCAGCAGCTTGGAATGGCTGGAAACGCATCGGCAGCGCGGTGGTCTGCGATGATGGCTTTCCCATCTTCTTTCGCCAAGGCCGGCGTGATCTGCCGCTCTGCGCCGGGGCTCGCGTCGCCGTGCGACGGCAGTGGCTGGGCGGCGGGAGGTTCTGGGGCTTTCCAGTAGTTCTGAGAAACGGGCGGCGATGGCTCGGCTTCCGTCCTGCAGCCACCAGCAAGGAGCGCTACCGCTGCGGCGATCAGAGTTGGCTTCATGGGTGCGAAGGTAGCACGGGCCAGGAAACCCGACCACAACGTCGGCACATGCCAGATACGGGTCGCCTCGCTGTGTCCAGTTACTACAGCGACCAAGGATGGCCTGGGCGCGTCCGGAGCCAGGCTTCGATTCGAGAGTTCGGAGCTCCCATGGATCTCGCGCGGACGGCGTACAGTCGAAGGGCTTCCACGCGCAGCTCCCGTTGCCTGGCATGACCGCCGACTGCGGACCAGAGTGCGTCGACCTCCGCCCGCTCCAGGCAGCGATACTGTCCTGGTTCGAGGTCGCCCAGTTCGAGGGGGCCGATTCCAAGTCGATGCAGGTGAACGAGCCGCAGACGTACCCCACGGCACATGCGACGGATCTGTCTCTTCCTTCCTTGGGTTAGGGTGAGCTCGAGCTCGGTGAATTCCGTGTTCTGGGCGACGATTTGCGCCGTGTCGGCTCGGAGTGTCTCGCTTCTGCAGGGAACGCCCTGCACCAATGCAAGAAGGCGGGGATCTTCGGCCCCCACCACTTCGTCGAGCCACAGCCAGTACCGCTTGGGTAGGTGCTGGTCGGGTCTGGTGATGGCGTCCGAGAGGTCGCCGTCAGTGGTACACAGGAGCAGCCCCGTGGTGTCCCGGTCGAGGCGGCCAACGGGGGCAGTTCCAGGGGGCCACTGCGCGAGCCATTCGGCGAGATCCCGTTGCCCGTCGGGAGCAGAGGCGGTCGACACGACGCCTGCAGGCTTGTGAAGCATGACGTGATATTGGGCACTTCGGGGCCGTATCGGCGCCCCATCCAGCAGTACGGTGTCCTCGTCGAAGACAAACACCGAGGTACTGGTTGTCCGGGCGAGGCGACCATCGGCGACGACCTCCACTCGGCCAGCCATGCACGCAGCCTTGGCATCCTCGAGCCCGAGCGAGGTGGCTTCGCAGAGGTACTTGCTCAGACGACGCGGCACGCCAATCATGCAGCGAGGTCTTCTTCTTGGAAGCTCGGCCGATCCATGAGCGATTTAGTGCGTTGCCGTCGAAGGGGGCGGCAAGGGGGCGGTGCGCATCCATGGGCGGCCTGTGCCCTTCTGGGTGACCAGCTTCCCTTGCTCGGCTCGTGCCCGGATCTCGTTTCCTTCGTTTCCTTTCGGCAGAGGCCAGCCGATTCCCTTGCGGTTGACTGCGACCTCCCACGCACCCCACACGCCGACGAGCGCGTGCTGATTGTAGTCGATCCGCACCGACTGATCGATCATGGAACCGCGGAGACCCCATAGGGCCTGGGTAGGATCAGGCAGATAGTACATGTTCTCGGGGCGAAACATCTCCTGCGCGAGGAAGTAGGCCGCTGCGAGCAGGGCGTCCCCAAGGCGTTCGGCGTCTTCGGTCTTTCCGAGTCGCCGCATCAGCCGGTAGACACCTGCCACTGCCTCGGAACGGCTCCCGGTCGGAGTGTTGCGCGGGGGGCCACCGGACGACTCGTAGGCGCCCTCAAGCTCCGGTGCTGGTGCGGTCCGAGAGTAACTGCGCCCAAACATGTACTGCCCAGCGATGTACTTGTTGGCCATGTCGAGGGCGGCCTGTCCCCAGCCCTCACGTTTTGCCACTTCAGGCATGTTCTGTTGCATCAGGTTCAGTGCCTGCATGACCCAGTGGTCCGGCCAGGTTCCATCGCGGAATCGCTCCAGCTCGAAGCCAACGCTCTTCTTCGCCATCTCGAGGTAGGCCGAGTTGGGATCCGACTGGTAGAGTGAATTGAGCGCCAGGAGTGTTTCTCCGGGGTAGTACTTGGGCTGCTCCGTCGGGCATTTCCCCGTCTTGGCCTCGTTGTAGGTCGCGTAGAACCCTCCGGAGTCACATTGGAGGTACCAGCAGAAGTTCACCATGTGTCTCAGTCGGATGGCGTCTTCGGGTAGCAATTCATCCCGTGGGATCTGGGTGAACGCAAGGAGTGCGAGTGCTGTTGCTCCCAGCGTCGTTCTGCCGTTTTCGTCGAGCGAGAGCAGACGGATGCTTCCATCGGGCTCCGGGAACGGTGCCGGGACGCTGCCGGGCTTGCCGTGGTAGGGGAGGGATTCGTACGCTTGGTACTTCAGACGTTCCACCATGTAGTCCTTGGCGCGCAGTCCCGCGTCGAGGAAGCGGTCCTCTCCCGTGTAGTTGTAAGTAAATAGAATGCTATAGGTCGTGCCGGCGTGGCGGACTATGTTGTACGCTGGCGAGGACTTGTCGGTGTTTGCGTAGTACTCGTAGTCGAACTTGCCCTCGCTATCCAGGGATCGAACGAGATACTCGGTTAGACGCGTAGCGAGCAGGTATAGGTCGTCGGCGTCGACACGCCCGTAGGGAAGGTTTCCTCGCACTGGGTTCAGCGGAGGCTCTTTTGAGCCCGGGGCACGTTCCAACAGGGCGGCGGTGCGAAAGACGAGCGCCTTCAGATTGGGCCTCTGTTCTTTGGCGGCGCTTTGTCTTACGCCAGCCCGTTCGAACAGGGCTTTACTGAAGCGGCGCAGCTGAACCCAGTTGTCCTCGGTTCCGTATTGACGAACCAGCGCTTCCATGGGGGGAGCGAAGGTGATGCTAGCACTCGCGGTCGGAGAGGACTCGTTGGTCTGCGGGGGAACCTGCTCGGGCACCAGAAGGAGTCCGTCCCGCCCCATCTCGAAGTCACGAGGGTGGAGGCGCCAGCCCTCGCGGCCCTTGATCTTTGTCTTGCTTTTTCCGCTATCGGCATGGACGATCCGCGCTGGCCAGAGACTGCCACCCGAGATGGAAACGCCCAATCGGCTTTCCGCCAGGGCGCGGCTCCAGTGCTTCTCGAACCCGCCCCGGCTCTTCAGATCTCGGACCGCGTTCGAGAGAGCCTCGGGTAGACACAGCCGAGGACTCTGGGTCGGCTCGGAAACGCCGAAGATGTAGTTGTGTTTGTCGTTTCGGTACAGCTCAACGAACACGTGCCGCCCACAGAGACGGGCAGCCGCGCCGGAGAGTGGGGGAGCGGGATCTCCCGAGAGCAAATCTCTTGCATGCTGGAGGATCGCCTGCTGTTCCTCCGCACTGAGCCCCAGCACCACAGCCGCAGCTCTGTCGTTTGCGGCCTTTCGTGCGAACAGAAGCACACCAGCCGTCACCGCACCAGCGAGGAGCAAGGCTCCCCCCAAGAGCCACCACAGCCGGCGTTTGCTTGGTGCCCTGGATGCTGGAGTGGGCGAGGGCTTGCTCGGGGGCGGAGTCGGCTCTGCAGGCTGTTCGTCCATCATGCTGGCGGCATAGCATGCCGGACGCCGTGGCCAGCTGTGAGCTCGCGCCTCCTTGCGGCGCGATGGCGTTGCCATAAGCGGTCGCGCGGAGACGTGGAGACCGGTGATTCGGGCGTGCCCGCTCCCTGGTTGACTCCACCGTGCTTCCTGCGGGTGCAGGCTCCGGTGGAGACGGTGCAGGCGGAGGGTCATTTCGGTGGGGTGGCTGGTCGGTTGTCGTGGGCGTCCCGAGTACCCGGCCATGTTGCCGCTGATTACGAATTTACCCGGGAACTATTGTGTTCAAAATTTACCCGGGTAATATCGGCGCCTGGCGACTCTCCCTCTGGCCTCAGGAGGCTCGAGACCGTGACGAGTCGTCGTAGCTGGAGGTCCGCATGCAAACTTCTCACTCATTCGTTGCTTTCGCCGGAAGTCGGTTGGTGGCCAGGGGCCCAATCGATTCCACCCTTGCCGCCGCCAAGGAGTGTCTTGATCGTGGTCTTGCCGAGCCCCTGCTCGTCTTTGAGGAGCGGACGGGGACTCAGATCGATTTCGATTGGCGGGGGTCGGTTGGGGAGGTGCTCGCTCGACTGGACGAGCACCCGATGTTCGGCGGAGCATCGCGACCGGAGAAAACGCACAATGGGCCTGGACGACCCAAACTCGGGGTTGTCAGTCGGGAAGTCTCTCTGCTCCCTCGGCACTGGGAATGGCTTGAGGAGCAGTCTGGAGGGATCTCGGCGGCGCTCCGCCGCCTCGTCGACGAGGCTCGCAAGCTGCATCCGGAACGTGAAGCGGCGCGGCGCGCGCGCGACGCAATCAGTCGCATTATGTGGGCAGTCACCGGCAACCTGCCCGGTTTCGAAGAAGCCTCGCGGGCGCTCTTCGCTGGAGATGCCAAGACATTTCGCGAGGTCATCGAGCCTTGGCCCGAGGATGTCAGGGGCTATCTCAGCCATCGCTCGTCAGAGGCACTGACTCTTGAGCCTTCGGCCGAATAGCGAGGCTGCCCTCCACGTGGTGCTGGCTTGGCGTCCTCACTCGAGTGTGGCAAGGGCGAGTGTGCCATGGGGAATGTCGTCAACCTCAATCGCTTCCGCAAGAAGAAGGTGCGGGAGGAACAGAAGAAGCGCGCCGAGACGAATCGCCGACTGCACGGGCGCACGAAGGCCGAGCGATTGAGTGAGGCCGCCCAGAAGAGTCGTCTTGAGAAGCTCTTGGGGGGAGCGCGGCTCGTGCCGGACGGCGAACGCGCGGAAGATGACGAGAAGGGACCGGTCTTGCCCGTGGAGCCCTGAGTCCAAGCGGCAAGACCTGCGCGTCATCGGTGATGGCGTCATTTCGACAGCCTCCCAGGTCGCACAATTTGCGCGCCACCTGCGAGCGAGCTGCAAATGGTCAAAAAGCGGCCTTTTCGGATCGGGCAGGGTGGCGCTATAGCCTCGGCGCCACTTGGAGTAAGCTGCATGGCCCTGCCGTCGTACGTACACGGTGTCTCCGCGACACCGCTCCTTGGTGAAACGATTGGGAACAACCTGCGCCGGACGGTAGAGCGTTTCGGAGACCACGAGGCGCTCGTCGTACCGCACCAGAACTACCGCGCGACCTACCGACATCTGTGGGACGAGATCACGCTCGTGGCGCGCGGGCTCATGTCCCGAGGCGTCCGCAAGGGTGACCGGGTCGCGATCTGGGCGCCCAACCGCTTCGAGTGGGTGGTGTTGCAATACGCGGCGGCCCGGGTGGGCGCGATTCTGGTCAATGTCAACCCCGCTTACCGCGCTCACGAGCTGGAGCACGTCTTGAAGCAGTCTGGGGCGTCTCTGGTGGTCATCGCGGCCGGCTACCGCCAGGCAGACTACGCTGCGATGGTTCGCGAGGTAGAGAAACGCCTGCCCGGCCACCGCCAGACCCTGGTTATCGACACGGATTGGCACCAGCTCAAGGTCGATGGGGAGCGAACGAGCCCCGCCGAACTCGATGCGCGCGAGAACAGCCTCGACGCCGATGAACCGGCCAACATTCAGTACACGAGCGGAACCACGGGATTCCCCAAGGGCGCAACTCTCTCTCACCACAACCTCCTCAACAACGGTTACTTCGTGGGCCAGACGCTGCGCTACACCGAGTGTGACCGCGTCTGCGTGGCCGTGCCGCTCTATCACTGCTTCGGAATGGTGATGGCCAACCTGGCTGTCACGAGCCACGGCGCTTGTCTCGTGTTCCCTGGCGAGGGGTTTGATGCTGGCGTCGTGCTCGAGACGGTCGAGCGCGAACGCTGCACGTCTCTCTACGGGGTGCCCACCATGTTCATAGCCGAGATTGCGCATCCCAGATTTCCGACCACCGATTTCTCGAGCCTTCGCACCGGTATCATGGCGGGCTCACCGTGCCCGGTCGAGGTGATGAAGCGTGTGCAACGAGACATGCACATGCCCGAGATCACGATCTGTTACGGGATGACTGAGACCTCACCAGTCTCGACGCAGAGCGCGGTGGATGACCCGCTCGATCGCCGCGTTTCGACCGTGGGGAGGATCCACCCCCACCTCGAGATCAAGGTTGTCGATCCGCAAAACGGTTCTGTCGTGCCTCGCGGCAGCACAGGGGAACTCTGCACCCGCGGTTACTCGGTGATGCTGGGCTATTGGGAGGACCCCGACTCCACCCGACAGGCCATCGATGCCGCGGGCTGGATGCACACCGGAGACCTGGCCATCATGGACGACGAGGGGTACATCAACATCGTCGGGCGCATCAAGGACGTGGTGCTGCGTGGGGGGGAGAACATCTATCCACGCGAAGTCGAAGAGTTCCTGTATACCAAGCCGGAGATCGCTGCCGTGCAGGTCGTGGGGGTTCCGGACGAGAAGTATGGCGAGGAGCTCATGGCATGGATCAAGCTGCGTCCCGGAGCCACGGTTCTCGGGGCAGAGCTGCGCGCATTCTGCAAAGGCAGGATTGCCGGCTACAAGATTCCCCGATACTGGAAGTTCGTGGACGATTTCCCGATGACCGTCACGGGCAAGGTGCAGAAGTACAAGATGCGCGCGATGGCGATCGAAGAGCTCGGCCTTCAGGGTGCCGCCTCGATGAAGACGGCCTAGCTTGACGAACCGCTGCGCGGCAGGCGAACCGACCGGTTGCGCCCCATGAGCCACTGGAGCGATGAGCAGAATTCGGCGTGGCCACAGGGGCGCTGCCTCCGCACCTCTGGTCGGTTCGGCTCCCCGATTGTGTCGTGTCAGCCGAATCGAGTGACGCCCCAGGGAGACGAAGGGTGCGCCGGCAGCTGAACACCACTGGCTCCAAGGCACCCGACCAGAGGATCGACCACTCTGCGGAAGTCGGTTCGTGGCGCTTGCGACGGCGTTCTCGCCACCGTTCCTCGTGAGCCCATCGTCCGACCGTGGCCCAGATGGCAAGCGCGGGCCGCTTTCCTCGCCTCGGCCCCGCTGGACAGCCTTCCAGGTCGCGTCGGCCTGCGTGCTCGGCGTCGCTGGGCTGCTCCGACGTCGGATTCTGGTTCCCTCCCCGCAGGGTTGTCACTAACATTCCGCCGCTTTTCCCCCCAACCAACCGCGTGAGCGGACCGCGACGGAGTCAACGATGCCCAAGGACCCTTCGATTCGTAAGGTGCTGATTATTGGTTCTGGCCCCATCGTGATTGGGCAGGCATGCGAGTTCGACTACTCGGGGACCCAGGCTTGCAAGGCCCTCAGGCGCCTCGGCTACTCGATTGTTCTCGTGAACAGCAACCCGGCCACCATCATGACGGATCCGGGAACGGCGGACGTGACGTACATCGAGCCCCTCGACGCGCCAACGATCGAGCGCATCATTGCCCACGAGAGGCCCGACGCGCTCCTTCCCAATCTTGGGGGACAGACGGGGCTGAATCTCTCCTCTGAGCTTGCCAAGAACGGAGTTCTCGAGAAATACGGAGTCCGCATCATCGGTGTGCAAGCCGACGCCATCCAGCGTGGAGAGGACCGGCAGGTGTTCAAGGATACGATGAACTTGCTCGGTGTCGAAATGCCGCGCAGCGAGATCGCGTACAACTTGGAGGAGGCCGAGCGGATCGTGCAGCAGATCGGGATCCCCTGCGTGGTCCGACCTGCCTACACCATGGGCGGGACCGGCGGAGGGCTCGTGTACAATCTCGACGAGTTCCGGATGGTGGTGGCGCGTGGCCTTGCTGCCAGCATGACACACCAGGTTCTGATTGAGGAATCGGTCGAGGGATGGGAAGAGCTCGAGCTCGAAGTCGTGCGTGACGCCAAGGGACAGAAGATCACCGTTTGTTTCATCGAGAACATCGACGCAATGGGAGTGCACACCGGGGACTCATTCTGTGCGGCGCCCATGCTCGATGTCCCCAAGTCGGTGCAGGACAGGCTCCAGAAGCACTCCTACGACATTGTCGAAGCTATTGGCATCATTGGCGGCACGAACGTTCAGTTTGCCTACAACCGCGCCGACGGCCGCATCGTTGTCATCGAGATCAATCCACGCACCTCCCGGAGCTCCGCCCTCGCTTCCAAGGCGACCGGGTTCCCGATTGCCTACGTGTCAGCGCTCCTCGCCAGCGGACTCACTCTCGACGAAATTCCCTACTGGCGCGACGGTACACTCGAGAAGTACACGCCGTCCGGAGACTACGTCGTTATCAAGTTCGCGCGTTGGGCCTTCGAGAAATTCAAGGGATCGGAGGACCGTCTCGGAACCCAGATGCGGGCCGTGGGCGAGGTCATGAGCATCGGCAAGAACTACAAGGAAGCCCTTCAGAAGGCGATTCGTTCGCTGGAGAATGGGCGTCACGGCCTCGGGTTTGTCAGCGACTTCGCCACGAAATCGTTGGATGAACTGATGACGCATCTCGCCTACCCGACGAGCGAGCGCCAGTTCATCATGTACGAGGCGCTACGCAAGGGCGCGACCATCGAAGAGCTGTCTCGCAGGACCCACATCAAGCCGTGGTTCATTCAGCAGATGAAGGAGCTCGTTGAGCTAGAGGAGCAAATTCTCCAATACAAGGGAAGAACGCTGCCCGATGCGCTCCTCGCCCGCGCCAAGAAGGATGGGTTCTCGGACCGATATCTCTCGGGCCTTCTGGGAATGACCGAGACTGACATCCGCACGCAGCGCGCGCGGCTTGGCGTCGTGGAAGCCTGGGAGCCCGTGCCAGTGTCCGGGGTCGAGAACGCCGCCTACTACTATTCGACGTACAACGCTCCCGACCGGGTCGGCACGAGCTCGCGCAAGAAGGTGCTCGTTCTCGGCGGAGGTCCCAATCGCATCGGGCAGGGGATCGAGTTCGACTACTGCTGCGTGCATGCGGCGATCACCCTTCGCGAGCTCGGGTTCGAGACGATCATGGTGAACTGCAACCCGGAGACGGTGTCGACCGACTACGATACGTCGGACAAGCTCTACTTCGAGCCGCTGACCGTCGAAGACGTGCTCGCCATCTACGAGAAGGAGCGCCCAGTGGGTGCCATCGTGCAGTTCGGCGGTCAGACGCCGCTCAATCTCTGCAAGCAGCTCGAAGCTGCTGGCGTGCCTATCCTCGGAACCTCCACCGAGGCCATCGATTTGGCCGAGGACCGCGATCGGTTCCGCGAGGTCATGGAGCGGCTCGGCGTGCCGGAGCCAGCATCCGGGATGGCGAGTAACTTGGAGCAGGCCATCGAGATTGCCGCGCGCATCGGCTATCCGTTGATGGTGCGGCCTTCCTACGTACTAGGCGGCCGCGGTATGGAGATCGTGCACGACGAGGACATGCTGCGCCACTACGTGGCTCGTGCTGTCGATGTCTCACCCGATCGTCCGATCCTCATCGATCGCTTCCTTACGCATGCCCTCGAAGTGGAAGCGGATGCCATCTCGGACGGTGTGGACGCCTTCGTTCCGGCCATCATGGAGCACATTGAAGAGGCCGGGGTCCACTCCGGAGATTCGGCGTGCGTGCTGCCCCCGGTCTCTATACCGGAGAAGCACCAGCGTACCATCGAAGAGTACACGCGCCGTATTGCCATCGAGCTCAAGGTCAAGGGTCTCATCAACATCCAGTACGCCATCGCCGACGACGTCGTGTACATCCTCGAGGCGAATCCGCGGGCTTCCCGCACGGTGCCCCTCGTGTCGAAGGTTTGCGGCCTCAACATGGTCAAGCATGCGACCGAGATCATAATGGGCAAGCCGCTGGAATCCCTCGGATTGGAGCACCGCAAGGTGCTTCATTACGGCGTCAAGGAGGCGGTCCTCCCCTTCTACATGTATGGCGAAGTCGATCCGGTTCTTGGTCCCGAGATGCGTTCTACCGGGGAGGTCCTCGGTTTGGCCGACTCCTTCCCACTCGCGTTTCACAAGGCTCAGGAGGCCGCCAAGCAGCACTTGCCTCAGAAGGGAACCGTGCTCCTGTCGGTGTCTGGCCCGGACAAGTCCGAGGCTCTGGAGGTCGCGAAGGGGTTCTTGCGCCTTGGATTCGGCATTCGCGCCACCGAGGGGACGCACCAGTATCTCGCCGAGCGCGGCGTGCCATCCGAGTTGATTCTGAAGCTTCACGAGGGGCGTCCCAACATCACCGACGCGATCGCAAACGGCGAACTCCACCTCGTGATCAATACCCCAGTCGGCAAGCGAGGGAGCCGCGATGACTCCTACATTCGCAAGGCGGCCGTGAAGAGCAAGCTGCCCTACATCACGACCATGGCGGCCGCGCGCGCCGCGGTTCTGGCGATTGAAGCGGCGAAGGGTGAGCAACCCCGCATTCGCTCGCTGCAGTCGTATCATGCGGACATCCGCTGAGGGTCTTTGCCCGTCTCTTCCGAGAGACGGGCTCGATTCCTCTGGGCCAGGCACTCAATGAAGGTGGGGGGCGCGATGGCATCGGCCCCCCACTCTTAGTGCTCCGCAAGGGGGGGGAGGACGTCGAGCGCTGCGAGGGTGGCAACTTGTCTGAGTCGCTGCTGCCCGGGCCTGTGCTCACTCGCAGGTCAGATCGAACTGTACTCCAAGGGAGCCAGGGGTGGACGGAACGGTTGCGGTGACGGTGTGGCCCATGACGTCGGTCAGGGTCACTTCCTTGCCGCCCATTTCCTGTCCGAAGTCCCAGAAGCCGGTGTTCACCGTGGCCTGCCTATCGCCGGAGGAGGCTGTGGCGATGGGAAACGCTGCGTTCTGGAAGTAGACCTGCCCCTGGTAACCGCCGTTGAAGCTCACCTGAATATCGTCGGTGACTGGGCACCCGACGGGGCGCCAGGTAACGCCAGTCTCCACCTGTCCCATGATCTCGTTCATGCCTAGGGCCTTGGCCGCCGACAGGTTCAGGTCGATATGCTCATCGGACAGGCAGCTCGGGCACGCGTCCACGACCGTGGCGATGATGCTGCGACCTCTGTAGGTGACCTCGACGCACATGCCGCAGTTCTGTCCCGTAGCGAGCGGAGTCGGAGGAATTGCCACGAAATGCTCGGTGGCAATGTTGGCGACGGTGCTCACGATATCGTTAATGGGGCACCAGACCTGGCCGTCACCCTGGGGCTGCTCCCCGGTTTCGCTTCCGCAGTAGCCGCAATAGGTTTTGTATCCGCCGGGGCATGTCGTCTGGTCTTGAGCCGTGCCTTGCTTGAACCAGTAGCAAGTGAGCCCTCCGTTGGTGGCGGATGGACCCTCGTCCCAGTAGCAGAGTTCATCCTCAGGGGTTCCGCCGGCACCCGAGGCGCCGCCGCTACTGGAGGTTCCACCGCTCGAGGAAGCTCCGCCGCTGGACTCGTCCGCTGAACCGGCGGCGCCGCCGCTCGCTGTGCCGCCCGATGCCGTTGTGCCACCTGTGTTGTCGGTGCCGCCAGTATTCGTCGTGCCGCCCGTGGCAGGGCTTCCGCCCGTGGCAGGGCTTCCGCCCGTGGCAGGGCTTCCGCCCGTGGCTGGGGTTTCAGTGCTGGTCGCGCCGCCCGTGGCAGGGCTTCCGCCGGTGGAGGAACTCCCCCCGGCGGGTGCGGTGCCCCCCGTGCTCGTGCTGTTGCCTCCCGACGCTGCGTCACCAGTTCCGGTTGCGCCGCCAGTGGTGGCTCCACCTGACGGGAGCAGAGCGTCTCCCCCGGTTCCCAGGGATTCGCCCAATGCGCCACCAGATCCATCGTTGGCGCTGCCCGCGAATTCGCCCTCGTACATGGGCAACGTGCTGTCGTTCTTCGAGCAGGCGAGAACAACACAAGAGCAGGAAACGTAGAAGCACACTCGAGGGACGAACGACGTCATGGAGAACCTACGAAGCAAGTAGTCCGGAGGGCAGATTAGCAATCAAGTGCCTCAAGTTAGCACAAAACGGCGGACAGCTCAGAGTGGCCCCGAAACCGCGAGCCGACCCAGCGGTTTTCCGGCAGGGCCGCCCTCCTCGGGCCAAAACAGCGCCTCTTCGTCGAGCATCGACCCGCCAGCTCAATCGCGGGGCGCAGACTGGGACCCCTCCAGACTCCCCGCTCTACGGCCGCTCGCGACGCCCCGCGCGAGCCCAGCGAAGCGCGCCGAATCGCGAAGATCCGGTCTGGATCTGGCATGGGTGAGCCCATTGTGCGCCGCGCTCGTACCAAGAGGCGACTTCTCAGGTGCCGGGGGCGAGCGTCAAGCTAGACTCGCAGCATGAAATGGCTGCGTTCAATGCCTCGATTGGGAGACTGCTGCGCGTGCGGCACATGCCCCAGCGTTCGTTTCCCGGAGCGCCGGGGCCGCGGTTCCAGGGGGCCTTGGCGCCTCCTCAGGCCATGGATTTGGGGGTGCTCTGCGGCACTTGCTGGGTTCGGCGCTTCGGCTTGTGACTCTGGGGCAACGTATGGGTCCACCGCGACGGAACCCGAGGACACCGCCGAGAACCAGCCCGCGGAAGCGGAGATTCGCCTCGACACGAGCTACCAGCGGATTGCTGGATTCGGGGCATCTAGCGCATGGACTGCGCCTGCACTTGATGACGAGTTGGCCGATCTCTTCTTCTCGGAGGAGCTAGGGCTTGGTTTCTCTCTCCTTCGCGTTCGGATTACTCCTGCTGGCGAGACGGACGAAGTCGTGACGGCCCAGAAGGCGATGGCCCGCGGGGCGCGGGTCTGGGCGAGCCCCTGGTCCCCACCGGGCGAGTGGAAGTCCAACGGGAGCGATACCGACGGCGGCACACTGCTTCCCGACTACTACGGCGACTGGGCCGAGCGATTGGCGGGGTTCGCCCGATCCATGGCCGACCAGGGGATTCCCCTGTCGCTCCTATCAGTTCAGAACGAGCCCAACTGGGTCGCAGAGTGGGAGACCTGCGAATGGCTTCCGGCGGATCTCGTTGGCTTCGTCCGCGACCACCTGGGACCGGCCCTGGGCGCGGTGGGCGTCGACACCCGGGTGATCGCGCCGGAGACCAATAGTTGGGGCAGTGCGCGCCAATACGCCGATCCTCTCCTCGATGACTCAGCGGCGAGGTCCTACCTCGGGGCCGTCGCAACTCACTCTTACGGGGGAGGAAGCCCCTTCGCTTACACGGAATTGACCAATGCGGGGCTCGAGTTCTGGCAGACCGAGTACACCGATGAAGGCCCCGACGATCGGGGGATGGGTTCGGGGATCAATGTCGCGCGAGCGGTCCACGAGCACCTTACCGTGGCTGGGGTTAGCGCCTGGCACTACTGGTGGCTGCTGCCAGTGAGCCCGACGAGCAACTCGGCCCTATTCATCGAAGGGCAGATGACCCGGCGGGGCTATGTTCTGGGCAATTGGAGCAAGTTCGTCCGTCCCGGATTCGTCCGCGTGGCGGCGTCGGCGAATCCTCAGGCGGGCGTGCTTGTATCGGCATTCCGCGACCCCGACGGGTCGCGGGTCACCATCGTTGCCGTCAACGCCAGCCCCGCCTCGCTCCGGCAGGAGTTCTTTTTCTCGAGCGGCGGCGCGCCCGAGAGTCTGGTGCCTTGGATCACCTCTGAAGCGCGAGCGCTCGAGGCCCAAGGATCCGTTTCGGTGGTGGCTGGGGCGTTCTCTTACGACCTCGAACCCTACAGCGTGACAACCTTCGCGGGCGAGCTCAAGGCCGCGGGTGACAGCGGTCCCGCCGCCAGCGACGGAGGCACGGCCGGCGCTGGCGGCGCTGCGGGCAGTGCAGCCCTCTCAACCGTTTTTCCATGACCTCGGGACTCATTGGTATCGTGACCGAGCTGTTGGGGAGTCCCGAACGCCTGCCGTGACGGGTTGCCCGGAGGAAGCACGGACACGAAGGGTCACTCCGAGGGCACGAGCTCGTGGATGACCACCTCCGGCGGACAGAAGAATCGGGCTGGGACTCCTGAGGATCCGGTTCCAGAAGAGGTGTACCCCCGCATCTCCTTGTACGCCCAGTTGCCGTACACCATGGCTCGTGGACACCGCCCGTTGCTGATGATCGCAATACCCCCAGGCAGACAGATCTGCCCGCCATGTGTATGGCCGCACAGCATCAGATCGTACCCGCATGCGGCCGCCGGCACGTAGATCTCCGGGGAGTGCGCGAGAAGAACCGCAAAACCCGACGAGGGGATCTGGTCTCGAGCCTTCTGTAGGTTGTCCGTCTGATAGGAGTGCGGATCATCCACGCCGGAGATATAGAGCGTGTCGTCTCCCCGCTTCAATACCACGGTTTCGTTCAGGAGGAACCGGTACCCTGCCCGTTCTAGGGACGGGACCATCTCGATGAAGTCGTGGTTGCCCAGCACGGCGTAGGGGGTTCCTTCCAGGTGCTCGACAAGAGTTGCCATCTCCCGCACTGCGGCATCGTAAGAGCCCGTCACGCGGGCACGGTAGTCTCCCGTCAGCACGCAGAGGTCGTACTTCAGCCCTCGGCACTTCTCTGCAATCAGGTTGGCGAAACCGGGAACCAGATCGATGTGGAGGTCGGTGAGATGGAGGATTCGGAAGCCACGAAACGCTGGCGGAAGCCCCAACAACGGGATACGGTTGTGCACGGCCTGGATGTCGAGACACCCATGCAAGGCGCGCGGCCGCAGGCCTGTCCAGCGCAGGGTCTGATCGAGCGCCGCCATTAGCATCTCCGCGTTCTCGATGTGGAAGATCGTTCGACCGCCGCCGAACACCTCGGTGATGTGCTCGACTTGAATGTGGAGACGCTGGCGAATGTGCGCTTCGCCAACGCGTCGAACCAAGCTTTCGAAATCGCGAGCATCCATGAATCTGTTCCTGACCGCGTCTTCCGGTTCTCGCTCCCTGATCCCCAGCACCGCGCCGTTGCGTTGTGATTCGTGCGGCCTTCCAGGACCAAGGTCCCCTTCGATGGGGCTGATGTAGGCTCGACGACCCCACGACGTCGAGCCACCTCGATCCTACACCACTGGGCACTCGCCCAGAAGACCGAGGTGGACCTTCGCACCCCGGGCCGGGGGGTAATGCAGAGTGCCCGCGGGTCGGGGCTCATGGGGTTCGTGAACGCATGCCGCGCGACGCTGTTCCAGGTTTGCGGGGCGGAAACGGCTACAGTCCGTGAAGACTCGACGGAACTGGGGCAATCTTGGCCCATGCAGGCTCCCCCCGAGTACCCCTTTGCGGTATCGCCGCGTCCGGACGACGTCAACTATGACGAGGCGCTCGTGAAGCCTTTCGAGCTGCCAGACCCACTGCGGCTGTCTGACGGAACCGCCGTGGACTCGGCCACCATCTGGTTCGAGCGCCGGCGGCCCGAACTTCTCGAGCTATTCTCGGCGCACATCTACGGACGCACGCCAGGGATCGGCGAGGTCGAAGTCGATCTCGTGTCCGAGGACGATGGTGCGTGTTCCGGCTTGGGCACCCGATTCGAGCTCGACGTTCGGGTACGGGCACCTGGCGCTGGATCCTCTGAACCAGCACTGATGCTCCACGTGCTTCTCTGGCTTCCCAATCGACCATCGAGCAAGGTTCCGGTCTTTCTGGGCCTGAATTACTTTGGGAACCACACGGTGCATCCTGATCCAAGTATCCGCCTCGCCGAGGGGTGGTTCCTGAACAGCGCCGAACTCGGCATCAGTCGGTATTCGGCAACTGAGGCCTCACGAGGGCTTCGGGCGCGCCGTTGGCCCATCGAACTCATCCTGGCGCGAGGCTATGGGCTAGGGACCCTCTATGCAGGCGACGTCGATCCGGACTACCACGACGGATTCCAGAACGGCGCACACGGCCTGTTCTCAGCGGGTAGCGCGAACACCCGAGCGCCGGACGCCTGGGGAGCCATCGGAGCCTGGGCGTGGGGGCTCTCCCGGGGACTCGACGCCATTGTGCGACTCGACAGGGTCGACGCGGAGCAGGTGGGCGTCATTGGACACTCGCGCTTTGGCAAGGCCGCGCTCTGGGCGGCTGCCCAAGACCAGCGGTTCGCGTGGGTCGTGGCGAACAACTCAGGAAGGGGCGGAGCCGCCGTCTCCCGGCGTCGCTTCGGAGAACTCACGCGCCATTTGAACGCTCGGTTTCCCCATTGGTTCGCCGAGAGATTCCGGGCCTACGATGATCGCGAGGACGAGCTGCCAGTGGATCAACACGAGCTATTGGCGCTCATCGCGCCACGGCCGGTCTACGTTGCCACAGCCGTCGAGGACTTGTGGGGCGACCCAGATGGCCAGCTGCTGGCTTGTGTTCACGCGACGCCCGTCTACCGGATGCTGGGGTTCGAGGGGCTCGACGGAGGGACATCGCCGTTGCCGGAGAATCGACGGGTTGGGGACCGCATCGGCTATCACCGGCGGCCCGGGGGGCACGACATGATCACTGCGGATTGGTGGCACTATCTCGACTTCGCCGACCAGCACGCCGTGCGCCGTTGAGTGGTCCGCACGCAAGCCTCCTGCATCAGTGCTCGAAACCGCGGCATGATGGACGCGCAGGCCTCGGCGGCTCTGCTTCGGCGGGACGTGGGAGCGCTTGCTCCGAGGAACTCAACTTGGCTATCTTCTCGCCGTGGACCTGTTTGATACCATGGTGAGGGAATCCGCAAGAATTACCGGCGTGCTGAAGTCGGTCTTGCCGATGGACGAGTTGGTTCAGCACGCTGCTGCCGGCCAGGCAGTGGCGTTCGTCGCCCTCTACCGAGACGGCGAATGGCTTGGGCGGGCCTCTGGGTGCGACGGGACGCTCGAAGTCGCCCTCGAACGTGCCGTGCAGGTCGCCTGTACCGGATCGAGGGGGGGGGCCCCAACGGTGGCCGTTGTCGTCGTCCCGCATCACTTCGTGACGCTCGACCAGAGAAACCGAAAGCGAATCTTCTCCGACGTCCATCGGGGGGTCGTCGGTGTCGGGATGTGGTGCGGGAGCGAACCCGTCCTTGTCAGCCCAACCGAATGCCTTTCTCGCAACCGACCCGCTGCTGGGCTGCTCCAAGAACTGGCGGAGGGACGAGGTTGCGACGCAGAGACCGCACTGCGGGAGGGTCGGGCCTTCAGCTTCCTGGCGCGTCAGTTCTACGTGGAGCTTCAGCAGCCGGGCCGGGCGATCGAGATGCACCGCGGGGCACGGTTGATTGTCCCGAGTGAGGTGACATCGCGGCGGCTGCGGCGTTTCGAGCGTGGTCTCTCGGAGTGGATGCTCAATGCGGTCCACCCTGATGGACGCATGACCTATCTCTACCGTCCAAGCCGCAGCGCCGAGGCGGGCGAGGTCAATGCACTGCGCGTGATCATGGCCACGATATGCCTGGGGCGCATCGCGCGTCGCGGTCTCTCATTCGAACGTGACTTTGACGCACGTGAGATCGCGGATCGGAACCTGCGATATACCCTCCGCCGCTTCTACCGGCAGGAGGGAGAGCTCGGACTCATTGTGAATGGGGGCAATTCCTATCTGGGTTCGGCTGCTCTCGCGCTGATTGCTATTGCGGAGAGTCCCCTCAGAACTGAGCTGTCCGTCGAGGAGCGCGGACTCCGCGCCACCATCGATAGCCTCTGGCACGAGAACGGGGCCTTTACTACCTGGATTCGGCCTACGACACGCAAGGACAATCAGAACTTCTTTCCCGGGGAAACACTGCTCGCGTGGTCACTACTTGCGCGAGAGTCGGAGTCCGACCGTGTGCAGCTGCTGCCGAAGATCCTCACTAGCTACCGATGCTACAAGCGATATCATCTCGGCCGTCGAAGACCCGCCTTCGTGCCCTGGCATACGCAGGCGTACTTTCAGGTTCTGGCCATGCACGAATACCCTGAGCTCGTGGATTGGGTCTTCGAGATGAACGACTGGCTCCTCGGGATGCAGGCGCGCTCGACCCAGGTCTACGATGATACGCTCGGCCAGTTCTACGATCCCCAGCAGCCATTCGGGCCGCCGCATGCTTCGGCTACTGGCGTCTACCTGGAAGGGCTCGCTGACGCCTTTGCACTGGCACGCGCGGTCGGTGACAAACGGCGTGAGTACGCCTATCGTCGAGCGATCCTGTTGGGGCTTCGGAGCGCCATGCAGCTCGAGTTCGTTGATGACGTTAGCATGTTCTATGCCGCGCGGCGTGAACGGGTGCGAGGGGGTCTCAAGACGACAGCATACGACAACACGATTCGAGTCGACAATGTGCAACACACGCTCATGGCAGTGCAGAAGCTCGTCTCACTCCTCGAACATGGGGACTTCTGTCTGTCCTCATAGCGGATAGAGCCTGAGCTCATCGCCTCGGTGCCTAGAAGCCGCCGGCATGCCGGCCTTCAGCCGCTGTGTTGTGGCTCCCGCAAGGACTATGGCAAGCCCCGCGGAGTATCGGTGCCCACTGCGCGATATCCTCCCAGGAGGTGCCTGAGGCGCGCCTCGTGGAGTACCTTCCCGCCCGCCCAGCTTCGCGGGGAATGCTGATGACGAACCGAGAGCCACCGTGGAGAGGCGATGGCCGTCGGCGCCTCCGGCGAACCAGAGCACCGATCCGTTCGCCAGCATTCGCAGCTCGCGGCGTCGCCCCGACCTCGGGTGCTGGGGCGAGTCCGCTCGAGCAATGCCGGATTCCGCTTGCCGGTCGGTGCTCT
>CAYRKE010000022.1:0-46118 GCA_964424695.1 uncultured Polyangiaceae bacterium
ACTTGTGACGGCTGGCCCAAAGCTCCTGCTTGGGAGCGCCCAAACCAAGAACAAGCACATCCGGGGTCACCGCGGCAATCCGCCCCAGAATTGCGTCATTCTGCGACTCACCCTTTTCGAATCCGAAGGGCGGGCTATAGGTGCCGACCACCCGAACCAACGGATGCCTTTGCTCAATCCGCCCCTTGGCGCGCTCAGTAACGCCTTTGGCAGCCCCAAGCAGGTACGCCGTCAGGGGCTCTCGAGCCGCGGCGAACAACATTGGCGTCAAGTCACTCCCTGCGATTCGCTCGGGCAGGGGACGGCCTCCGAAGCGGGACGCAAGAACCGACGGCTGGTCGTTCGTAAGAATGAAGCAAGCTAGGCGGTTGGCCGTTCCGGATTCCTCGTTGGACTCCGGCATCCGACATGATTAACGTTGGGTGACGCAACCACACCGCAGCAATCCGACTCCGGCGCGTGCGGCCAGTGCACAATGTGCGTGATTGCTTTGCTCATCGTTGGCGGATGAATCCCGGCACCGAGGACTGTCACAACATCCACCGTGGCCCAAGCCCAAGCCCGAGCCCCCCATCTGGCCACCCGCCAACATCTCACACAAGGGTACGGTCTTTGCTTATCGGCCAGGCCGCCTCCGTCCCGTGGTGGTCCGCGGCCTCTTGGACGGACAAGCGCGCAACAAGCCATGACGAAGAAGCGTTCCCCCATTGCGGTGCCACCCATTCCGCATCACCGCTACTACCGCACTGCTTGCGGCGACTCGGGCGCGGGTTCCCCTTCCACTGTCGCCATTGTCCCCTCCCTCTGACTCGCTAGCTTCAGTCAGAGTGCACGTCCCCAACCGCCGAGGCTACACTGATTCTGTCTGCCAGAGGGGACCGGTGGGGCCGACGGGGAGCGTGAGCAGGGGCGGTGGAGGTAGCAGTTTGCGGGCAGACAGATCGGCATTGGATATGGTAGCTGGCACGGCAAGGTAAGGTTGCTCGGGAGACCTACTGCGCACCGAGCCACTGACCTTGCCGGCTGTATCGCGTTTGCGACTTCCCCTGCTTGTCTGCCTTACGGACGGACACGAGCAGGGGAATGACAACCGCAGGCGGGAGAGTTCGGCCGTTCGTAGCGCGTTGCATGGAGTTGCAGGATTTCGGATTCGGCTTTGCCTCTCTTCCCCCTCCGGCCATACTCCAGCAGTGGAGATCCAATCGAGCGGACTCTTTCGTTCGGGGCTGCTCAAGGCCCGTGCAGGCGAGATTGCGCTACTGCAGCGCCTCGCTGACAGTGCCATTGTCGCCATAGCACATTGGTTCCTCTGCGGGCTCTACAGCGAGGCAACGTGGACGCAGAGCAATACACTTGCAACTGCCATCGCGCTGATCAGTTTTTACCTCGTTGGCGAAGCCCGCGGAGTGTATCGGGCATGGCGTGGCGCAAGCCTCGTGCAAGAGGGCTGGCAGGTCGTGTCCGCGTGGGCACTGACCGTTGCGGTGCTTCTCCTTCTGGGTTTTGCTTCAAAGACGACGCAGGACTACTCGCGGGTCGTTAGCGTCGGATGGTTCATTGCAGCTCCGGCGGCGATGCTTCTGTGGCGATGGGGATTCCGGTTGGCACTGAGAGCGCTCCGCGCCCGTGGCTACAACACCCGTCGGGTCGCGATAGCTGGCGCGACCGAGTCTGGTCAGCGGCTGGCGGAAGCCTTGAGCCGTGACCCCACTCAGGGCCTTGTGGTCCAGGGCATCTACGACGATCGTTCCAAGCGCCGAACAGTGATCGCTCAGGCACCGGTGGTGGGAAGCCTGGAGCAGCTTGTGGAGGACGCACGTGCGGGCAAGTTGGACGTTGTCTATGTTGCCTTGCCGCTTCGTGCTGAGCTTCGGATCACCACACTCATCGCTCGACTCGCAGATACCACTGCAACTGTCTGCATCGTGCCCGAGTTCTACGCCTATGATCTTCTCAGCGCTCGCTGGCACAAGGTGGGAGACATCCCTGTCGTGAGCATTTTTGACTCCCCCTTCCACGGGCTTGGTGGGTGGTGGAAGCGACTCGAAGACGTGGTGCTGGGATCAATCATCCTCACCCTCATCGCTATTCCGATGGTTTTCATCGCAATCGCGGTGAAGGCTGACACGCAGGGACCGGTCTTCTTCCGTCAGAAGCGTTACGGTCTCAACGGCAGACCCATCAGAGTCTGGAAGTTCCGGACCATGACAGTCTGCGAAGACGGTAACGACGTTCGGCAAGCCACTAAGAACGATCAACGAGTGACGCGGGTTGGCGCATTTCTGAGACGGACGTCTCTGGACGAGCTGCCCCAGTTCTTCAACGTCATCAGCGGAGAGATGTCCATCGTTGGACCCCGCCCCCATGCGATTGCGCACAACGAGGAGTATCGCGCCAAGATCCACGGCTACATGCTGCGCCACAAGGTTAAACCAGGGATCACGGGGTGGGCACAGGTGAATGGCTGGCGCGGTGAAACCGACTCCGTCGACAAGATGGAGAAGCGCATCGAGCACGACTTGAGCTACATCCACAATTGGAGTCTGGCGTGGGATCTGAAGATCGTTTACATGACGATCTTTGGTCGGAAGACTTGGCGGAATGCCTACTGAGTGACGAGCTCGCGAAGCGTCCTCGTCCTATAGGGTCATACCGTGCCTCCTGCACCACCATAGAAGCACGTATGGTGCCCATACCCGCGACCAGTAGAGCCCCGGCGCGCCTGCAACGAATGACCTCCAGAGATCCTGGAGGACGTTCGGTCTCATTCCCACTGACTCAACCAAGGCGGCAGCACCGAACGTCGATTCGATCTCGTCGGCCAGGGTATCTTTCGCCCACATGCTGATCGGAAGAACGAACCCGGATTTCGGCCGGTTGAAGATGCTGGGATCAAGGTTGGGCATTGCCAGGTCGCGCAGGAGGCGCTTCCGACCCAACGGGTGAAACCGCAGCGAGTCCGGTACCTGTTGTGCTGCCTCCACGACACGATGGTCTAGGAGCGGAACTCGCAGTTCCAACGAGACCGCCATGCTTGCAGCGTCGCAGTCTCTGAGGAGTCTTTCCCCAACAAACATGCCGAGCTCCAGGCAACCGGTCGCTGCGAGCGGCGAGAGTCCTGTCGTGACGCGCTCGAACTCGAGCCTTCGCGATTCAGGCAACCCCTCGAGTGCTGTCGATGCTACCTCCGCGCTTGACAACTCGGCGAGGAAGTCTCGCGTGAACAGCGCGTAGAAAGTCTGGAATATGCCAACGAGCTCACCGCGGGTAGCCAGGAGGTCTCCGAGCTTGGCCCATCGGGTTTGAGGCAGGACACGCCCGGAGCGGCCAAACAGAAGCCGCGTGCTCTCGCGAAACACCCGCTGCAGCGTTGCAGCGGGTAGACGATTCACTGAACGCACTCCGCGAAGCGCGATCGGCATGTGTCGGAAGCTCGAGTAGCCTCCAAACAACTCGTCGCCTCCAGTTCCGGCCAGAGCCACCGTGATTCCAGCCTCCTTCACGACGCGACTGACGAAGTACGTGTTCACAAAATCAAAGGTCGGCTGATCGATACTGGCTAGGGAGTCGTTCAGTTGAGCGGTGAACCTCGATTGCGTGAGCCGGAACTCGAAGTGCTCGCTGTGGAGCGATTGGGCTACTCGACGCGCATAGGGCGACTCATCGAAGTCCGATTCATCGAACCCAATGTGGAATGTTTTTACCCCATTGCTTCCTGCCCTCGTCGCCAGCGACGCGACGGCGCCTGAATCAACCCCTCCGGACAGGAAGACCCCAAGTGGCACGTCGCTCACGAGATGCTGTCTGGTTGCCACGAGTAGCCGTTCCGCCAGTTCCGCCTTCGCGTGCTCGGCGGGCATAGGCGAGCGTGGGCCGAGAGACCAGTACCGCTCCGTGCGAGTCTGTAGGGTCGCAACGTCGACGGTCATCGTGGTGCCAGCGGTCAGGAGCGAGACCCCCTTCACTATAGTGTTGGGACCGACGACGTACCCATTCCACAAATAGGTGTTCAGCGCGACCGGATCGATGTGTCGCTCGTACAGGCCAGAAGCCAACATCGAACGAACCTCTGATGCGAAGACGAGAGTCTTGCAGCCGTCGCGTGATACTGTGGCATAATAGAGTGGCTTGATTCCCAGTCGATCCCGAGCGAGCAACACAGAGTGCTGCCGAGGATCGTGGATGGCGAAAGCAAACATCCCGCACAAGCGGTCCACAACTCCGGCACCGTATCTCGCATATGCCCGGAGGAGGACCTCCGTATCACTGGTCGAACGGAATACATCGCCCTGGGCCTCGAGCTCGCGACGCAGCTCCTGGAAGTTGTAGATTTCTCCGTTGAACACTACGACGTTCGCGTTCTGCACATCGCGCATGGGCTGGTGCCCGTTCGATGTCACGTCCAGAACTGCGAGCCGGCGGAACCCGAAGAGCACTCCCTGTTCTTGGCTACTCCTGTACGTTCCCGAATCGTCTGGTCCCCGGTGAACCTGTTGATCCAGCATGGCCCCGAGCACGCTCTCTGCTCTTCCGTCGATGTCCCCAATCAAACCAGCAATTCCACACATCGGCTTCACTCAGATTCTGCGGCTGCAGGAGGCTTACCCAGCACTTTCCCGAATCACTCCTTGCACTCGGCTGAAGGCCGTTCGGACAAAAAGACTATCACCGGTTCCTCCATCCAGAGACCATCATGACTTGGGGCGGCCGATGGGTCAGTCGCAACGGGCCACGCCTCGTGCCAGTCTCACCATCTCATGCGTAGCACGAGATGGCTACACTTTGAACCGAGGTATCCGTCATCGGTCCTAGCGCTCGGCTCGGTCACCAGTGCCGCGGGAGAGTGTCTGCAGCGCGTCCATTGCGGCGCCGATGGGTTCGAGCCACCACAATGAGTGGATTCGGCGGGGCTGTGCTATTCTGAGCTCTGTTCGGACGTTCCAGGGGCTTGTGCGTCGGGCGGGAGCGTGTTTAGCAGGACGGTTGGGGCGAGTGGTGGTCCTGCCGGAACGGCTTTCCGGCAGCCAAGAGGCAGTTCCCCCCGCGTGGGGCGTTCGGCGATGCCGGCAGTGGGCTCCGCCGAGGTATCGCTTTTTGGGGGCTGTCTTCCGCGACCTCTTCGGCTCGACCCGGGTGTTCCACGGCACGTCGTAAAGAATGATTCCTGCCGGACGTATGATGGGACTGCTATTGCGGAGCGAGGCTGGGGTCAATGTCGGCAGACTTCCGAGGTCTGGCACGATGCGGAGAGGCACGGAGACCGTCTTGCGCTGCAGGGAGAGTCCATGTAGTCAGCGAGTTGGTATGTTTCGTGATAGGAGATGGTTACGCACGGCAGCGAGAGACGTGATCGCCCAAGGCCTCTTCACTCTCGGATGCACTCAACCAGCGCGGGCTGCTCGCGGATGTCTGACGGTCGTCACTTTTCATCGGGTGTTACCTGATGCAGCGTTGAGTCAGTATCCACTTCCCGAGATCGCGGTGAGCGTCAGCGAGTTCCAATGGTTCCTTGCGTTCTTCCACAAGCACTTCAGCTGTGGGTCGTTGAAGTGGGCACACGACCTCTGGGTTGGGGATATGCAGTCACCTCGCCCGCTACTTGCCATCACGTTTGATGATGGGCAGCTCGACAATTTCGAGCATGCTCGGCCGATCCTCAACCTGGCCAAAGTGAAGGCCAGCTTCTTCGTTCCGGTCGACGCTCTGGACCGGAGGGCGCTCCTATGGCACGATCGGCTGGCCTATTCGGTGCAGGCGCTGGCATCTGCCGACCGGAACCAGGCGCTGTCACTCCTCGCTGAGCTTGGCTCTGCAGTCGTTCCTAACGATGGGGTCTTCACCGGGGCCATTGTTCGCGCTGCGAAGAACCTGTCCGCGGAGCATCGCGAGCGGTTTGTATCGAAGGTCGAATCGATGGCCGGAACGAGGGCGTGGGCCACCTGGGACGGACCCATGAGCTGGGATCAAGTGCGCGAACTTGCAGATGAGGGCCACGAAATTGGGTCTCATTCCATGTCTCACTCGATTCTGACTCTTCTGGACGATCAGCAGCTCGACTGGGAGCTCCGTGAGTCAAAGGCTCGTATCGAACACGAACTCAGCGTGGACTGCGAGTCTTTCTGTTTTCCCAACGGCAACTGTGATGCGCGGGTGTTGGATGCGTTGCTCAGAGCGGGATACCGCCGGGGAGTCACTACGGAGTGGGGAGTCAACACAAAGGTCGGTGAGCCGATGCGTCTGTCCCGATGCGATATGCAGGGACAGCGTGTACGGGACCGAGCTGGCGTACTGTCCGAGGCGCGGCTCGCGTTCAGGGTGAGCCGCTATTTCCCCGGAATCCGAACATGAAAATAGCCTATCTCGCGAGTCAGTATCCTGCCGTCTCGCACACCTTCATTCGACGCGAGATTGCCGCACTCCGCCAGCTGGGCGTGGATATCGTTACGTGCTCGATCCGCCCGGGTGATGGCCAATCGGAAGCCGATCAGCTGGAGCGTGCAAACACCTTCTGCGTGCTTGGTTCCTCCTACTGGTCGCTTGCTTGGAGCGTGTGCACCTCATTCGTTCGTCGTCCGCGGCGCTGGATTGTCGTTCTGTTCGCGACCCTACGCCATCGGCTACCGGGGGTGGTTGCCCTCCTGAAATCGTTCGCCTACTTCGCAGAGGCAATGCGTCTCGCAGAAGAGCTCCGGCGAGTCGGTGCGACGCACATCCACAACCACTTCGCGAACCCAGCATCGCACGTCGGTCTGGCCGCTTCTCGGTATTTGGGTGTTGGGTGGAGTGTGACGGTGCACGGATCCAGCGACTTCGCGGGACCGACCACCCCGCTGCTGAGCCAGAAGGTGGTTTACGCTCGCTTCATTGCGTCGGTTTCCCACTACGGTCGAGCGCAGGTAATGCGAGTGTCTGCGCCGAGCGAGTGGCACAAGGTGCATTTGGTTCGATGCGGGGTGCAGCTGGATCGGGTGCCCCAGCCGAGCAGAACCAGCCCAGGCCCTGGAGATTGCGTGGAGTTCTTGTCAGTGGGGCGTCTATCTCCAGAGAAGGGGCAGCTCGGCCTCATTCAAGCGTTCGCA
Organism: uncultured Polyangiaceae bacterium; assembly: GCA_964424695.1. Lineage (GTDB taxonomy): Bacteria > Myxococcota_A > Polyangia > Polyangiales > Polyangiaceae > JAEWRL01. Next base: position 7,080 of record CAYRKE010000022.1, read on the forward strand.
ATCGCGGCCAACAAAGGGCTCAATGGCCGGCTTCGAGTGATCGGTTCCGGTTCGGAGCAGGACTCACTGATGGCTGCGGTGAGTGCGCTTGGCCTCAAGGATCGGGTCGAGTTCCTCGGGTCGCGGTCTGAGCCAGAAGTACTCAATGCGATGGCGCGAGCGCACGTGTTTGTTCTCTCGAGCTTCCTCGAGGGGTTGCCAGTCGTGTTGATGGAGGCGTTAGCCACGGGGCTGCCCGTGATCGCGCCGGTCGTGGCTGGCATACCCGAGCTAGTTGCTCACCGCGAAACGGGACTACTCTTCGCGGCGGGCAACTGGGACGAACTGGCCGAACAGCTACTGTTGATGGCAACGGATCCCGAACTTAGGGCACGGCTCGCAGCGGCTGGCAGGGCTCGGGTGCTGGAGCACTTTGACGTCAGCAAATCGGTGGTGCCTCTTGTTGAGTTGTTCCGCATCGCCCATTCGCGTTCGGCGGAGGCACAACCACACTGAGCTTCGTCGCCGCCGCCGCGCAGCTCAGGGCTGGTCTTGCTGTTGACACATCGCGCCGCGACAACCGTGTGGCGCACGGGCATTTCCAAGTCGTGAGTTCGGACGTCGTCCGAAGCAGGGCCATCGGGTTGAGTCGGTGTACCATCTTGGTGGCTTCACCACGGTTATGATAAGGTCCGATCCCATGGATGGAGCATTCGCACCACCGGAGTCCAGCGACAACCGAAACGCCACGTTGGCGCGCCGGCTCGGTATCGTGGTCATCGGTCGCAACGAGGGGGATCGATTGACCAGGTGCCTGCGATCGGTGTCGCATGGCACGATGCCCACCGTGTACGTGGACTCGGGCTCTTCTGATGGATCCATCGAGAACGCTCGCGCTCTGGGTGCGGATGTTGTCGAGCTGGACATGAGGACTCCCTTCACCGCAGCGCGGGCGCGGAACGCCGGCTTTGCACGCCTCCTGGAGCTAGTGACAGATGTAGAGTACGTCCAGTTCGTGGATGGAGACTGTGAAGTTATACCGGGATGGTTTGATGCCGCACTTGAAGCACTCGAGTCGGACGCAACACTCGCCGCGGTGTGTGGACAGATCCGCGAGCGGTTTCCGGAACGATCGGTCTACAACGCGCTCTGTAACCTGGAATGGGATGCGCCAGCTGGCGTCGTGTCCTCCTGCGGTGGAAACTCGATGATGAGGGTGTCTTCATTTCGGGCGGCAGGAGGGTTTGAGCCATCGTTGATCGCGGGAGAAGAGCCGGATCTGTGCCAGCGTTTGCGCAATGCCGACGGCACCATCAGGAAGCTTCCGGTGGACATGGTTCTCCACGACACCGATCTTCTTCATTACTCGCAATGGTGGAAGCGTTCTGTCCGCTGGGGATATGCTGCAGCGCAGCTTGCTCATCTGCACGGCGGTAGCAGTGGTCTGCAGGGATGGCGCCCCACGTTGAATTGTGTCTTCTGGGGGGTCGGCTTTCCGTTCGGAATCGTTGCGGCAACGCGACTCTCGCCTGCTGCTTGGGTCGGGTTCGTCGCATACCCGGTTCGCGTTGCGCGACTCTATTTACGGAAACGTCGCTGCGGTGTCTCGCGTCGGCTTGCTGTCGCCTATGCGTTGCTCAACACAGCTGACAAGTGCTCGGAGTTGCTGGGCGCCTCCCGCTACCTCATGGATGTTATCACGGGTCACCGGACTGGCATAATAGAACACAAGCGAATAGCCGAAGCTCCTAACCATAAGTAGAATCATGCCACGACCCCTGAGTGCTCCGGACAGTGTCTGCGACGTTCTCGTAGTAACAGTGACTTATCACACGGCGGCGCTCGTGTGTGAGTCGTTGGAAGCACTTGCCCGTGAGCGTGCTGCGGCAGCCATAAACGGTATTTGCGTGCGTGCCGTGATCGTTGACAACGATTCCGGTGATGTTCCGGCGCTCGACGCTTTTGTCCGCGAGCGCGGGCTTTCGGATTGGGTTTCCGTCGTGCGCGCAGAACGAAACGGAGGGTTCGCATACGGCTGCAACCAGGGTATTCGTTTCGGGTTCGAGTCAGAGCGCATACCGACCTACTTCTACTTGCTCAATCCGGACGCAGTGGTGTGTCCGGGGGCGATCAGTCAGCTAGTCGGATACCTACAAGACCATCCAAGAGTCGCCGTGGCGGGAAGCGTATTGGAGGCGCCAAACAGCGCCGAGCAGTTGGGTGCGTTCAGGTTCCACTCCCTCGTCAGCGAAGTCGACCGTGCTCTGGAGGTCGGCTTGGTTACCAAGCTCTTGCGTCGCCACGTCGTGTCGCGGCCGATTGGGCGCGATGCCGAGCACACTGATTGGGTCTCGGGCGCTGCGATGATGATTCGTCGCAATCTGATAGAGCAGGTGGGCGGATTGGACGAGGCCTATTTCCTCTACTTTGAGGAGACTGACTTCTGTCGGAAGACGAGAAGCGCGGGGTGGGACATCGCTTGCGTCCCAAGCAGCCGCGTCATCCACGATGCGGGGGCCGCGACGGGTATCACGAACGATCGGTGCCCCCGAAGGCCGCTCCCGGGGTACTGGTTTGAGTCTCGGCGTCGCTTCTTCGCGAAGAGCTACGGTGTACCCTATGCGTGTTTAACGGATGCAGTCTTCGTTGCCGCCTTCGCGCTAGGACACATAAAACGCGCCGTGCTTGGCCGCACCGAGCACTTTCCCCCGCATTTTCTGAGGGACTTCCTCCGCCACAGCGTGCTTCTCCCACGGAATCGGCACATCGTTGCAGCGGCGGAGTACCGTCCCCGCCGCGCATCCGCTTCGGATGGGACGCTCCACAAGCCCTAGGCCGGCGTTCGCTGTCGCTTCGTCGGAAGGCCGTCCAGTTTGGGCTGTGCGTGGGCATTGGGCCGGCCGGACTCTCTGGTGAACTGGCTTCCGCGACGTGCCGACAAGACGTCGGGGGGTTATCCGCTGGGGAGCTGCGCTTTGGGAAGGTTGCGCTTCCGAACACGAAACCGTCCACACATAGAAGTAACCTACTGCTGGTGAGCCGATTCGCGGAGGGCGGCGCAGGTACACACACGACACACACGCTCAACTCATGTAGCGATTTGTCTTGATTGCGTCGACGAATGTGGCATCGTCGCTTACGATCGCCCTTTGGCGATCATCAGAGGTGAGACACAACACGCACCTCTGAAACAGTCTGCTGGTGACCGCGCCTTGGCGGGGCCATCTGTGGTTGGCGAGTGGGAGATATGCCGCAAGTTTTGCGGCGTTTGTGTGGTGTGTCCGCGATTCGAGCGAGCGCCGCCCCATGCGCGTTCGTCACAATTAGGAATAGGAGTCGAAGAGATATGATGAGCCGAATAGTCAGTGGATTGGTGGGCTGCGCCGTGATGGGATTCGCCATTATTGGCTGCAGTGGGGTAGAGAACTCAGAGACCGATGTTGCCTCGATGGGTCAAGCGCTGGTTGGCGTCGACGAGTTCCTATACTTCCGCTGCAACGCGACGGGATTCGATGCGAGTTCGACGAACCGGTTGAGCGACGCTGACGATGACGGGCTCTTCACCGTCGATTTCGATGTCAACCAGTCGTGGATGGTCACTGGCGGAGACCAATGCGTTGTTACACGCACCAACTCTGCGTCGGGCTGGGGGACCGAGAGCGCCACGTTCGGTTCGGCGACATCAAACGTCGTGACTCCTCCCGCCCAGTGGTCGATCGGCGCGGTAGACTCGACTCCCGCGACGGTTCGGTATCCCGCCTTGGGGCGGTATCGCGCCACGGTGAACTGGGAAGAAGGCACGGTCTCCATTACGCCCGTCGCCACCCAGCCCGCGCCTCTCTATTATTACCTCCGCTGCAATGCCACAAACTGGAACGTCGAGAGCAGCAATCGAATGGTGGCTGACGGCGACGTTGTGGAGCTGAGCTACAATGTGAATCAGAGTTGGATGGTCTCCGACGGGGATCAGTGCATCGTGACGCGAACCAACCAGCTTGACGGTTGGGGCACGACACAGGTCGCGCTGGGACCGTCGAAGACGACCAGACTCGTGGTGCCGAGTGGAAACACGGCGGCGACGACAGTGGTGTCAGCAGGGCAGTACTTCTCGGTTCGCTATCCCGCGCTCGGGCGCTACGAGGCGAGACTCAACCCTGTGACAGGTGAGCTCCGAATCGGCACCTTTGGGCCGGATGCGCCTGAAACTGGGCTGCATGGCTCCGTCGAGTCACTTGGTGGCGACCGTGTTCGCGTGACCTACGACTTCCAGAACGCTCAGCAGCTCATCGACTTCGCTGCCTTCGATCCAAACACTGCCGCGCTCTCGATCGTGAACGGCCGTTTGGTTGTGCAGAACGTCGCCGCTGATGGTCTCGTTGCGGCCCAACTGACCAAGGGGTTCAAGGTCGACTCAATGACCTATCAGGCAGAGCTTCTCAGCGGAGACCATGTAAACGTCTACGTTGGGACCGTGCCCGATGGCTCTTGGAATCCGTCGCGGGGCTACGGGGCGATCCATAATAGCAGTGGTCAGCTCTTCGCGGCTAATGGCGGCGAGGTTCTAACCTCCTCCACGCTGGGCGTCGCCACCGGTACCGTCTATTCGGGCCGCATCGATACCACCGAAGCTGGACTCACTTGGACGCTCGATGGTTCAGCGGAGAGTCTTGCATTCCCGTACTACGGCGGCACTTCCCGCACGATCGCTCTCGGCGGTTACGCGTCGACCGTAGCGTTCGACAACGTCGTGCTGGAGGGGACGGTCGAGGGTTTCGAGTCTGACGGTGTAGAGATCGATCCTGCTGCCATTCACGGCGCTGTCGAGAACCTCGCGGACGGTCGCGTGCGTATCTCCTACAACTTCTCGGATGAACAGCAGAAGTTCGACTTCGTTCCCGCCAATGACGCAACTCGGCGCGAGCTAAACGACGGACGGCTCATCGTCAGTTCTGCGGACGCTTCGGATCTGTTGAAGGTCGCGCTCACGAAGTACAACGTCCGTGTCGATCATGTTGCATATAACGCAGAGGTTCTTGCTGGCGACCACGTGAACGTCTACATGAACACGATCTGGGATGGTGGATGGGCGCCCGCTGTCGGTTGCGGCGGAATCCATCGCAACGATGGTCGCCTCCTCACGTTCGACGGAAGCGCGACTGCGACGACGGATACCACTCCGATAGCGGCTCGCACCCCCTACGTCGGTGAGATCTCCCTCGAGCCATCGGCTGTGACGTGGAGCGTCAATGACGTAAGCGTGTCTGTTGACTCAGCGTGCTACGCCGGCACCGACGGAGCACTAGGACTCGGAGGGTATGACTCCGATATCGCATTCGACGGCATCGTCATCGAGGGTACTCTGGAGTAATTGACACAGCTCGACCGCGCTCGCGGCGAGCCCAAGCGGAAGCAGGCCGAGCCCTCTGAGGTTCGGCCTGCTTTGCTGTTTGTCTTGTTCCGCGGGATGTTCCTCTGGGGTCCTCTGGGCGTGGCGCCCGCTGTAGTAGTTCGTCATGCCAGGGGGCACCCCAGAAGGCAGTTGGGGGGCTACCCGATCAGTGTCCTATCGGTGTATCCGCGTCACGGCACCGTCACTGAATCAACGAGTGCGATTGTCGAACGGTTTGGCCTGCCCCGTCGGGGTGACGCGTGGCCAAACCTGTCGAGTCCCGAAGTCTGCTCGAACACGATTTTGTGTCTCTTTCGGGGTCTTACGAAGACCCCGTGTCCCGCGGCGCGGGTGCCCGCTCAGTCTTGGCTGGGTGGGGGCACCGGGGATGGGGCACCACCCCGAAGAGGATGCGCCACTCGATGCCATTCCCGCCACTGTTCGAGATTCGTGACCGCGGACTGGGCTGTCGCGGGAAGCCGGCGTTCAGGCGGGAGGCGTGACGCGAGCGAAATCAGGCGTTCGCACACTGTCACTGTGGTGGACGGCTCGTGTCGCGCGGTTCGAGCGGGATGGTGCTCAGGCCGATTGCGGTCACGGGTTCAGTTACATCGAGCCGCATCTGGGGCCGCTTCCGCAAGAGGTAACTCGGCTCGAAATGCCTGTCAGTGGGCACGCCAGCTAACACCGCCATGGCGGACGCTTTCTGCCGGGGATTCCCCAGGCGATGCGCAGGGGCGTCGCGGGTCTATCCACGAGCGCCAAACCGCAGCCTTGAACGGAGCTGTCGCGATTCCTGAAGCAGGCCGGTGGCGGAACCAGACAGGCACCCTGCGAGAAACATGGTCAGGTAGGACGCTTGCGCGTTTGGGAGCATGTCGACTGTGCGTAGTGCGACAATCCACGCAAGTCCACCGAGCAGCACTTCTGCCTTGCCTCTCAAGCGAGCCATCGCCCGCACCGCCGTCCAAATCGAGCCCGTCAGCAGTCCAAAGTACGCCACGAAGCCTGTGGCTCCAAATAGCCCGAGCTGAATGATCCACGCGCCATCGGTGACGGATATGTCAATTCCCTCCTCGGAGAACACCCGATTGCGTCCATAGCCTCCCCAGCCGACGAGCATGCGCTCCCGGGCCTTCGCGAGGAGCCTGTCCTCGTTAGTGAATCGGAATTGCAGCGACTCGGCACGCTCCGCGCTGATCTGCGCAGCTCCGTCGATGAGCTGGTCGACGGGAAACCACCCCGATGCTCGCAGAGTCGGGTATGCGAGCACCACTACGCAAATCCCCACCAACAGCCGTCGCTGCAGTCGCTGGGAAGTATACAGCATCAGAGGAACCGACACCAAAGCGAAGACCAATGCGCCAAGGCTGTTGATGATCGAGAGCACGCCAGTCAGGCTGATCGCCGACGCAATTCGCGGAACTCGGGGCGCTGGTCGCGGACGGGCTCGCCAGAGTGCCCAGGCGGCAACCACGCCCGTGCATAGGAAGAGCGCCAGTTCCAAGCCGTGGGCCATGAAGACCATTGGCCGGTAGCTGCCGTCTCGTACGGTTTGCAGAAACGAATGCTGAGCGAAGCCATATAGCATGTTATGCAGCTGCGGGCTCATCCGGAGCTCGAAGAGCTCCAAGGGCAGATAGATCAGGTTGGCCAGCACAATCAGGCTCAGTAAGTCACCGAGCTGCCGCTCCCGGCGAAACAGCCGGTTCCCGATTGCGTATGGTATAATGATGGTAAAGACCATGCGCCCAATGAAGGAGAAAGAGTCATACAGCTTCATTCCCGGCAGCCACTGATCCCCCACCGGCAGCGGATCTCCGTTGCTGCTCACGGTCATGAACGCTCCTGCGACCATCAAGATTAACAGTATGTTCAGACCGAGTCCCGTGCGCCCTCCCCTCAGGCTGCGTGGCGATGAGCACAGGATCGCAAGCAAGACCAGGAGAGGCGGCATCGCGTACTTGTCCAGTGTTGGAACGACCGGCAGATCAATTCCCACACCTTCCGGCAAGAACATGAGGGCGAACAGCAGCACCACAACCGTGGCCTGATGAATCTTCAGCATTGCGAACGCTGCCATCGTTACTGGAAGCAGCAGAATGAAAGCAGCGGCGGCTGCCGGACCCATTTCTTGCATCGTCGACCTGTCAGGAGAAGCGGTGGCGGGAGAGAGCTAGTCTCATCGAGTAGGCGTGGCAGCGTGCCGCAGGCAACGCGGGGGCTCCAGTTCTGCAATCGGTTCGTGCGTCTGGATCGACCAGCCTCGACAACCAACACGCTCCAAATCCGATCATGGGAACATGAACTCGTCTACATATAAAACACCAAGGTGCCGTTCGCGATTCTGGACCAGCGGTCAAGCCCGGAGCATGGACCGGCTGGAATCGTGCTGATGACGCGCGTCTGTGCTTGAGGAAGGTATGGGCACGTTCTCAAAGTGCACGTTGATAAGGCTCCACAGAAAGGACATGCCCTTGATGAGGACTCTACCTCGTGTATCGAGGCAGAGCGCTTGCGCTCTGCTTCGATGAGCCAAGAAGGTGAGGGATGCAACTTTGCTGACGCGAGTCTCGGCGGTTGTCGCTGTGCTGTGGAGGCAGAGTTCCCATCGTTCGGTCGCCGAGTCGTATTGGTGCCTCCCCTTGTTGGTGTCGCGGTGGGTATTCCGGTTTCGGTCCGAGAGCCGTGGCGGGCTTCCTGATCCGCGAGCCAATAATGGAACTTGGAAGGCTTCGCACGGCTTCACCCCAAGCGTTGACGGACTCCTGACGAGCGCGCGATGGGATTACGGAATTCTTGTTCGCCTGCACTCGCGAGCTGCTTCGGGGGGGGCTGAGCCTCCAAGCGCGCGCGTGACGGTAGGGGGTGCTCGGGCAGCCAGGGTGTTGTGCGACGCGAACCAATGCAGGTCGCGGTGCCCATCCTCGAAGCAGCGTCGGAAGAACACCCCTTGGTTGAGCTCGTCGGTTGTCGCACGGCGAAGCGACGATACCGGAAGCAGGTTAGCACTCCGCTCATCGACCCAAGCGTCCAGTCGGTCGAGCAGTGGGAACGAACGCCGGGGCCGTTCCTCGGCCCGATTGCTGGCAGCAAGGCCCCACCCGGGGAGGGACATTGAGCTTCAGAACGGTGTTCGTACGTTCAGAGGGAGGACGTGCTTCTTGCAGGGGCGACCTGAGCTTGAAGCCCCGGCTTGGGCACATCCGCGCCTTCCTCGTTGCGCCCAAGGGGATCGCGTTCGGGTGACCCCGGCCAGTCCAAATCGGCGAGCGCGATTCTCGAACGGTTTGGCCTGCCCCCCTCGGGGTGAGGGAGGGTCAAACCTGTCGAGTCTCGAAGTCCGCTCCAACAAGATTCCCCTGTCTTTTCCAGGGCCTGCCCAAGACCCATGCCCGGCAGAGTCCCGCGGCACGGGCTCCCACTCAGCATCAGCCGAGTGGGAGCGTTGGGGGGGCACCACCCACAGGGACGCGTCACTTGATGCACTCCTTCCACTGCGGGTTCGAGGGGGCGCCGTCGGGAGCCGCCTCGCCCACTGTTCCGTCTTGCGCTCCTGCTCGATGGCATGGTGGGCAAGAGCTATCTCCTCACCCAGATCGACGGAGCTACGCGCTTCCCACCCCCTGCGCCGAGCCACACCACAGGACAACAGCACGACCAGCAACTGGAGCGAACGCAACCTGGTCGACCGCCATGGAATGACGTCGGCGTCGATCCCCACTCCGGCGGACACGGGTTCCGGTGGACTCAGCAGTACGTCGATCGCGCGTCGAGGTGACTCAAATCACAAGGAAACCGCGACAGCCCTGCGGCGCGCCGGCTCAGCTGTGTGTGCGGATTTCGTGGCGTGTCCGCTGAGCCCCAACCAGGGGCAGCGTCGCCCCCAGACGAGCAATCCGAGTCTCGGATACGAGCGGCCGGTTGGCAACTCGGTGCCCTTGCAGGAGTGGAACCATGAGTGATTCCGGCACGTCGGCGAAATGCCCGCCTGCCTCGGTGCCATCGACGTGCGTATTTGAGCCCGACACTGCCGCCATCCGCTGCTCAGCTCACAACCACACAATTGCATCCTGTCACTGGGTGCGTAAGGTTGCCCCCATCCGAGCTGACGCCACCGCTCAGCGGTGCGGTCTTGGGGCTGGTGACTGGGGCGATTGTCCTTGCGACGCGATATGCGCCAGTTCCCTACGCCGTGGGGTCTCGACCCATGATCCGTTTTCGCGCGTCCAGTCTTCCACTTCCAACCAGCTTCGGCGCCAGGTAGATTGCTCGAATGGACCAATCTAGAGTCGCTGGACGCCTTTCCGTGTTCGGTCTGCCGCGAGGCTTCGGTACAGTGCTCCTCGCTCCGTGCTCGCGTCGGGTGACCGCTGCTGCATTCGTAGCGGCCATTGCCGGAGCGTGTGGAGGATCGGGGGGCGGGGCAAACCCGAGCTCCAGGTCCGGCGCGGATGCTTCCGGCACCGGTGGCGGGCGCGGGACTGGTAGCCCCGGCGTGATTGTGGACGCGGAAGCCGAATGCACGCGGTCGTTCGATGGTTCTGCCTCGATTGACGCGGTACAGAGCGCCATAAATGGCGCTGCCGCCGGCGAAGTGATCTGTTTGGAGCGTGGTGCAAGCTGGGATGGGCGTCTGCAAATCAACAACACGGCGCCTGAACCCGATGACCGGGTAGTTCTGTGCGCGAGCTCCGGCGGCGAGAACTGCTCCTCGGGAGGTGAATCCAACCCTCGCGTCACGGGACCGGGTGGAGGGGCTATCTTCAACGAGGACTCGGACGGATTCATCATCAGGAACATCGACTTCGTGTGCGAGTCGAACTGTGGCGACTCTGGGATTGTGGGCGTTGATTTCGCAGGGGCCAGTCACATCCGTATCGAGGGCGGGGTAATCAGTGGCTGGGAGCAGGGGCTCGTTTGCAACTCTTGGACCACGTCAGCGCCCTGTGATGATATCGAGATCGGGGTTCCGGACAATGTCACCGAGCTCGCCAATAATGCCAACGGTTTCTACGGTTGGTTATCGAACTCTTCTGTGCGGATCAATGCGCATGACAATGGTGTTTCGGCGCTCGAACATCACTTCTATCTGTCCAGTGGTAATCATGAGACTCCGAGCACGAATGTCGTGTTCGAGCATGGTACTTATACTCGATCCGCTGTGTCTGCCGACGGGGTGTCGCTGGGTACATTTCTGAATATCAGTGGCCAAAACAAGAACCTCGTGGTTCGTAATAACGTCTTCAGGGAGCCGTCGTGTCTTACCTATCTTGTTGATATTGCTACTGCTGGCGAAGATCCCGAGGAATACTGCGATGGTATTGAAATATATGGCAATGTCTTTGAGAGTAATTGTCCGCTGAACCTCTCGCTCCTAGCTACGCAGCATGCTCGTGTGTACAACAACGTATTCATTGCCAGTGGTCAGATTATGGTTGCACGCGACGAAGAGCGCCCGGCCGCGGACAACTGGTTCTATAATAATACGGTGTATTGGCCTGGGGCGGTTGAGACCGGTTTTGCCTTTGACGGTGATGATAACCGCTTCTTCAACAACGTGATTCACTATGCCTCGGCTCAAGCGAGCCTATTCGCTGGTGGTGGCGGCGATTGCTCTCGCTTTGGTGGGGCGTCGGCGCCCTACTACCATAATAACTTCCTGTATTCGTCCAATAGTAATCCGGGGTTCCCGTCTTGCGGTGCCAAGAACTCGACAAAATATGATGTTCTGCCTGGGTTCGCTGATGCAGAGGGTGGTGACTTCCACATATCTGGCGCGTCCCCGATTGCCGGTTTCGGGGATGGTGCGGATGCGCCAAGCGTGGATTTTGACGGCAATTCCCGGCCGAGCCCACCTTCGGCTGGAGCCTTCGACGTCGACAGCTAGTGCCGACGGGAGACTCCTGGGTTCTGCCAGGGAGTCAGCCCAGGGCTTGCGCGCCAAACATGGAGTAGACTCGATTGCGCGCCCGAGAGCGTCGCATTCGTTGCGTCACGCAGTGCTGCCGAAGAGCCTCGAGTGCTTCTCGCGAACTCCGAACCCGACGAAAGCGCGGAGGCAGGCGCATCCTCTGGAGATCATTCCGGTCATCGCGCAGTACCCATCGTTCGGGCACTGGACTCTGCCTCTTCAGGCGAATCTGTGAGTGAGCCAGAGGGGCACCGGCGCTGGTGCCGCAGCAGCCTCTGGAGTTTGATGCGATTGTCCCGCCCTACCGCCCATCCCCAACGATGATGCGTGCCCAGGGAAGACTCTTTCTGATCAGGCTCCCCAAAGCGACGGGCACACCCACGGAGATGCAGAGCAAGGACACGAACACGAGCGAGTGGTACGCTGGTGCAACAGCGAGAGGCTTGAGCAACCACAAGGCGGCCGACATCAAAGGGCCGTTGAGAATGAAGATCACCATCGTCCATGAGCTGAGCGAAGTGAGCCATTTGGCCGACAGAATGCGCGACTGGCCATGGCGATAGAGAACGAACGCCACCGCAAGGCAGAATAGGGTAGTGCTCAGCTTCCACTGCTCCATCGCCGTGAGGATTTTCCACGTCACTAGGTCAGGAGAGGACTTGAGTGTACTGTGCAGAATGAAGCCATGCTCGACGAATATTGCGGCGCCAAATAGAAGCACCAGCCAAGGAAGAGCCCCCCCGATGCGGGAAAGGAGACTCTTCATTCTGTCAGGGTATGCTCCTATCCAGATCCCCAAGACGAAGAATAGAGCGAAGCGGGGAAAGGGAACTTCCGGCAGCGTATCGGGCTGGACCGGAAAGGGAATCAGTCCGCCTCTAATCGCATAGGCGAGGTAGTTGAAGCCGATCCAGCCGAACTGGAGAACCGCCGCCACGATGATCGACGCCCGGGGGCTCTTCTTGACCCAGGGAACAGCCCACCGAATCAGAAAATAGTACTGAATAATGATCGGAATGAAGTAGTACCCAGCTTGAGTCTCACCCAAGAGGAACTTCCGCAGAAAGACGCTGACGCTCCAGCCCGTCGCGTCGCCGGACCAGGAGAGCGCCCATCCCGCGAGGGACCAGAAGGCGTATGGCATCAGTATCTTCCTCACCTGCATCCACGTGGCACTCCAAGTCCTGGGCATGAAGGTGGAGAACTGGCCGCAAACGAGCACGAACAGCGGGACGGGGACCCGCGTCACCTCCTGCAACATGGTCCACCCCGGCATCGCCATAGCTAGCGGGAGACCTGATGGCGCGAAAGGCTGACCGAGCTGATTGAGAATGGCTCGATACCATAGGACCCCGAAAAAGGCGGAATGGCAGATGACCACCCCAAGAATAGCGACGCCGCGAACGCTGCTGCTCGTCTTCCAAAGATTGAGGGTCTTGCAGGTGTCTGACATGCGGTCCCCGGAATGCGCTCCGCTTGCGGCGTCATCTCTCTCCTCACGCAGGAGGAGACCATTTTGCTCTCGCAGCTTGTGAGCTCCACTTCGCACGATTCACCCACGAGACAGTTCTGTCAATGGGGGTTTTCTGTCATCCGTGCCTCCTGCTCGTTTGGATCGTCGGCGTCTGTTTGGGAGAGCCAACCCCATCGGGGTTCCGGCTGGACCGAGCTCGCCTGAACCGGTGCGCTGCCTAACAGGGGGGATTCTTCCTGGAGTCTCGCGTCGGTTACGACGATGGACCGATTGGGTCCCTTGCGCGCCGGACTCCCGTCCGCTGGCGCTCTGCTCAGCGCTGGCCACCAGGCCTCGCGCCAGTGACGCTGTTGTCTCGCCAGCCCAGCAGGTTGGAGTCAAGCATTCTCTTTCTCGACCATTCGCGCCTGCCGCCGCACCTGTCGTCAGGTGGCCCGCCTGATGCATCCCCTCAGTTCTCGCGTTCTCGCGTTCTCGCGTTCTCGCGTTCTCGCGTTCTCGCGTTCTCGCGGAGCGCTATACTTGAGGATTTCGGCCAGGGATTGGTGCTCGCGCAGCATCCACTCGTAGGCGGTCATGAGTTGGTTGAACCACTCCCGGTGCATGGTTGTGAGGTATGGGTACCAGTGGATGCCTCGGTTGAAGAGGGACATCGTTCGCTTGGGAGAAGTGTAGAGCTGCCGGGCTCGACACGCCTGGGTGATGAAGTCCAGGATGCTGCGGTGCTGCTTTCGCAGGGGGGCTCGGACAGTCAGGATGGTAGTCACGAACCTGCAGCCGAGTTGGCTCTGGGTTCCCTGACGCGTCACGGCGCTCCTGAGCCATCGCCCCCTTTTTGATTCCAGGCGCGTCCGTATCTCAGGTGCGCCCAACACACTCCCGCTCAGGAACCCGAACAGACCGTTCCGCCTGACTGTGACTCCCTACGGTCACGCGCTCTCCACGTTCCGGTCTTTGGGGGCCGTGAACGGACACACCCAGCCACAAATGGTGGGGGGCTTCACGTGGATTCGTCAGCCCTTCGCGGAGGATCTCGAGCTCATCCTCTCGGCGTGCGCCCGGCGCACCTGGTGCAAGAATGCCTCGAGACGGATCTGATTCGTGGTCGCGTGGCTGCCGCCGTAGACCAGGCTAGTGATGGGGATCTGTCCCCCATCGTGTCTGAGCCGTTCTTCGAATGCGTGCGAAGCGGAGCCCACCATGCAGTTGATGCACGAGGCATTGACGATTCCGTCAGCACCAGTTCGCGCATAGTGGATCATGCGCCCGAGGTTCAGCAGAAGCAGCGGATTGGCCGCACTCCCCACGTGGGGCCGCACGAGGGTCTGCATCTCCTCGGCGCTGATCTCCGGCTTGATCCCCTCGATCCCAGAGAAGAGCGCCTCGACCCGCTGCCGCTGTCGCGTCAGCACGCGGGCGGTCAGCCCATAGCGGATGTGCCAGTGAGGCCGCCTGAGCCGCCAGGCAAGCTGTCTCCGGCGTGTCGCATTGTACTCGACCACGTCACCGATGAACGGCGCTGGCCAGACCTCGCAGCCCGCATCCTCGAGCCTGCGGAACAGATCCTCCGACGCGAAATCGCTGGCGCGCGTGTAGACGTCTCCCACCACACCCACGAGGGGTCGCTCGCTCCGATGGATCTCGATCGCATGGAACTCGGCGGCGCAGTCGCGCAAGGTGTCCCAGAGCGTCCCCCGTTCGGCCGCAACGGACAGGTGTTCGAGACTGCGCTGGTAGATCGCATCGGCCCGTCCTGCCTGCAGTTCGTAGGGCCGCAAGCGACAGCGGGCCCGCAGGAGCATGTCCGTCCCCGCGAGCGTTGCGCCCAGTCGAACCGTGAGCGGAAGCCCCACGAGCCTGGGCCAGCTCTCGAGGGATGCCGTCATCAACCGCACTCCACCGGCACCAAGCCGCTGCAGCATCAGATCGAGACCATCGCCATACTGACGGAGGAGGCAGGAGACGACGGTGCCGGGAAGGAAGAAGACCGTGTCCGGACCAACGGCGCCGCTTTCCACGCACGCCGCCAGATCGCCAGCAATGACGGTGAACGGATAGCACTCTCGCCCAGACACTACAGCCTCGCCGCGCTCGCGCGTGCCGCGGCCAGGTGGCGGCAGAAGCGTCACATCGTACCCCGCCGCTCGGAGGATCCCAGCCTGCCCGTGGGCATAGTCGCCGAAGTACGGCATGACGACCTTGTGCCGCCTATCGATCCTCGGCCGCGACACGGACTTTCGGGGGAAGGTCGCCTGCCGGCGGCTGAGATGTGCAGCAATCTCATCGCTGAAAGCCTCGAGGCGCGTCATGAGACCGGCTTCGGAGCGGTGCTCATCGAGCTCGACGAACAGGTGGGGGCGCCCGGCGAACAGCTGCTCGAGGTGCTTGACGGTGAAAGCGTCTGGACCACACCCGAAAGACGTGACGACCACCGGGAAGAGTCGCGCATCCTTCTCGATCAACAGGCCAGCGCGGATCAGATCCCGCGGGTGGTGCCAGGGCAGATCCTGCCACCGCCCATCCAGAACGACGGACTCGATCGGCAAGGCATCGAATGGCAAGACCGCCAGCCCGAGCCGGGCGAGATGGCGGCCGATCGAGAGACTCAGCAAGGGATCGCTCAGCAGGTACGGTCGTCCGAAGACCACGGCAATGCGATCGTGACCGGCCGCAAGCACTTCGCGCCCCCAGGCCCTGAGCTCCTGACGCCAACGCTTGTCCGCCGTGTCCCCCTCGTCCAATGCACGTTCGACGTCGTCCCTCGAAAGCCCGAGCGCTGACGCTGCTTCGGCTAGATCGTCGACCCGACGCCCCTTGGGAAGGTCCAGCGACAGCTCCGGAGCGATGATTTCGGCGCCGGGGACCGCCCCCGCCACCATCCACGGCAGATGGTGGCAGAGCAGGCAATTGTGCGCGAGCTCTTCGTCGCCTCGATACGCGCCGACCGACGGCATGAGCACCTGATGCATCCCCCATCGCGTCAGTTCTGCCACGTGCCCGTAGGCGGCCTTGACGGGCAGACAGCTGTCCGATGTTAGGTGACGCATGCCATCGGCAAGGGTCTGGGGCGTCGTCGGTCCGGACAGCACGGGGCTCCTGCCGGCAGCTCTGGCTATCGCAGTGAGCCACGGCAGGACCGCGACGCAGTGCGCAGCTCTTGGGATCCCGAGAGCACGGGGCACGCTCGGATCTGGCGGGTCTCCAAGTCCGCAGGCTCGGAGCAGCAGCTCCGTGCGCCGCGAGAGCGGGTCGTCAACCATAGCGCTACCGCTACTCTGAGCCGTGTACCGCTCGCAAGCATCACCAAAGTGGAACACGCGGTCGTCCGCGCGAAGCCGTGTCACCTGGCAATGGGCCGTACACTGGGGGCATTCGAAGATTCGCTCGAGTGTGCCGGGGGATGGAGATAGCCCGCGAAAACGGCTACTACGGGTGCCCCGCGGCGAGGCGTGCGGCGACTGGTTGATCTGGTCCAGCACCAGCAAGGCGATCCCGAACGCGCCGGAGACGCGGTGGTGCGGATGAACGCGGACGGGGCGCCCGAGGAGCCTCTCGAATGCCGCGACGACCGCAAGATTCGCGGCGGTCCCCCCCTGAAACAGGACGTGCTGCCCGATACTGCGGCCCTGAACCACACGATCCAGGTAGTTGCGAGCCACCGAGAGCGCGAGCCCTGCTGCCACATCGTCGAGGCTGGCGCCTGCCGCAAGCGCCGCGACGGCAGCGCTCTCCATGAACACGGTGCATCGACAGCCGAGGTCGATCGGGGCCTTGGCGGCCAACGCTCGCGCAGCGAACTCGTCGACGATGCGGATCCCGAGTTTCTCAGCCTGCTCCGCCAAAAACGAACCGGTTCCGGCGGCACACAGACGATTCATGGCAAAATCACGGAGCGTACCCTGCTCGGCGCGAATGTACTTGGCGTCCTGGCCACCGATTTCGAGGACCGTATCCACGTCGGGCAAGACGGCAACCGCGGCGCGCAGTTGGGCCGCGATCTCGTTCTTCACCAGGTCGGCCCCGATCAAGTAGTCTGCCAGGTACCGCCCGGATCCCGTTGCCCCGGCGCCCACCACGTGAATGGGATGCGAGTGGCGTTGCGCGAGGATTGTGAGCGCCTCTCGAACGGCGTCGAGGGGCTTGCCGCTCGTGTACACGTAGACCGAATCGAGGAGCCTACCGCCCGTGTCGACCAAAGCTAGGTTGGTGCTGACCGAGCCGACATCGACCCCAAGGATGACCTCTTCGGCTCTGAGCCCGTCCCCCCGCGGTTCGTCCGCCGGTGCAACTTGCACTGGAGCCGACGGATGGCTGAGTGTCGGCCAACTGGTGATGCGTTCGCCAGCGTCACGGAGCGCCGAGCAGAGCTCGTCGAGAACGATGGGGGCCGCCTCAGCCAGCAGCGCCGTCCCAGTCGCGGCGACGAACTCGGGCCAGTCGGCGACGAGGAGGTCGTCGCCTCCGAGCGCGAACACCTCCCGCGCAGCACGCACCATGCCCTGATTCTTGGCGCATCCGCCCATGAACAGCAGGGGGAGCTCGGGCAGGCGTCCGTGCATCACCTGGGCCTGAAAGGTCCGCACCAACGCGTGGCAGAGCCCCAGGGCGATCTCCTCGATCGGAGCGCCCTTCTGTTGGAGATGGATCAAGTCGGACTTCGTGAATACCGCGCAGCGCCCCGCTACGGTTGGAGCTCGCGTGGCAGCTACCGCGGCTCGAGCAAGGCCCTCTACCGACATCCCCAGCCGCCCCGACTGCTGTTCGAGGAAGCTTCCTGCACCCGCCGCACACAGATCGGAGAGCGCGAAGTCGGTGAAGCTGCGCGGACGCGCCGGATCGAGGCGGCACCAGAGGGAATACTCGGCGCCAAACGAGACGACGTCGCGAGCGCTCGGGTGGCAGTGTTGGGCGCCAACGACTGCCGCCACGATGTCGCTGACCTCCGTGCATGCCGGCAGGCGCTCCACCCCGAGAGCCCGGGAACGCCCCGAGAGCGCGAGGCTCACGGACACCCCCCGTCGCTCACCATGGTTCAATGGCTCGATGAGGCCGCGCAGCGCAGCGTAGGGTGAGCCCGCGTACGGGGCCGCGGCGCGGTAGCAAACGACACCGTGCTCGTCGATGAGAACCAACTTGATGGTGGCCGAGCCGAAGTCGAAACCGAGGCGGTGCAGCATGGGGACCCGAGAAGGCGCCGGAGCGCGGAACACACCAGTCGAACCACACTCGGAGCGCAAGGTACCCGATGGTCAACCCTCAGACAACTTCGGCCGGGCAACCCCGCGGCGCAACCGAATGCCCCCTCGAGGCTCTCCAGGCCCGACCAGCCTTGAAGCGCCGGAGGACGGGCTCGGGTGGAGCCTCCGCCCACCAAGACGTGGCAGGCCGGAGAGTGGCCGCGAGGACGACCGGCAGAGGCCGTCCTCGCGATGTGCCCGGGCTTCCCGAGCCGTTCAGCGGGCGGAGGGCGAAGCGGTCTCGAGCCGTTTCCGCTCCTGGAGGATCGCTTCTCGAAGCGCGTCCAGCTCGCTGAGGACGGTGCGAAGATCGGTGGTCCGGTGCTCGAGATCCTTCTCGAGTGCTCGCTTCTTGGCCTCGAGCGCGCGAAGCTCGTCGTGACGCTTCAGGACGCGCTGAGTGATGACGGCGCCAGCGTTGCCCGAGTCCTCACCCTTGAGGGAGCTGGATGCCTCCTTGAGCCGCGTCAGGTCCCCCTCGACGGCTTCATGTTCGAGATCGAGCTCGGCTTTGGAGCGGAGCAGCGATAGGCGAGCTTGGAGTGGCACCATCGCCTTGCGAAGAATCGCGCGCTCCGGTTCAGGAATCGCAGGGTCCGCAATGAGCTCGCCGAGCTGCTCTGGCTCGAGCTGATCGACCGCCACGGGGCTCGAGACCGCCTGTCGCACCGTCACGGTGCGGCTCAGACCCGGCCCGGTTGGAACGTCGAAGACCGCGAAGGGTGTCGACGTCGTCGAGTCGAAGTCGACGCGGTCACTGCCCTCCAGGGTCGCATTGGTGACGATAGGCATGCCAACGTAGGTCTCGGCGGTGCGCCCGGTCCGGTTATTGAAGAGGAGATTGATGGTCATGATTTGGATCGAATGCGTTCGCAGATCTCCGCCGCGGAAGTCGACATGCTTGCGCTCCTCGGAACGCTTGATCTGGACGGCTGCCAGATCCATGTCCGGCTCGTTGCCGATGCGGGCAAACTGCCGCGCTCCGGGCTTCAGGCTCTGGAGCAACGCCTCGCCTAGGAATCCACCGCGGCCAAAGACGGCGAGGGGGCCAGCGGGAAGGGTGTTGGAGGTACTGTTGCTCACCCCGACGGCACGCTCCGGTGTCGCGTTGGGTGCACTGAACCAGACAATGGGCTTGGCCGCGACCCGAACCTTGAGGAACGGCAGCGTCGTGGAATGCTGAGGTGGAAGATCGATGGTTGGGGTTACGGCGAACACGGAGACGGCTTGGGCAACAGTTGGCGTCATCCCGGCCTTCTCCATGAGGTCCCCAACCCAGATCAGGTCGCTTCCTTCGTAACCGATGCGGCTGCCGCGCCCGTAGCCGCTGCCGCTGCCGCCGCCGCCTTCGCCCACCCCAGAGAGGCCCAATCCCCCGGCCCCGAAGGCGTCGCCGATCTCGTCTCCGAAGGAGCCGCCCGCCACGGTCTCGCCTTCGTAGGAGCTGAAGTCACCCCACATGGCATCCGGCGTGGTGGTCGAAAGCTGCGGCACGCTGGAAAGCTCGGCGTCGGGGTGAGCCAGGTCGCGCCGCTGATAGCGCGGCGCCGCCAAGGGAAACAGAAAGGAGCTCGGGTAGCCGTCGACGAGCTCGAGCTTCACGTTTCGCCAGACTTCCTCGGTATCGTTGTGGATGAGGGCCCAGGCCTGAAGCTCGGGCTGAACCCGGGAACCTTGGGAGCTCCCGAAATCGTCGAGCACGAGCCGATAACTCGCCCGCCAAACCGGAGCCTCGGCAAGGTAGCCAAGCCTGACGCCGCGGATCGCCTGACCGCCTCGCGCGAGTTTGAGCCACTCAGTTTGGTTGGAACGGGCCGCGATTCGCGCCGACATCGCAGCCTCGAGTCGCTCGGCGATACTAGGGTCCAAGGGACGGACCGAGGCCAGCTCGGTCATGTCGAAACGGATGACCTCGCGTTCGCTAGACAGGAGGATCACCTGGAGCCGCTGAGGCTTCTCCGCCTCCTCCTGTCCCTTGGGCACCGTGCGGTGCACCGGTCCGTGGTCGTAGGAAGGCTCGGTGGGCCCCACCGAGACCACCTCGATGATGCGCCCCCGCAGGGTGCGGGTCGGCCGCGCCGAGGCAGCGGAAGGGTTCTGTTTCGCGGCTGGCCCGGTGAGCACGAGCTCCACCTCCTCGCCACGCAGCGCGGCCAGGAGACGATCGTAGCTGAGCGCCGTCTCAACATCCGCGGGAAGCCCGGCTCTGGACCGCGCAACGGCGGGACTGAGGCGGCTCGGAAAGCTCAGGCTGAGCTCGCGAGAATCTGGGCCCAGCAGGACCAGGCTCTTCAGCGCATCATCCAAGTGCCCGGTGGGAACCGGTAGCGTCTTCTGCCCCGAATCGAGATCGCCGTGGCGCTCGAAGTAACCAACTCCGGAGGCGTAAAGCCTGATCCGCACGAGCGGGAGAATTTCACCCGGACTGGGTCGCGAACTCAGTGCCCGGCTAGGGGAGGCGGGTTCCTGATGAGAGCAAGCGAATACGGTGGAAACGACGAGCCAGGGTGCGGCAGCAAGAATTACACGCATGGACGGCCTGGACACCGTCCGAACCCGGAAGGTTCCCGGCCCTCGACTCACTTCATCCCGCGGGGCAGAAGTGAGGCTCGAGTCAGCAAGGGCCTCGTCCCGCCAGCGCCACGCTGATGCTCGCTGGCGGGACTCGCACCTCGACGCAAACAATCACGCACTCGCTCACTTCACGTTGCTCTGAGTCTGTCCCGCGCGGGCGCCTGACCCCGGCGAGCCATCCCCTACTTCCACTCGAAGTGGTGGGGCCCCGACTCCACTGAGGACGGGGTGACCGTATGACAAACGCGGCAGGCGGACGCACGCCCGTTCTTTCCCCCGTGCTCTTCTCCGAACTCGGCGGCTCCGCCGCCCCGCGCGCTGCCGTGGCAAACGGCGCAGCTACCGATGGGCTCCGCCGCGGACTGGTATTGCACTGCCTGATACTCGTCGCTCGCTTGCTCAGTCGGAATCTGGGCGTGAGGACTGCCGTGGCAAGCCGAACAGTATAGCCCGCCGTGACCGTTGGCATGACGATACAGGGTGCTGCCGGTGTCCACTTGGGCAACATCGGTGTGGCACTTCGCGCACTTGGGCTCGTCGACCCACGGGACCCGATCCCCCTCTTCGATGGAGGAACCGACCTGGGACAGGCTACCGTGACAGGTCGTGCAATTGCCGTCGCTCGCCGTGTGTGCCTTACTTCGGCTGCACTTGGTGGTAGCCCCGGGGTGGCAGTTGTAGCAGGTAATACCTTCGGCCTCTTCCGCGTGCCTGGAGTGAATGACCTGGGAGAGAAAGCCGGGCTCGCGCCGCTCGGTCTGCCCCAATGCCGGGCTCCCGTGGCAATTGGCGCACAGCACCGGCGTCTCTGAGGAAAGCGAGGTCCCGTTGGCCTCGTCGTGAAGCGCCAGTATGTTGGAAAAGACATTGCTAGACCCGCCATTGATTTCCTCGGTGGCTGATCCATTCTCACCGTGGCACTTGGCGCAGTTGATCTCGTCCGATGTCGGAACGGTCGCGCGTGTCTTGATCAGCTCGCGTCCAGAGCCGTCGCTCACGACGACCTCGGCAACCTGGTAGGGATCCCAAGTTCCGTCGTCGAGCACTGGAACGACGGGGATCCCATTCGCCTCGAAGTGGTCGTCCACGGCAACCATCGCCCCCTCGAGCCCGTTGCGAAGGTTCGGATCGACGAGATTGAGGCCAGTGTCATCCTCGAGGGTGACCCCAAAGAGCGCAGGGGCTTCAGCCCAGAACTGACTGAAGTCCCCGCCGTAGTCGTCGGTCTTGCCCATGGAGGTCGTGTTGTCGATGAGGCGGTACGTCAGCTCGACGTTCTCAGTAACGACCTGCGGTGGGTTGCCGCGCTTCACGACCTGGGCCACCAGGTTGTTGTAGGGTGGGAGAATGACCGCGGTGTCGTAGCTCGGATTGAGACAGTGCATCCCCAGGTCGTTCCACGCGAAAACCACGTATTCTTCGCTCTCCGCCTGAATCGTCTGCCCGTCCGGTTCCGCGCCCTCCTCGTCATCGTCGCCACTATCCGTGCAAGCGATGAGTGAAAGGATGGCGAGAACGCTTGGTATTCGGCGATATCGCGTGGTCATGGATGCCTCCTGTCAGACTCCGTCATTCGAGCGCTACGGTGTCCAGCCGTCGGACAATGCTGAGAGGAACGCGACGATCGCTTCCTCCTCTGCCTCGCTGAGCTGGAGATCACCTACCCCCGATGTGCTCAGATTCTCCGAAACCTCGGGGAGCGGCCAGCAGTTTTCAGCGAGCGCCTGGGCCTCGGTGTATGGGCCAGGGCACTCTGGCAACACGTCCCGAGTATTGTAGAAGTGGACGATGCCCTTCAGGCTCTTGAAGTAGCCATTGTGCCCGTACGCCTTCACGAATCCGGGGTCGGGACGCTTGTCCACATTGCGCAGGGTTGGTACTCGGTGCTTGCCGTAGTTCTCCGCGGCGAGCGCTGCCAGGGCTTCGTCATCCATTTCCTGGATCGCGACAGGAACGTAGGGGAGGTGCCGCCACGCATCGTCTTCCGTCAAGCTCTGAAGGAATCCTCCGAGCCCCGGATCGATCCAGTCCGCCCCCAAGGGGTTGACCGGGGTGCCGCCGACCGACACTTTGTTCATCTCGTAGAACGGGTTCTCGGGGTTTCTCGGAATCCCGAGGTTGTCGAAGGCGAAATCGGTGAAGACTTGGGCGGTGGTCAGCCCGCTCGTAGCATGGCAGGCTGCGCATTCCGCTGCCCCAGCGAACAGATCCAGCCCCTCTGCCTCGAGCGGGCTGAGCTCTGCCTGGCCACGACGAACGGCATCGTACTTCGTGCTGAACCGATTGACATCCGGAGAGCCCTCGAAGGCGGCAATGGATAGCGCGACGGCCTCGTAACCTTCATCGGCATTGCTGCATGCCAGTTCGCCCCAGACCGAGCGGAAGAGCGATCCGTAGCTGCTCCGGCACACGCGCCTCACTACCGTGGCGGCATTGGGAAGCGCCTGCTCGACTGGATTGAGGAAAGGCCCCTGCGCCTGCTCCGCCGCTGGACTCCCGAGTCGCCACCCCGTTGCCCTACCATCCCAGAAATTGCCCCCGAAGAACCCCCGATCGGAACCGTAGTCCATCACAGGAGCGAGGGTCGCATAGGCCGACGCCGGCGGCTTCCGGTTCCCATAGCGGCCCGCCACCGAACCTTCGTACACGGCCCCCTCCGCGTTGACGGACGAGTCTGCGCCCGTCCCCCCCGTGTCGGGCGAGTGGCACGACGCGCAGGATTGATTGCGGAGTAGCGACAGATTCTCGTCAAAGAAGATCCGCGCTCCAAGCTCATCTTTGGGACTGAGCTCACAGCCAACGGCAGCCCCTGCGCAGAACACGCACACCAGTATCCCAAACCGAGTGTCGTCACTTGCGTTCATCTTTGGCACCCCCGTACCGATTGCATGCCGCGGGTGTGGTCGCGCGTCCGCGCCCGACCCGGCCGACCCCGCGTCAGTGTGATTCGAATGGCCTCGCCGCGACGCTAGGCTAGGGCCGGGCAGAGCACAACGGTCGCCGTTCAGGACTCGCCCGACCTGCCCAGCAACCAGACAACAGGATGACGGAACATCGGCCAACGGCTCCGCTGAACCCCGGATGAATGGCGAATGCACTGGACTTGTGGAGCAACGTGCATCGGCCGGCACCAGCGTTCTGTCGGGTTCGGATGACGGGACCCTCGGCCGCAGCAGCCTTGCGTCAAAGCGGTGTCAGGGGTTTTCGGCACACGAGCCACGGCGCCCGCGCAACAGCTCGTCGAGTTGGGTCATTGCAGCCGAAGCGCCGAGTCCGATGTGGACCTCGGCGACGGTCTTGCTGAACTCAGTCTCGCCCGGATCGATTTCGATGACGACGCCGCCACGGCGCTTAACGGTCAGGGGCACCAGTGCCGCCGGATACACGACTCCCGTGGAGCCAATCACGAGGCAGGCGTCCGCTTCCCGAGCTGCGGAAAGCGCGCGGCATGGGGTCCGCTCGGGATGGCCTCACCGAAAAACACGAAGTCCGGCTTGAGAACGCCGCCGCAAGGGCCGCCGCCGGACGATTGGACGCGACATCGCGGCGGGAGCTCTGCGAGAAGCCCTTCGTCGAGGGCTTGGCGCGTTGCCCCGACGCGCCCGCCGCAGCGCTGGCAGACGAGCTCGCGCAGCGAGCCGTGGAACTCCGCGAGCTGCACCGAGCCGGCAGCTGAGTGTAGGCCGTCGATGTTCTGGGTAACGAGAAAAGAGAGTATGCCCTCGCGTTCCCACTGCGCGAGGACCCGGTGCGCAGCATTGGGTTCAGGGCTCGTCCCGTTCGCAGCTCTCGTGTAGAAGATCTCACGAATGACCGCCCAGCAAGCGCCTGGGTCCTGACGGAAGCGTGCGATCTCCAGGGCGCTCGGATCTGTCTTTTCCCAGATCCCACCCTCTCCACGGAAGGCGGGCACCCCGCTCTCGACCGAAATGCCAGCGCCGGTAAACGCGATGAGCCGGCGGCTGCGCTGGATGATGTCGGCGGCCCGCGCGAGGGCTTGCTCCACGACTGGTGTCACGACCCCACAGCATACACCCACCGGTATCGGGCGCGACACCAGAAAGCCCCGTCCCGGGACCACCGCCGGCCGATCCCTTCTACCATGACATCTGACAGATCGACTGCGACCCCTTCATGAGGGGTTTGCGCGCGGTGGTCTACGACGGGCAAGCTGCGGTGGCAGACAAGTTCATTCGCGGTCCTCGTCCGAAGACCCTCGGTCCCACTGATGGGTCCGGCTCTGCGAGGTAAGGTGGAAGCATCCAAGCAGCCCCCTCTCGGCCGGCGATCGGGGAGGCCTTCCCTTGTGGTGTTCGTTCGTCAGTCGACCGTCAAAATCCTGTCATCGCTTCGATCGAGAGGTGCCCGAGGGTGCGGAAGCCGACAACTATCTGTGGCCTTCGTTAGGCGAGTATTCCGCCCCCGGAGAGCAGCCGCCCCTGTCAAAGAGCAACAACCAGTGGAAGAATAACCGACAGCGGGTGGTCGGCTCGGTGCATCGGGAGCCCTCCCGCGCGAGCGCACTGCCGTTCGAGGCTCACCATGCCCCTGCCCGAGTCAACATCCGCCGAGTATAAGACCCTGACATCTGAGGTGAGCCTCGTGAAGGATGAACGCGCGCGACTGCAGGCGCGGCTGGAACTCTTCGAGCAGGCCATTGGCGCTTCCGCCCTCGGAATCGCCATCTGTGACACCGAGCTGCGCTACGTCGTGTTCAACCGTGCCCTGCAGGGCATCACCAACCGTAGCGCAGCCGAGGCACTGGGTAGGAGGGTCGACGATCTATTTCCGTTTCTCGAGCGGGCTGGCGTAATGGACGACTGTCGACGGGCTCTTGCCGGAACCCCCTGTGTGTCGGGAGACCACGTGCTCGACGACCCGAAAAACCCGCGTCGTGGCTGGACTTTGTCCACCCACTCCCCGATCCGCGACGCCGGGGGAAGGGTCGTAGGTGTCCTGTCGACGATCGAGGACGTAACACCTCGCAAGAAGCTGGAGCTAGCGCTCGAGGAGGCGAACCGTCTCAATTGCGAGCTCCTCGACAACCTCTGCGCGTTGGTACTGCGGCTGGACCCCTCGGGGCGGGTGACGTACGCGAGCCAGCATGCCCTCGAGGTGCTCGGCTACACGGCGGAGGCGTTGCTCGGCAGATCCGTGCGGGAGACCCTGCTTCCGGAGAATGCCAAGGCTTCCGACGGCAGCGATCCGTTCACGACACTGCTCGCGACTCCGCTGGATCATGACCTCGCTCTCAGCGGACACCGCACCAGTTCCGGCCGCTGCATCTGGGTAAGCTGGTCCCACCGGGTGCAGAGGAATGCGGACGGCAGAGTACGAGAATTTCTCTCGGTGGGGATCGAGGTCACGGAGAGGGAGCTTGCCAGAATGGCCGCTGAGCAACAGGAGCGCCGCTTCCAGAGTCTGTACCAGCATATGACCGAGGGCGTGGCGCTCCACAGCGTGGTCCGTGCTCCCGACGGCACACCGATTGACTATCGGATAGAAGACGTCAATCCACGCTTCGCGGAAATCCTCGGCATCGAGCGGAAGGACGCGGTGGGGAAGCTCGCGACCGAGGTCTACGGAACCTCCCCGGCCCCGTATCTGGACCAGTACGCTAGCGTTGCCAGCACCGGGCAAGCGCGCCGAATAGAAGGCTATGTCGCTGCCGCCCAGAAGTGGATGGAGATCTCCGTAGCACCGCTTGGTCCCGATGGATTTGCGGCGATCTTCACTGACGTCAGCGAGCGCAAGCGTCAGGAGGAGGAGCTCAGAAGGCGGACCGAGGAGCTCGACCGGTTCTTCTCCCTCTCCCTGGACCTGCACTGTATCTCCAGCGCTGACGGACAGTTGCTGCGGGCCAATTCCGCGTGGACGAGCACGCTGGGCTACCCCATGGCCGAGCTCTTGGGGCGCAACTTCATCGACCTCGTACACCCCGATGACCGGCAGGCGACCCTCGACATGGCCGATGGGTTCGCGGCAGGGCACGTGGTGGTCGATTTCGTCAACCGCTTCCGACACCGGGACGGAAGCTGGCACTGGCTGGAGTGGCGCGCAGCGGCAGAGCCGGGAGGGGTGCTCTACGGCGTCGCGCGGGACATCACGCAACAACGGGAAGACGAAGAGCGCCAACGGCAGAATGCGGCCGAACTCAAGCGCTCGCAGGTGGTAGCTCGGCTAGGAAGCTATCGGTTCGACCTGGTCAAAGGCACCTGGACGTGCAGCGACGTGCTGAGCGAGATTCTGGGGCTCGAGCCTGGGCGCGAGCACGCCAACGCCGTCTGGATGAGCATTCTTCCCCCCGAGGATAGGGAGGCCTTGACCGCGTACGTCAGGCAGGACGTATTGACGGATCGCAAGCCCTTTGAGCGCGAACACCGGATCGTCCGTCACGCGGACGGCGCGACGAGATGGGCCCGCACCCTGGGCGAACTCGACGTGAGTGCCGACGGCACCCCGGTGGCCCTGTTCGGTACCTTGCAGGACGTCACCACGCGCAAGGAGGCCGAGGCGGAGCACGCGGCACTTGCGGCCAAGATTCAGCACTCCCAGAAGCTCGAAAGCCTCGGGGTACTGGCCGGAGGAATCGCCCATGACTTCAACAACCTCTTGACGTCCGTGTTGGGCAACGCCGACCTAGCGCTCGACGTCTTGCCGCGAGCCTCCCCCGCACGCGCGAATCTCGAGGACATCGAAACAGCCGCCCGAAACGCAGCAGAACTGTGCCGCCAGATGCTAGCCTACAGCGGCAAGGGTCGGTTCCAGAGCCAGGTTCTCGACCTCCGCAGCGTCGTCGAAGAAATGGGGCACCTGCTGTCCGCATCGGTGAGCAAGCGTGCCGAGCTCCGATATACCTTTCCCGACGAATTGCTCTGCATCCAAGGCGATCCGGCTCAGGTGCGCCAGGTCATCATGAACCTCATCACCAATGCCAGCGAAGCCATCGGAGAAAACAGTGGGGTGATTCACGTGAGGGCGGGAGCCATGACGTGCGACGAGGCCGACTTGCGCGGGATTTGGTCCGGTGGTGAGCTGTCACCCGGCCGTTTCGTCTGGCTCGAGGTCTCGGATACTGGTGTGGGCATGGATGAGGCAACGATCAAGCGACTCTTCGATCCTTTCTTCACCACCAAGTTCACGGGGCGAGGCCTCGGCCTCGCGGCGGTCCAGGGCATCATGCGCGGTCACCATGGGGCCATCGAGGTCCGAAGCCAACCTGGGAAGGGAGCCACGTTCAAGCTCCTCTTTCCGGCCACCGACCGGCACCCAAGCACGATTCCTCCCAGTGTGGGCGCTCGGGGATGGAGAGGAGAGGGCACCGTACTACTCGTGGACGACGAAGAGATCGTGCGTCGGATTGGGCGCGCAATCCTCGAGAGGGCAGGGCTCACCGTGATCACGGCGAACGACGGTGAACAGGCGCTCGAAGCCTTTCGCCAAGCGCGGGACATCGTGTGCATCGTCCTGGACCTCACCATGCCGCGCATGGACGGGGAGACGTGCTTCCGCGAGCTTCAGCGCCTCTCCCCCGGCGTCAAGGTGCTACTCTCGTCAGGCTACACCGAGACGGAGGTGGTGAGCCGTTTTGGAGGCAAAGGGCTAGCGGGTTTCGTGCAGAAGCCCTACAGGGCCGCGGATCTGTTGGCCACCGTGCGAAGCGTGGTCGAGTGCCCGACCTCAGTCTCGCTCGCTCCGCCCAGCTCAGATTCGAGTCCGAAGGGAGTCTAGCCCGGCAGCAGAGAGACTCTGAGCCACCTTCCAACCGGTCACGTCTAGGCCGTTGCGCGAGAAAGACGCGGCACGTGAGGCGGACCGCGCACCACCCCATCACCCCCGCTGGAGAGGACGAAATGAGCCAAAACCACCTCACCCTGCTGCCGTTGTGGATCGCAGCTGGACTCCTGGAAGTGACGTCGGCCTCGGCCCAAGCGGGTCAGGCCTCACCAGCAGATCAGCCGGCGTCAGCAGGTCAGGCCGCTCCCGCACGAGAGATGGAGCCGTCCGATTCGGGAGATGAAGAGGAGGCCGGGGATGAAGTAGACAACGAAGACGGGGACGAAGGCATCGGGCTGAATTTCGACGTCGAGGTTTCGAGCGCCTACGTGTGGCGCGGCTCGAACCTCTGGGGACCAGAGCATGACTCGCAGAATCTCAGCGTGTTTCCCGGCTTCGAGGTGACGACAGGAGGCCTCCGCGTTGGCTACTGGAGTGCCTACCAACTGACGGGCGAGACCAAGGGCGACAACGTCGACGAGGGAATGGGGGCCGAACAGGACCTCTACGCCGGTTACGATCTGGAGCTCACTGACGAGCTGACCCTCACGCTCCTCGCAACATACTACGTGTATCCGCTCGCAGACGAGGCGGCAGCGGGGACCAAGACGCCCATGTACGTCGAGCCTGCTCTCAGCCTAGAGTACGTCACCGTGGTGGATCTTGGTCTGTCGCTGAGCTACTTCCGTGGGCTGCAGGAGGCCACGGATCTGGGCAGTCACGTGTACGCTAGTCCGAGCGTCGGCAAGTCCCTCGAGCTCACGTCCGATCTCTCCCTGGAGCTCAGCGCGAGCTTCGGATACAAGGTATGGACCAACGGGGACTGGGATACCGGTTCGGGAAACAACTGGGATGTGCTGGGAAGTGCTGGGGTATATTGCGGAATTGATGATCTGTACTTCCTTCCCGCGCTGCACCTCGCCTTCACCGATGCCGGCGACGGTGCGGGATCGTCGGAAGGGCTCTCCTATTGGGGCGGAGTCAACGTTGGGTACGATGTCGCGCTATAGCGCGACGGCGGCGAGAAACCGGATCGCGGCCGGTCCTCACGCAAGGCGTGAACGGATACCCGGGGCGGGCGCGGCGTGAACCGTCGTCCAGCGATTCACCGAGATTTCTTGTCAGAGCTGCCCGTGAAGAGCCCGGGGAGGGGCCCGAGCAGCTCTTTCATCGCGTCCTCGAAAAGCTTGATGTTCTCCGGAGAATCGGGGATCTCGAGCGCACGACGCTCGGGGATGCACGTTCGCATCGCGAGCTTGAGCTGGAGCGGGAGCCCCCCCTTCTGCTTCGCAACGGCGAAGTACCTGGCTAGCAAGACACCCACGGCTGGCTCCTAACTGTCGAGTGATCGAGACACACACCCTCCGGACGTCGGAGTACCGAGTCGAAGGAGCACACGAGCCCCCCCGAGGGGGGCCACGCACACGCTGAGCGGTCCGACGTCCCCGCCATCCAGGTCCAGTCGCTGCCGCTCACCGCTCTTCACGCATTTCTGGACGGTCAGGCCAATCTCTGAGGCAGCCTTGGCCGCCAGCCGGGGTGCCAACGACAGTGGCTGACCCACTGCGTCCTCGCCCCATCCCAGCTGGCGCAAGAACGCCGGGCTCGGCTCGTAGACCATCACGACCTCGGCCTCCGCCGGATGGTCACTCTGGCCCGCCTCGGGAGCAAGCTCGACGACGGCTGCCGCAGTCTCTTCGAGGTCGATGAGAACGTTGTATTTGGCCTCGGCGTGCACCGCCCCACCAAGCACTTGTTCGACCGCGGCCAGGAAACCGTTGATGGACTGCCCGAGGGACGCGACCTCGTCACTGCCTCGCGTGGAGACACGCCGAGCGAAGTCCGCGGTCTCGGTGATCTCGGTCACCGCCTTCGTAAGCCCCACCACTCGTCGGAGCACGGCGAACTCCAACATCGCGACCACCACGATCAACGCCAGGAGCCCCACCCCAAGAAGGGCGATGGCCACGTATCGCTGCGTCAGACCCGCCTGGCGATGGATCTCTCGGGGGATCCTGGCCCGCACCACCAACGAGTGGTTTCCCGAGGAATCGACGAAACGGGTGTATCCGTCGAGGAAGGATTCGCTGGCTGCCACCACGGCAATGCTGTCGGGTTTGGGCAACTGCCTCATGGCAGCTGCGACGTCGAACGGGCCGCCCTTGTCATCGTCGAGCGCGAAGGCCACGTCGAGCTTGAGCGTATCTGCCGCATGCTTGCGTTCGC
Source organism: uncultured Polyangiaceae bacterium (assembly GCA_964424695.1). Classification (GTDB taxonomy): domain Bacteria; phylum Myxococcota_A; class Polyangia; order Polyangiales; family Polyangiaceae; genus JAEWRL01. The sequence goes on from CAYRKE010000022.1 coordinate 37,649, forward strand.
GGTCCCGCAGGAACCTGCCAAAGACCATCGAGCCGCGGACTGGTCCCTCGCCCTCGCTGGTGACTACTGCCACCGAGCAAAAGATGGCTGGGGGAAGCCCGGGGGTCACTAGCAGCCCCCGATGGGAGTTCGATTCCGTCGTGTACCGGATCAATCCGCTTCCAGGAGCAAAGTGCCGCTGCAGAAGCGCCTGAGGTGGTGAAGTCGTCTTCGCCCCAGGGCCGTCGTGGGCCAGCGAGATGAGTGGTTTGCCCGCGACGTCGAACATGAGAATCAAGTCGATCTTCAGCGTCTCGAACGCGGTCGCGGTGAGATTCGTGGCCAAGAACTCTGGATTGCGGTCCACTGCGAAGGTGTAGGCGTCGTCCCACTGGGCCCAGTCCCCAGTCTTCTCGCAGAGAACCCCGACGTCCCCGAGCAGGACCTCGCGCGTACGCTGCATGTGCGCCACAGCGGCGCGGCGCTCGACCTCGGCGAACCCGGACTCTACCGTGCCGCCCACGAGCCAGCACAGCACGCCGATCACGAGCGTCAGCGCAGCGCTGACGGTGGCAATCGCTTTCGAACGAATCGACATCTCGGAACTCCTTGATCGACCGACGCGGTGAGGCGCCCGTTCGTACGGGGAGTCCAGGCCAGCACCAGCCCGCCCCCGCCCAGCGTAACGGTGCGACTGCGGTTCGGGTTCAGGTAGAACCGACCGAGCGTGGCTGTTACCGGGAGAGTGGAAACCGGGTTCCTAGCGGTGCCGATTGGAACCGCTAGCCCACGCGAAGCCTACGCTCCGCGGCCCCGAGCCAACATGTGCTGCACGTACCGCTCGATGATTGCGCGATGGGCTTCTTCGAGATTGGTAAACTCGATTCCGAACTTGCCGCCGTGGCTCTCGCCGGAAATGTGACGGATAGTGCCCGTCGCCATGAAGCACTTGGCGCCCGGAACCTTCACGATGAGCTTCACGGACTCGCTCAGCTCTTCTGGCGAGAAACCGTGGGGAACGTGTACGGCCATCCCGCCAACGCAGATGTCCTCGGCCGTAAGAATGTCGAGGAACCCGCTGCCCATAATCTGGACCTCGACAGGATGGCTCGCGAGCGGAATGACGCGCGGGTGGCGGCGCTTTTCCGCCGTGCTCTGATAGGGTGCGGCGCGGTTGTTCTGCACGGTTGATCCGACGAGCCGAGGATCTGGGGCTCCTAATTGAGGAGCGGCCACTCGAAGGAACGCTTAAGGACCCTGACGCGGAATCCGGGAGTGTCGTCACCTGGCGCCGTTCGGTGCCCCTCGCCGCAGACCCCGGGCTATCCGGTGCGGCCCTTTTCCCGGCACCCAGCGTGTTCCGGCATCCGACCCGAACATCCGGGAGCAGGGTGGGCCGTGCCAGCCCCGAACGCGTCACCGCATGGCGCACGACACGGTGCGCCGGGCTGTGCGGAACGCCAGAGCATGTCTCCGACCCGTCCGGAGCCCATGCGTGGATGGGCGGACATGTGCCTACACCAGGGGATGGGACGGCGCCGAGACGGGGGAACCAATCGGCGCGCTAGTAGACTTCCACCTCTGCCAGGTGGAAATACTCTCCGCTGGTGGAGACCAGCTTCACATAGCGGGCATTGACCTCCGAGAGGGGGGCTCTCCAAACATCAAAGGTCCTCTTGCGGCTGGCAACCTTGCGGTACTTCTTGCCGTCTTCGCTGACCTCGATGCGGAGCGGAACGGCCTTCTCCCCACAGCAATCGGTCCGATTGTACACCACGACCCGCCGGAGAGGATGCACCCCACCAAGGTCGATAGTGATGTGCTGGGGTTTGCCCCGGTCGGTGTGGAACCCGAACCCGGTCGTGTCTCCATCCACGACGCGACTCGGGTCATGGCCGACGTTGGCCGCGGAGTAGAGACTGCTCATGGTGACGGGTCGGTGCAGAGCCAGGTTGGGTCCTTCAATCTGCTCTTCCCGAAGACCGAAATACAGCGCGAAGCCGAGGGCCAGGACGACGGGAAGCCCGATCCGCACCCAGCGGGCGATGATCACGCGCGCTCGACGTCCAGCTGTCCGAATGAGCGGAGTGCCCAGCTCACGCGCGATTACCACGAGCGACCGCTCCGTGGCCGCTCGCTCGTCGCTCGAGAGCGTGGCCAAGTGACTGCTTCCGTTGACCCCGAGAGCCTCCGCGACTCGAGCTCGCTCCACATCCGACAGCTTCCCAAGCTTGTCGGAGACGCCGGGCAGCTTCGTGAGCCGCTCCCACTGGGCGTCGTCGAGACTCGGAAATCCGGCCGCCCCTGACCGCGCAAAGAGCTCCGCGGCCATGTGGTGCAGCAACTGACTCGCGTGCTCGGCTCCCTCGGCACCGTAGAGGCGTTCAGCAGCCCGAACCGCGTCACGTCCCAGCTCGATGTCAGGTCGCGCGGCGCTACCTTCGCTCACGGCGCTCGGCGTGACTTCCTCCCCAGCTCGACCCAGGGTGGCGCGACCGAACAGCACGACCGCGGCACGGGTGAGCAGGAGCCGTGCCCCCTTCAGCTCCTCCGATTCGCTGAGCTGCTCGCTGGTATCCAGAGCTGCGCGGCCGAGCTCGTAGTCTTCCCAGCCAGCCTGCCCGGGGCCGAAGCCGTCTCGGATTGCCGTCGCCATCTGCTCGTCCATCCAGAAGAAGCGGCGCAGCAGCCCGAACCCTCCGCCTCCAGAACGCTTGGCGGCAGTGGGCGCTGGTGGCGGGACAGGCTCAGCCTTCGCAGCCTCGCTCTTGTCTGACGTTCCGGATTCCGTACTCGCCGTGGAGACCGGCAATGGGGCGACGTCAATCCCCTCAGCCTCGTCCCCGCCTGGAGTTCCGGGCTCGGCGCTCGCCGCGGAGCCCGGTGATGGGACAGGCTCGGCTGCCGTCGCAGCCTCACTCACATCCGCTGTGTTCTCTTTGGGTTCGTCGTGGGTGGGGGACATGGGAGCAATCCAAGGGTGGCAAGTTGATTCTGGAAGGTGCCGCCCAGAAGCCCCTCGAGTGCCGGGAGCGGCAAGCTTCTGGTACGGCCCGCGGCGCCCAATTGGCGATCGCCGAGTCGCACGAAGCCTAGCCATGTCTACCGACCGAATCAACCCTCGGGCCGCTCGTTTCGCACGGAGCGCCTCCTGCTCGGCCGAGGCCCGCCCGTTGACCGACGGTTACCCGCGCTTGGGTAGCACTCGCGCTGGGACGCCCACGGCGGTCGCGTACTCGGGTACGTCGCATAGAACCACGGCATTCGCTCCTATGCGAGCATGATCTCCGATGCTGACTGGACCGAGCACTCTGGCTCCAGCTCCGATGTCGACGTGCCCCCCGATTCGCGGAAGCCCGGGTCGATCCCCCGCACCGATGGTTACCTGCTGGAAGAACAGGCAATTGGGGCCGATCTCGGCTTCAGGATGAATGACCACGCCGTTCGGATGCGGAAGCATCAGCCCGCCCCCAATCCGTGAGTTCAGCGGTATGTCCGCACCAGTCACGGCCGACCAGAATCGGTGCTCGACTACGGCCCACTTGGCCATTGCTGCGCCTGACAGACCGCCGAGACTCCTGCCTTGCTGATACAATCGAATGCTCCGGATCAGCCGTCGTGATGGGTCCCACTCTCCACGGCGGAGCAGCTCGCGCGTCAGATCCGGCACCGTGGCGCTTACTCCCCCTTCCGCGGCTCTTGTCGATTCGGTCATCCTGCTCCTCCGCCAACTCGTGGAAACATACTGTGTGCTCGATACCGATGACCCGACCCGCTGGGCTAGTCGGAAATGGGTGAGTTCCGCCAAGTATGGAGGGAAAGAAGTTGCCCCCCACTGCAGTGCTCCAACCACAAGTAAGTCTGCAGTCCATTCCGCGCAATCGAGTTGAGGTCCCGATCCGCGTGTGGGGCATCAGGAATGGGCATGTGCTTCGGTTGCGACTGTAGACGGCCCCACGCGTGCCGCAAAGACCTTCGCCTGTCTCTCGTCGAGGTCTTGGAGCGCCTTCCTCTTGCCTCGCAACAGGCAGTCATACTGAAAACGTCTGACGAACTCCCGAAACTCCAAATCTGCGTAGCGAGGCTTTCCCCAAAGGGCGCTGCGAACGTATCCGTCGAGCATGGCGAGCCCACCGACTACGTAGGGACGCATCGTCATCCGATAGACCGCGCTCGCGACCATATATGGGAATGGCGTGCCCATGAAATACTGTCCGAACCCGTGCCGTCTGCGGCCCTTGACAATGTTCTGATCACTTGATCCCATTGGGCGAAGGTGGACGAAACGCAAGCTGGGCTCGTCCCAGCTGCAGGCACGCCAACCGAGCATGCGGCAACGGTGACAGTCGATGCCGTCCCACATGACCTCTCTGACAAAGCCTCCAATGTCAGCGAAGCAAGAAGTCCTGTAGAACTTCGTCATTCCGACGGACATTTCGTCGCCGCAACCCTCGCTCACCATGGCGCCATCAGGAGTGCGGATATAGGGCTTGCCGCTGCAGGTCCCGATCCGAGGATCCGCCTCCATACGCTCGATGAGCGTCTCGAAGTAGCGAGGAGGCAGTTCTAGGTCGAGATCGAGCTTGCAGAGGTAGTCGAATTCCGCGAGGTTGATCGTCTCGTAACCCGCGTAGAAAGCATCAATTACTCCCGGGCCGACCGCTCTCCTCCCGCGGTCTGGACGGGTGACGACGCGGAGGTCGGGAAGACGAGCGCGAGCCTTCTCCAGGATCTCAGGGGTCCTGTCCTTGGACCCATCGTCGACCACCACCCAGAGTGAGGGGGGCATGGTTTGTTGCGCCACCGAGTCGACGGTGACCTCCATGTGCTCAGCTTCGTCGCGGCACGGGCTTATGAGAACGTATCCCTTTTTGGGCATTTTGGAAGGACTACACCACTCGTCATTGGCGCGGAAGGCCGATTTCGGGACAGATGCTGTATGTCAATCGCGGGGACGCATCGGACGCCCAGTCCGCCGAATCGCTTCGGTGTCGACCGGGCATCGGAATCACACGCTCGAGACCAATTGTTCGGTCGAATGTCCTCGGCCGACACAGGTGCTGTTGCTGCGTGAAGCGGGTCACCGACTAGATGACTGATCGCGAGATTCTGGCGCAGCCGATCACGAGTGCGCCAGCGATCGAGTCCAATGGGGGGCGGCAGCAGGGCGGGATTTCCCGGCGATGCGGACACGACGAGAGGGTCGGCGCTTAGGTCGAGAGGCTGGACGCCACGATGATGCCGAGTCCAGGTGGTTGCGGGCCTTGCCAAGGCGGGTCGGGCGCATACCTGGAGTGCGATTCGGTTCGTGCATTCTGTTAGTGATATCCGATGCGACCTACCAGCCCTCGAATCGGGGCTGGTAGACGCTGCGCAAGGCGGCCTATGTCGATTCGATCCTGGGGACGCAGGCCGAAGGCGAGCACCAAGCCCACGTAAACGAGCGCACCGAGTCCTGAAAAAAAGAACAAGGAGAACCAGCCGGTGACCCCCACCGTCCATTTGAGGCTGAGACAAACCATCAACGGACCCACCGTGGGCACGACCGTTGGCAACACGACCTCGCGAACCCAAGCGCCGGATTTTGTGTGGGTAACCTTCCAGGAGATTGGGAGCAGAAGAACCGTTTCGAAACACAATGCTGCGATAGCCGATGCAGCAGCTGCGCCCCATGCACCCTGGTGCAGAAGGATGACAAAGAGTATTGTGAACCCCAAGTTTGCGGTGTGCACGACGAGTTGCCGTGTCGCGAACGCCCTTATCTCTCCCGCAGCGGCGAGGGCTCCCGGCCCCAGCGCATTGAAGGCGGTAACCATGGGGATGATCATGAGCAGTGTCATGACCGTTCCCGCATCCGCATACTTCTCACCGGCGTATAGGAGCATCAGGTCACGGCTGAAGACCATTGCTGGGACGGCAATGGTGAGCACCACCCAGGCATTGTAGCGAGCAGATCGGAGATAAGTGTTGCTCAATCGCACGAAGTCGCCAGTCCCGTGCATCGCAACGAGAATCGGAAGAAACGGGCGACACACTGGAGCAAGCAGCATGGGCAACTGCCTCGGGGCTATCCCCCCGACATAGTAGGACGCGACATCGAATGCCGTTGCAAACCGGTTGAGGATCAACGGGTCCATCGCGAGCTTTGCTGTCTGTGCGACCTGGTTCGCCAGACTCCACCCACCATAGCTCGTGATCTCCTTAACGAGTGACCATCGGATCGACGGGTAGTGGAACCGTTGGCTTGGAACCAGCCGAACGGATATGGGAGTCGTGATGAGGACCCAGAAGACGTCTGCGGTCACCGTCGAGACGACCACCCAGAGCACACGCGTGCTCACGCCGAAGAGTAGGCCAAATAGCACGGAGAAGCGCAGCAACTGGCATCCAACCTCCACCATATCTAGGAGCATGAGTCTCTGTCGAACGATGAAACCTGCACCCAGGCCTGCGGCGGGGATTCGAATTGCCGCGCCGAACACCAACAGCGCCAGCATGATCTGCGCGTCGCGCACGCGTTCCGCGGGGATGGATATCAGACTCTCAATGTGCCACGCCCCCAAGACCCCGACCGCAATCAATAACAGCGCGGCACCCAGCAGGACCGGTAGCATTGTGGAGCAGATACTCGTTACCTCCTCCTCGTCGCCCTTCGCGTATGCGAGGGTGACGTAGCGGCCCATGCCCTCAGTCAGTACCGTCGTCATTAGTGGCGCGAATGCCATGAGCGACATCACGATGGGCAGCAGACTGTACTCCGCTGGGGATATTCGCCTGAGCAGGTACTGCTGAAGCCAAACGAGTACGGAGAGGTTCAGCATCATCGACACCGCAGAGCTTGCGGAGTTGATGAGTACGAGCCGCTTACTGATTTCGATTCGGGACACGAGTGGACTATCCGGAGCCAAGCGCCCACTTAGCACTCGTCTGGGACCACCGCTTGTGCGCGTAGCCCATTTTTCACAGGATTCGAGTGGAGGCGGCCCTGCGGGCCGCACCTTTGCCCGAAGGATTGTGCGCTTGGGGAAGCGCCCGGGGGAGTCCGGCCACCGTGAGCGTCAAGTGGTACGAGGCCACCTCGAGAAGGGTCTCGTGATGGAAGCCGACCAGCGTCGATAGGTCGTTGCAGGCGGTAGGCTCCAATTCGGAGGTCCAGACTGCTGCCACAGGTGCCCACATCGAGCGGTCACTCCGTCTGCAACGGGAGAGTCAATGGCCCCCCTATTGGTCCTTGTCCCGAACTGACTGGAGCAGCCTGACGGCGAGGTCCATCGTCGCTGAAGCTTCCCACTGGGCCATTCTGGTCCCAGCATCTTCCGTCTCGCGGCCGAGAATTCCTGCGCTGGTGGTCCCTTCCGGTCTCATAACTCGAACACCCAAACGATGAGCCGCTTCACGCCGCTCCTTCGGTTGTCCGAGCTCCATGACCGCTCACGAGCGCTGCCGGCAGGTGATCACAGCGAAGTCGCGGGTTCGGCAAGGGCCAACAGCCCAAAGCCGGGGCTCTCGACGACCTCGCGACCGTAAGCGGTGAGGTCGTCGCTTGAGTTGTAGTCGCCGGTGTAAGACAATGCGAACCAGTTCTCGTCGACATCGGTGGCTGGGTCGTCCCAGGCCCAAGCTAACCATCCAAAATCGCGCGCTTCCGCCGCCTGAATTACTGCGCTGGGCGTGATTTCAGTGGGCGATGGCCCAATGTTGCGACCAGGCCCGAACTCACCAATGTAGAAAACCAGGCCGAGCGCTGCCAAGTTGTCCAGTCCGGTATTCAGATCCATTTGCCAGTCCGCACCGCCGCCGTTCGACCACTCGCCGTAGATATGTTGGCCGAAGATCACGTTCCGCTGCGGATCGCTATCGAACACGTCCTGGGCGTACTGGACTAGATCGGCATTGTCCTGACCGCATCCACCTGCATCGACAGCGATTGTGCAGGTGTATCCGGCATCGCGCAGCCGCCCGACGGCCGTGATGTATGAATCCCGCCAGACGACGCTTCCCCAAGGGCCCCATTCGTTGGCGATGTTCAGAATCATCTGCCCGTCGAGAGCCCGCCAGGCATTGGCTTGGTCAACCCATCTGTCTACGATGGTCGTCAGTACCGCGGGATCATCGCTGCAGGTGCCCTCCCAGTTCCCGGGCATTGGAACCATGTGCTGGGCGGCCGTGTCCTGCATGTGCTGAATGTTCGACTCGAGCGTCGCATCGTACTCTCCGGCGAAGTGCAAGTGCCAACGCACTGTGTTGGCGTGGGTCTTGACGATTCCAGGCGACGGAACCTCGGACATGTGCTTGTTCACGCCGCGGATGCGGAACTCGATACCGTTCCCGTCGTACAGCTTGCCGTCCCGAACGAAGAAGCCTGTGCCCGTATTGAATGGGGGGCGGTCGACCCCAATTGGTCCTCCGCTCGCTCCCCCCGTGCTCAACCCGCCGGCACTACCGCCTTCAGAGATGTCGCCGCCACCTTGGCCGCCAGTGGGGTTGCCCG
>CAYRKE010000022.1:46218-48730 GCA_964424695.1 uncultured Polyangiaceae bacterium
CCAGTGGGGTTGCCCGCGTCACCGCCAGTGGGGTCGCCCGCGTTACCGCCAGTGGGGTCGCCCGCGTTACCGCTAACTCCGCCCACGTTGCCACCAGCGTGGGTACCGTCGCCCCCCTGACCGCCGGCAGTAGGGTTTTCGCCAGTCCTGCCGCCCACAGTGTCACCCGAGTGACCTCCATCGTCAGGACTCACTCCACTGCTGCTGCTGCCGGAAGCACCACCACCGCCCGCCGTTGAGCCGCTGCTTCCAGCGAAACCTGTTGGTGCGCCATCGGCGCCGCTCGTCTCTTCGCCGCACCCTTGAACCGCCAGTGCCCCAAGGAATAGGGGCCAGAGCATCTGCCGTGGCATACTTGTCCTCCAACGCGCAAGCCCGAACTCGAACACCGACGCCGCCTGCACCAAGTCGGTTGAGTACAGCATCGCTGATGGCTGTGTTGCTCGCAAGCGCTTCGCCGACTGGCTCTTGGGCTGGACTGTGACGAATCCGGGACCGGATCGGCCCGAACTCCCGATGGCCAGGGCCGCAGTTCTCGAACGGGTCACCTCGCTTCCGCGCGAAGCAAATCGTGACAACCGTCAACCGCCCAACCGTCAACTGCCCAACTGTCAACTGCCCAGGTGTTGGTCGCCTCTGACTCCTGGTTCTGGGGTCTCGCGAGGTCGCGTCCACCAGATTTCTCGAAGCGATACCGACAATACCTCGTGGCACCGGCGTGCATCAGACAGTGCGGCGTGACGGAGTGGCCGATGGAGGTAACCCCGCCCATTTCGCTATGACGATAACTGTCGCAACCTGGTGGCGGGTCGAGGCGTGACTGCGGTTACCGAAACATCGGTTGGCCATAGCGTAGCAACGCGAAGTATGGGTTTACGGTCAGTGCCGTTCGAAGGTTGACCCGCGTCGCTTGAGGACGCAGAGGTTTCGGACGGGGTCCTCGACGGTGATATCGAAGTGAGCCGCTATCTTGTCACCGTCTCGGTGCAGGTCTACGAGTCCGACCCAGTCCACTAACACCTGTGCAGGTGAGTCCACGATGTGCTGATGTTGCTCTTCTCGGAGCAGTGCCGCCAGGGCAGCCGGGTCCACCTTTCCGTCAAGGTTGAGCGTTCTATCGTGGAAGAAGCCGACGGTGCCAGACTGAACCGCTCCAATCCAAACGTCATTGGGAACGTTCGCGCGCACCCATTCCACTGCCTGCCAGTGCGGGTGCGGAACCGCACGAAGATACTGTCGTACGTGCTGAGCTACGAGCAAGCTCACAGCACCGACTGCCGCCAATGCTACCATTCCGCGATGCAGTCGCCGGCATGCCAACAGGATGCACAAGCTCGAAAAAATGAAGATCAGGGGCGATGCTGGCATCAAGAACCGGGAGATGAAGTGCCCAGCCCCGAACGCGATGCCGTAGTATCCGGCGAGGAGCCCTGTGTGAATGAGGCCCGCTGCGATGAGAGCGCGCTGGACTGACTCGGAGTGCCTTAGCGCTCGCAGTACCAGAACGATCCATGCGGCTAGAACGCCCAGAAAGAACAGGTTTGGCGCCCACCTTGCCGTCAGGGAATGCGGAACCGCTACCACTGGATTGACGTATTCGAACAGTGTGGCAGGCAGCAATACGAGGTTCTGACCCCAGTGGGCTCCGCGCGCCTCAGCAATTCCGCTGACAGGCACCCAGTAGCCGAAGGCCCACTTGCCGTAGATCAGCCAGGGACTGATGACCGCGCCAGCAATGGCTGCCATCACCGATACCTGACGCACGCTCGCAAGCCCGCGTCCTTCGCGCAGACCAAAGTGAAGATGTGCTAGGGCCAGGGCACACATCAGGAACACAGTGTCGACGCGCGTCCAGGCCAGCAATCCCATGAGCACGCCGATCACTGCCGCTTGTGCCAGGCCACTCCCGCCCCGTCGAAGCCACTGTATCCACGTCCGGTAAACGAGGAGACCGACAACCGCGACGGTACCGGTCTCCAGACAGTTCATCGTGTGACCCACGAGTAGCGGGTTCAAGAGCCAGAAACTGGCGGCAACGGTGGCAACCCACTCACGCGACTCGCTTTGCGGGAGCACCTCGCGCGTCAGCTTTCGGATCAGCCACGCGGCGGTGAGACTGACAACGGCCTGGTACAGCCACGCCCCCAGTACTCCCCCAGTGCGGTCGCCTCCGGCAAGATAGAAGCCCAGAGAATAGACCAACGTGACCAACGGCTGACTGCCGTTGGTGGGTACCGTACCCGCGCTCACCGTGAACCCCTTCCCGAGCGCGATATTGCGGGCCACCGTCAGGGTCAGGTACCCGTCTTCGGTGGGGTAGTGCTGAAACAGCCTGGTGCTGAAGTCGATCAGCGGAACCAGCCGAATGAATAGACCCAGAGCGAGCGCTACCGCGAACACCCAAGCTGCCGCCCGTGACGCGGACGTGGGAGTTTGGCGGGGAATCGGGTCTGTCATGTGCTGGCCTCTGGGTTGCCTGAATGCCTGGTTGCCTGAATGCCTGGTTGCCTGA
>CAYRKE010000022.1:48830-55552 GCA_964424695.1 uncultured Polyangiaceae bacterium
GGTTGCCTGAATGCCTGGTTGCCTGAATGCCTGGTTGCCTGAGCGCCTGAGCGTGAACCACCAGACGGGGGGCGGCAAGAACGAGGTGCTGCTCACCCCACAGCAGTGACGCGCAGTTGGGTCAGGATCCCCGGGGTGCGCGGCTCCAGATAGCTCCCGGATTCGAGGCCACTCCCTCCGACGTCCGGAACCCCACACGTTGCCAACCGGTTCCAGCCTGTCTGAATCGCGAGTCACCGACTCATCGCATCCCGATGTCGCCAAGATTCTAGCGTTGACTGGTAAGGCTGCGCCACGTTGCTGCCAACCCCTCCCGGAGACTTACTCTCGGTTCCCAGCGCAGAGACTGCTTGGCGCGAGTGGTATCCAGATAGATCTCAGGTACGTCGAAGCTGCGACCCGGCTCAAAATGGACATCGAACGGTCGCCCGACTACGTGTTGCATCTCCTCCAGAAGCCGGGTGAGTGATATTCCGACTCCGCACCCGATATTGAAAATGTGGTGTTCGCCGCTGTACTCGGCCGCGAGTCGAAACGCTTTTGCGACGTCTTCGACGTACACGTAGTCACGCACGACCGAACCGTCACCCCAGATGATCACGGGTTCCTTCGCGACGATCCTGCGAAGGAAGACCGGGATTACGCCTTGCATCGTCCCAAAATGCCGGGGACCATACGGGTTTGCCAAGCGGAGGCATACCGTTGGCAAACCGTGGAGCTCGGTGAAAAGGCGGCAGTACTTCTCGATCATCAGCTTGGTGATTCCGTACGACACCATGGGGTACTGATGGGCATCTTCCGAAACAGGAACCGTCTGCGGTCGCCCGTATACCGTTCCGCCCGAGGAAGCGAAGACCAGCTTCGAGACTCCTTCAGAGACACAAGCCTCTAGGAGCTGAATCGTTCCGCATACATTGCTATGCACGTCAAAGGTCATGTTCTGATTGGAACTGGCTGGCAGCGTTGTGCTCACCAGATGGAACACCCAATCGGCGCCTCGAACGATCGGGCGCAGCGCCGCAGCGTCGAGGAAGTCGAATGTTACCTTCCTCAGATGGCTCGAGGAGAGATCCTTCAGCATCGAGAATTCGCGCGCGCTGTCGCACGCAGTGACATCATGTCCAACGCCGAGCAAGTCGCGGGTAACGTGGCTGCCAATGAAACCATTTGCCCCGAGCACGACACATCGCTTCATGGTTAGGCCAGTAGCATCGGAGAATCCGAGTTCCGAGCGGGAAGTGTCATCGGCCACCTGGCCGCGTGCTGCTCCTTCAATGCTCGACGTGCCGATCTAGATGGGCTCTCTCGCGAGAACAGGCGGACTGTTCGCAAGCGCCGATCAACCCGCATGCCAACTCCGATCGTTCTGTCGGCTTCCGTTCCAAGTGCGGGACTGTCGTGACGGTTCGGAGGAAGCTGCCGCCCCAGCTGCTATCGCGCTTCTGGTCGAACGCGGTGCCATTGGGGAAGTCGGCGGGGCGCGCCCCCGGGCGAGCCCGGGTTGGCGCTCAGAGATCGCCTACCGCTGCGATCCGGACAACGGGGCCGCTCAGTCATTCCGTCATCCCGATCATCGGCGGCGTGGGTCTACCCGGGTCTTGGTGGCGAGCCGCATGACACGTTGCGCGTCGCCAGGTAATCGACACCCGCGTTCTCGTGTATTGGACGGGCACGTCCCCTCTTCGGGCCTGTCTGGCTTTTCGTGCTACGTTCCGGAGCGATGACGAACGGCTCTCTCCAGCGACTCTCGGTGCGGTCGGTATGCCCCATCTTCGACCCGGGCTATGGAATTCCCGACTGCTGCCTACAGCTTGTTGAGAACTTGGATCAGAGCCTGTTCGACGCGACCGTGATGCTTCCTGGTGCCAACGCCGAATCCCGAGCTCAAGCAACTCGTCTGCGCCTAGCGATCCCATCTCTCGCATTCAGCGGACTGTGTCGGATCAACAGAGTCGAGCTAGCGAACCAAGCGCTCGAGTGGCGATACAAGCGGAGCCTTGGCCAGTGGTCGGTTGCGTGGCTCTGGCCCGGTATGAGCATCGATCTGGTTCGCGAGTTGAAGCGTAGGGGCCACATGATCGTTCTGGAGCGAATCAACTCCCCGGTTTCCCTCGCAGTCAAGATCTTGGACGAAGCAACCCGTCGTCTGGATTTGCCTCACAACGGCGGCATTTCTCGTGCAGTCATCGAGCAGGAGCAGGCCGAGACGGAGCTGGCAGACTACGTGTTCGCGCCTAGTCCGTTGGTTGCCGAAGGATTCGAGTCGCTAGGGGTTGAGCGTGGCCGAATCAAGCGTTGCTCCTACGGCTGGAACCCACGGCGGTTCCGCTTCCCGGAGCGAGTCGCTTACCAAGCAGACGAACCGATCTTCGTCTTTGTGGGCAGCGGTATCGTTCGCAAGGGCCTGCCTGACCTGCTCGACCATTGGGCTGCATCCGGCGCTCCTGGAAAACTGCGAATCGTTGGGCGAATCGAGTCGAGCATTCAGACGAGATACTCCCATGTGCTCTCGCAACCGAATGTGGAGTGCGTAGGGTTCAGCAACGACCTTGAGCGGGTCTTCAGCAGTGCGGACGTGTTCGTGCTGCCGAGTCTTGAGGAAGGCAGCCCTCTCGTCACGTATCTCGCCCTAGCGGCGGGGCTTCCGTGTCTTGTCAGCCTTGCAGGCGGCGGTGGTATCGTTACGGACGATGTCGAAGGTCTGGTTCGTGAGCCGACGGATGCTGATGGATTTCGCGACGCTCTTCTCCGCCTGGGAACGGATCAGCAATTGAGGGAGAGGCTTGGACGGGCGGCGCAGAAAACCGCCCAACAGTACACATGGTCCCGAGCGGCGGAGACTCGCGGTCGCACGTTCGTCGAGGTTGCGGGTCACATGCTCAGGAGATGACGGGTACAGTGCCTCACCAGGCCGCGGGGGAGAGTTCCGCGACACATGCGCGCCGGGAATGGAGACTGATTCGCGTCTGAAGTTGGTCGACGACCTCACTTCATGTGGCGCACCCGTGGCCAGAACAGGAAAGCGCCATTCAACGCCCAAAGGAGGGTCCTGATCGGAACCTCCCTCCTGGCGGCTTGCTGCAAGAAGTCGAGGCACCGACGTGCCACGCGGAACGCCTTCACGGGCGCCGGCGCCGGGCCAAGCTTCTGACGCGCAACGCTGTTTCGGGCATAGTAAGCGATCTTGATAAAATCGTCGCCGAACGGATCGAACTCTGGATTCTGGAAGTGCACGATGACGCTGTCGATCGCGCAGTAGCCATTACCGAACCGGAGCAGACGGGAAATGAACTCTCTGTCTTCGTCCCACAGAAAGAACTCAGCGATCGGAAGTCCCACGGATCGGACTGCTTCAGTCCCTACCATCAATCCGAGCCACGTACCGTCAGCCACCTCTACACAATGATCTTCGAGGACCGTGGAGTACCAGCTGGCGCCATTCGTGGCTGCTGGCGACATGTAGGTTTTTCCATTGCGGTCGACGATGCGACTGCTGAGAAGCGCCACATCGTTCCGCACGAAATGGGGCGTTGCCACGAGCGCCTGCAGAGCACCAGGCTCGGGCACAGCGTCGTCGTCGAAGATCCACGTCCAACTGTGCCCTCGCGCGATTGACTCCTCAATTCCGCGACAGAATCCTCCTGCGCTGCCCCGATTGGCCTGCCGCAGCACGGTCAGGTCCGCTTGCGCCAGGAGCCATTCCTCGATGTCAGGCCGAGAACCCTGGTAGACGATGATGATCTCATCCGGTCGCCGTGTCTGATTGCGCAGGGCATCAACGAGCTGCTGTAGCAGCTCGAATCGCGAGAACGCTAACACGACGGCAGCGACCGTTCGGGCATTGCTTCCTGTCATCGCATCGTATCCATGGGCTCACGCAACTACACAAATGCCGACAATGGCGCACTCTGAACTCTTGGGCTTCTCCTGTCAAGTCGACGTGAACGGTCTCGACGTCTATCGTCTATCCTCGCGCCTCGCGCCTCGCGCCTCGCGCCTCGCGCCTCGCGCCTCGCGCCTCGCGCCTTGCGTCGCTCGAGTTCATCTTCGCTGAGTTTACAGGTGGGCAGGGCTGAGCCACAGGTGGGCAGGACACGTTCCCCACAGGCCCTGCCCACCGGTTGAACCGAATAGTCGCGCCTCTTCACATACGCGAGCACTGGGGCTTGAATCCCAGCGAGCGACACAGAAGCGAGGAGACATCGAGCAACGCTGGCCTCAGCTCGATCCGACGGGGGAACCCGTGGGTGACGGCTCAGTCGTTCCGGAGAATGTCATCATTGCGATGCCATCTCTCCGCTTATTGTGGCGTCAGATTGTCTGAACGCCGTTCCTCCCTGGCAGACTTGCCATAGGAGCAAGCTCTTCACTATGACCCCCACTCCGGGCCTGAACCCCGAAGAACGGAGACCGTGTTTCGCGGCGAGACTCCGTTCAGGCGCGCGAGGATCCGGTCTTTCCTGCCATGGCCTCTTGAAGCTCGGGGTTCGCTCGAATGACCCGGCGCAGCTCCGCAAGGACACCCCACGCAAGAGCCACAAACAACCCCAAGGCGATTCCGATGCCTGAACGCATCAGCAGAGTCTTCCTGAGTTGGACCCCCAATGAGTGGGGTGCGGTGACAACCTCGTATCGAGCCTCGGCACTCGCTCGGTCAAGCTCGCTCTGGACTTGGGCCTGTCGCAGTCGCTCAGTGAGCCGCGAGTGCAGCTCCCTATCCATCTGGTAGGTGCGGGTGAGGCGCGCGTGCTCCGCCTCGACCTCGGGCATTACCGCAACCGCTTTGGCAATGCTTCCGAGTTGCCCCCCGACGGCGCCGAGCTCTTGCTGGGCCGCGACAAGCTGAACCTGCAGCGATCCCACGCGATCCTTCAGCTCAGTGTAGGCGGGGTTGGTTTGTCGCTCCAGGCCACTGACCTCGGCTTGCTCGGCCTCCTCGACCTGCCTCGTGAAGTGCGCGACCTCGCGTTCAAGTCGTTGAACGTCTGGGTGCTCCGGGCCGAGCCCTCTCGCTCGCGCCTGGGTCAGACGGCGAACTGCATCATCTCGCGCTTGGCGATAGGGCGCAGCCGCCGCGACTTTCGCCTCGAGCAGGGGCGACTCCCTTGCGAGCTGTTCACGGGCCAACCTGAGCTCGCCTTCGAGCCTCGCGACTTCCGCCGCGAGCGTGCCCCGACGATTCTCCAGGTCGCCTGCGCCTGCGATGCGTCCTTGCGCGTTTTCGGGGAGATCCAAGAGATGCTTGTTCTTGAAGTCTCGAAGCTCTCGTTCCGTTCGCAGCAGTGCTTCATTCTTCTCCTCTACTTGCCGCGAGAGGAACTCCATGTGCGCTTGGGTAACGCGAAGGGTTTTCTGGACCTCTTCGTGCACATAGGCTTGGATGTGCTGATTGAGGAATCGGATGGTCGAATCTGGACTGCGAGAGTAGAGCGACCCGCGGAAGACCCCTTGGCGCGCCGGACTGAGCTGGAGTTGCTGTGCGGTGGTACGAACCACGACATCGTCCGGGTTGCTGTCACCCAACTTGATGAGGGTCGCTCGAACCAATCGTGCATCGACGAAGCTCGCGAGCGCTGCGTCGAAGAACCGTTGGAGCTCCTCGCGGGTCGGCCCCGTGCCTTGGTTGACCAGAGGGTTCTCTGGCTGTTGCCACTGAATACCCAGCTCAAACTCGATCTCGCTGGGTGGGGGCTTGACCAGAAGGGTTGCCAAACCCAGTGCGCCGCAGAGGGCTGGGAGCGCTAGCAGCTTGCGCCAGTGCCGGCGCAGCAACTCCAGCACGCCGAAAAGCTTGCGCAGCAGATCTGCGAGACTTGTGCCTTGCTCTTCGGAATCGACATCGTCCTCGTCCGACGAGCTACCTGTCCGCCCCCACTGTGCAGGGGACGAGTTGCCGGCATGGTGGTAAACGAGTCCGCCCGGACCGGACCAGGTGTCCTGAGGCAAGCGAACGATGGGGGTGCGTGGCAGTCCTCCGCCAGTGCGTATTGGGACCGTCGCGTTCATCTCATCGGCGTCGCGCGTCAGGAAGACCAAGGCAGTGTCCGCGATCTCGATCGTGTCTCCTGCCCGGAGGTAGACCGGACGCAAGACAGCGCGCCCATTCAACTGGGTGCCGTTTGTCGAATCGAGATCGACCAAACGGAATCTCTCCTCTACTTGTTCGATGCGAGCGTGTTCAAGCGAGACCGCCTTGCTCTGCAGAGTCAGAGCGGCGGACTCGCTGCGCCCCAGAATCCAGACAGGTCCACCAAGAAGAGGTAGCGTTTTCCCTGCCAGATCTCCACGAACGATCACCAAATACCCTGCCGGTTTTTTCCGCTCGACGATGGCCATTGCGTCGACGGAAGCATCGGGAGCGCCCGTCAGAAGTGCCTGATCGAGCCTGGTCTCGAGCGCAGTACCACCTGATTCCAGATCGCCATCGCCGTCGGATTCCGGAAGAGCTTCCTGATGGCGGGTACCGTCGCCCGGGCTCGCCGCCTGAGCTTGAGGCTTCTCGGGAACGGCCTGTGACGAATGGGCCGTCGGACCACCTGTCGGGAGGGATTCGTCAAGGTTGGACGAGAGATTGAGCCCGTCTTGCGACGCTTGGCTGCCGTGGTCGAATGGCTTTGCTTCACTCATCGGGGGGCCTTGACTTGTGTTGTGCCAGTCGTGCTCTGCACCTCATCTGGCAATAGGCAGTGGCTTCGCAGGCCGATGGGCCCAGGCTCTGAGCG
>CAYRKE010000023.1:0-10269 GCA_964424695.1 uncultured Polyangiaceae bacterium
CCCCGATGCTGCGCAATGAGGCGGGGCTTCTGGTCGGGTATGTCTACGTGGATGTCGCGGAGGAGCGAGATATCGGTGGGTACGTTCAGGATGCCAAGGTCGCTGTCCAGAAGGCCATCGATGCGGGGGAATTGAAGCTCGAATCCGGGATGTACTTGAAGTGGACAGGTCAGTATGAACTCCTCGAGCAGATGCATGGGCGCATGGCGTTCCTCATCCCATTGGCGCTGGCGCTCGTGGCGCTCCTCCTGTATTTCCAGTTCGGGAACCTCACGGAGGTCCTGATCGTCTTCCTTTCGATCCCATTTGCGCTCGTGGGATCAGTCTGGCTCCTCTACCTGATGGACTTCCGACTGTCGACAGCGGTCTGGGTTGGGGTCATCGCACTCATCGGGCTCGCCGCACAGACCGGTGTCGTGATGATCGTCTACATCGACCACGCTTTCGAGAGGCGAGTGCGAGCGGGCAGGCTACGGAGCCTGGACGACATCATCAACGCTCACACCGAGGGGACAGTGCAGCGGGTTCGTCCAAAGTTGATGACCGTTGGCACCATGCTGCTCGGGCTGACTCCGCTGCTTTGGGCAACGGGAAGCGGTGCCGACGTGATGAAGCGCATCGCTGCTCCGATGATAGGCGGGCTTCTCTCCTCGGCATTCCTCACCCTGGAGCTCATTCCCGTCGTCTACACCTACTGGCGTTACTCCCAACTCAGGCGGGCGCAGCGCACCGGCAGGGCTCTCCACGAGGTGTGTGGTATCGAGATGCCGGATCGGCGAGAGTAGTCCGAGGTTTCGGCAATCGGGGCGGCGTTCGGGGGCCTTCCGCGTGGCGACGAACCCGCGGTCGAGTCAGGCAGGCCCCTGTGTCGAGGGAGGCGCGCTCATGCCCGCTCCGACCCTCCTTGCTGGGACGCATGCTTCGAGCTTGCCGCTCCGTCCGCCGAGGATCACGGCGTCGGCCCATGCGAAGGGCTTGTCCTCAGACAGAAACTGGGCGATTCTGCCACCGGGCTGCGCGGTTCGCTGGCCCGGCCAGCCTGCGATGACGTTCCGATTAGCCCTACCCGTCGCCGTGAGTGTGGCGTTGATGGCTGCGGGCGCCAGGGCCGAGCCTGGGAACGGGGCATTGGTCGGGCTGCCTCCAGATCCGGCGAGCCGCCAGGTTGCCGAGTCGGGGAGCCCGGGACTCTTAGCCCCGGGGACCTACCTTGACCCAAGCGGGATGCCGGTGCGCTTCGATCTCGAGTACCAGCGCCAGGGAGAGCAGCCGAAACCCCACCACCTGCGAAGCTGGGCCCAGATGGGGCTGGGGCTCGGCGTCGGCGCTGTCGTGTACTGGATCATGATGGAGCAGAACTCTCCCGACTGGGATAACCCGCGGGTGGTCCAGCGGTTCGACGGTACCGCGTGGCGGCTCGACAACAACAGTCTGCCCATCAACTTCATCTTCCATCCGGGCTTCGGCGGATTGGCTTACGCCATGGCCCGGGCCAACCACAGCGACGTGGCGGGGGCGGCGTGGTACTCGTTCTTGACCTCGTTCATCTGGGAATACGTCTTCGAGTTCAAGGAGATGGTGAGCGTCAACGACGTGATTGCGACGCCAGCCGCCGGTGTACCGATCGGCGAGTTCCTCCACAAGCTTGGCCTCTACCTCGACAGCGCTAGGAGTCCAGGGGTCGTTCTTCGTACGACGCAATGGGTGCTCGGTACGGGGGTGCAGCTCGATCACGCGCTGGACGGTACTACGGGAGCGGCGCCCCGGTTTCGCGACTCACTGGGGCTCACCGCCAGCATCTGGCACGATCTCGAGGGAGACTTCGAGTTTCACTCAGCTCGCAGTGTGGGGACGGATGAGGATGCGATGTATCGGGCCGGGCTACGTTGCCGGCTCGTTACGCTTCCCGGCTATCTTCGCCCGGGCCATTTCGCTCGCACCTTCTATCGCGCCGATCTCGCTTCCATGTCGGCTCGCGGAGAGGTCTCGGGTCGCGGTGGCGGCGCCGAGGTGACGGCCGAAACGCTGCTCTTTGGCTACCACCTGCAGGCCATGCGCGGAGGGCGTGTCGCAACCCACGGACACGCTCTGACGACGGGCGCGAGCGTTGCCTACCGCTTCATCGAATCGGGCGCCAACGACTACGGCGGACGGATTGAGGGGCTCTACGTGCCGGAGGCGGGGGTCAGCCACAACGCGCGCAGGTACAACGAGCAATACAGCGTGGCGCACCTGCCCGGTCCAGCCCTCGACTGGTACGCACTCGCGCCGGGGGTTCGCCTGGAGGTTGGCGCGCGAGTCCACCCGGATTTCGCCGGGGTTGGCGGCCTCGCATACTCGGACTGGGCCAAGGCGAACCCGGACGAGCGGGGCAAGGCCATCCTCCTCAAGCAGGGCTACTTCTACGGATGGGGCGGGTCAGGGGAGTTCTTTGGGCGGCTGGCGGTGGGGCCCCTGCGTTTGGCGGCTGCCGTTCTGTACGGCAAGTATCGCTCACAGGATGGGCTCGAGCGACAACCGGAGAAGATGACGGTCGATGTCCCGGCTGGGGCCGAGGTTCTCTCCTATCGGGGTAGCTTGCGCGTGCAGCCCCCAGAGCTACCGCTGGAATTGGGGGTCAGCGCCGAGATGCGACGCTGGGGCTCATGGGTGGGGGACCATCACCGATCGACGCGGATGCTCTCGCGCGGCCTCCAGATTTCGATGAGATTCTGAGTTGGGCACGACGGGCGGGGGGCAGACTGCGAGTGCTCGCAGGGCGTACGCGGCTCGTGCCCGGCGCCGCTCGAGACCCCAGAGGGTGGCTACTGGTTCGGGGCTACGTCGGGGGGCGGCTCTGAGGAGAGGACAGCCGGGGCCTGGGGCGCTACTGGCGCGCTGCTGGTTTCCGGTGGGGGCTCAGTCGCTGGCGGCTGGCTCGGAGTCACTGCGGGGGAGCTAGCTTCCGGTGGGCGTGGCGGGGGCGCTGCTGCCGGCGCTGTCGTGCTCCCGGTTGCGGGCGGCGAAGGAGGCGCCACACGCGCTGTCGGTTGCCCCGCCAGGACGCGATCGGCCAGGGGCTGCTCGCGGCAGGTGACCGAGTTGTCTCGAGCAACGCGACACACCACGATGTGGGCCGTCGATTCCACAGGAGAATACAGCAGATTCCCTTTTCGAGCAAAGTCCGTGTACGCGATGACCACGGTGTCTTTGTCGTGCCAATGCTCCGCGGTTATCTGGCGATAGGTTGGATGGGCGCAGCTCACCAGCGTTGCGGGAAGCAGCGCCGCCCAGCACAAGAGCAGTCCATTGGGGCTCGTCATCGTCTTCTCCTACTCCGTGACCGGGGCGACGTTCTCGAGGACGATGCTCTCGGTACAGCCGGATTCGCCACCACCTGTTCGGCGGTTGCAGACCACCATCTTCAGGTCGAAGAGCGGCCCGACATCCTCGCTGGTTTGGGATGAGGGCACGAGCGTGTACCGGACGACACGGTCCCCGACGTGCTTCTGTGCCACGAGGACTCGTGGGGAGTCGTGGCAGCCCGCCGTCGAAAGTAGCGCAAGAGCCGAGATTCCGCACCAGAGTAGTCTGTTGGTCATGGCGTTGTTCCTGGGCGATGGGCGACTTCGGGAAGGGGGGAAGACGGACTTGGGGAGGGGCGGGCAGCCGATGGATGCGAACACGCATGCTCGCCAGGGGCGCGCTAATGGGCCTCGGTGGCTGATGCGTGATGCAGGCGAAAATCGCTGGGACACCGGTACTGCGTGCCGTCCCCGCACTGCCGCTCACAGACTAGGCTGTCTTGGCGTTCGGTGCACTCCCAGAATACGTGTTCCGATGTTGCGGAAACGAGGTAGTTGGTTCGTTCCAGCGTCTCGATCAGCACGACCTCTTGCTCGGACGGATCGTGGATTTGGACCACGCTGCGAGAGTGGCAACCCGCTGCGACGAGCGCGGCGAATGCCACGAGCCTCCACGCCCTGACGTCGCCAGTGCGGAGCCTGCCGTAACCGCCTCGGGTCCCGCTGCTGCGCCCACCCTCGAGCGTGCGCTCGTGCTCCGGGGCCTGCCTGCAGGTAGCGCGTTGTCCCTCCGGTCGGGCAGCAGCGCTCGGCGGTCGTTTCCGGGGGCACGTGGGCCGTTGGACGCCCTCTTGGCAGAGCGCCCGAGCAATCTGACAATCTTCCGGTCTCGGCATGGCCATTCTGATTCCGACAGGGCTCTGGGAGTAGCTTGGGATGGTGGGTTTCAGTCGCGGAAGATGAGCTTGAGCCGGCGGCATTCCTGAACATCTCCGCTGTCGCTGATGCGGCAGTCGAGAATACCTTGCTCTTTCGTGCAGGGATCCGTGTAGACCAGCTTGACTTTGTTGCCGCTCGACGCCGCGGCGGACACGACCGCAGGCGAGGAACAGCACCCTGCTGCGGAAATGACGACCCAAAGGAGCGCGGTGCCGCGCCCAGTTCCCATCCGTCTCACGACTCTGTTAAGCCCTTTCATGATCAGATCAGCTCCAGCACCGCGATGGTTCAACGGCGTCGGCGCAGCACCTCCAGAGGCGGAAGGGCCTGTCGCTTGTTCACGGTCACTGGAACGTAGGTATAGGGAACCTGGAAGTAGTGCGAGACGGTCCTCAAGTAGTGGCCCGGCTTACCCGTGTGCCATTCTACCCTTTTGAAGAGGAGCTGCTCCAGACTTAACCCGACGCCGACGAAGAACTCAGCCGTCATCAACGGGTAGTAGGGCATGTCCGTCAGCTTGAAGCCTCGAGCCGAGTAGCCTGCCAGGAACTCGAGATACCGCAGCGGAGTGTCGCGTACCCACGGGAGACCCGCCGGCTTCAGGACAGCGAGGAACTTCTGGCCTGAGTAGTCCTTGAATGGATGCAGTCCGTTGACGCTCTTTGACGGCAGGTATTCGAATCGGACGTCCAGGGCTTCGCCGACTTCCGGAACTGCATTGCGCAGCGCAGACAGGGTAGCTCCTGTGAAGTCCATCACGAAATCTTCCGGAGAAAAGCCGTGGGTCTCCGAGAACCCATCAGCGATCTCCACGTAGGTCATGAGGGACAATCCGAGCGCAGCGGGGACGAGCGTGGCGACTCGCCGCCCACCATTGTATTCCCGCAGTCGAAAGTAGAAGAACTCGCTGAGCGCGTAGGTGTTGTAGAAGTGCCCCACCTTGTCGAGGCCTGCGTAGTTGGTGTTCATCCCCCACCAACCCTCGGAGACGACGTGGAAGGACTGCGTGCCCCAGCCCCAGGCATCGATTCCTCCATAGGTGATGGCACAGGCCAGGATCGCGGCTTCGATTTTGAAGGAATCGAGCACCTCGAGGGCGCTTGGCGTTTCCCCGCCCGACTCGCCGCTCGGCCCCCATCGGACCTCTTGAGCCTCGCTCGATCGGAGCATACCCAGGGAGCCAGCGGCAAGCCCCAGAGCCAGACCTGCCGCGTGTCTTAACGTTCCCTGCCTCCCTCGACGGTCGAGGGGTTTCTCCCCTCGTCCTGGAGAACGGAGGGCTAAAACTTGCATAGGACCCGCATGACGGGCGAAGGCTACCAGAATCGAGTCCGGGAGGAAGCCCGTCGTGAACGGCCAAGAGTCCGTGCGGCGAGGTTGGCCGTGGTCTCCATCTCGGCTTTGCCCCGGGTCCGGGCTTCGCTAGACTGCCGTCGGTTGAACTCCCGCACGCGTCGGCGCTATCTCTTGGGCGTTCTGGGCGCCTCTGCCGTGGCTGGGGCGGTGAGCTGGGTCGAGCTTCGCTCGCCGAGCGGTCCCCCTGGGGTGGGGGAGATCCTGGCTGCCTACGACCCAGGCGTCGCCTATTCTGGGGTCAGCATCCAGTACCCGTACGATCAGGCGGTGTTCCCCCCGGAGAGCGTTCCACCGACCTTCAGATGGAGCACGACCATCCAGGACGTCGACGTTTGGCTCGTTCACGTGACATTCAAGGCCGGAGAGCCAATCGATGCATTGGCCCGTGATACGGAGTGGACGCCCGACGATCCCACTTGGAAGGCGGTCCAGGCACGCTCGTTGGGCAGCCTGGCACGTGTCTCGATCTTGGGGGTCAATTCCAGGGCAGGGAGGGCCATCACCGTTGGCACGTCCTTCTCGCTGTCGACCTCCAAGGACCGGGTGGGGGCCCCGCTGTTCTACCGGGAGGTGCCGCTGCCCTTCATCGACGCTGTCAAGGACCCTCGGCGGATCCGCTGGCGCTTTGGCTCCGCGACCTCGAGGACCGAGCCTCCCATCGTCCTCGAGAATCTGCCGGTGTGCGGGAACTGCCACTCGTTTTCCGCGGACGGCAGGGTTCTCGGTATGGACGTCGACTACGCGAACGACAAGGGGTCGTACGTCGTCTCGAACACGGCGCCCAAGATGGTGCTGGCCAAGAACCAGGTCATCACCTGGAGCGCGTTTCGCAAGGAAGACACCCAACCCACCTTTGGCCTTCTTTCACAGGTGTCTCCCAATGGGCGCTATGTCGTGAGCACCGTCAAGGACCGGTCGGTTTTCGTTCCGAAGCCAGACATCGCGTTCTCGCAGCTGTTCTTCCCCCTGAAGGGGATCCTGGCCTTCTACGATCGAGAGACTGGCACCTTCTCTGCACTGCCTGGGGCCGACGACCCGGAGTACGTTCAGAGCAATCCGTCCTGGAGCCCCGACGGACAGTACGTCGTGTTCGCGAGAGCCAGGGCCTACGATCTCAAGTATCTCAAGAACACCACCACGGCGCTCCTCAGCCCCGAGGAGTGCGCGGAGTTCCTCGAGGGGGGCAAGACGTTCCGCTTCGATCTTTATCGTGTGCCGTTCAACGACGGCAAGGGGGGCGCCGCCGTTCCCATCGAGGGTGCTTCCGGCAACGGGCGCAGCAACTTCTTCGCCAAGTACTCACCGGATGGCAGATGGATCGTCTTCTGTCAGGCGAACAGCTTCATGCTTCTGCAGCCCGACTCCGAGCTCTATATCATTCCATCTCAGGGCGGAGAGGCTCGGCGGCTCGGCTGCAACACGCGCCGCATGAACTCGTGGCACAGCTGGTCTCCGAACGGCAAGTGGCTGGTGTTCTCCTCCAAGGCAGACTCGGCCTACACGCAGCTGTTCCTGGCGCACATGGATGAGAATGGGCAGAGCTCGCCACCAATCCTTCTGTCCCACCTGACGGCACCGGATCGCGCTGCCAACATACCTGAGTTCGTCAACCTGCCTTCCGACGGGATCCGGGCCATTACCGAGCTTTTCGTTGACGATCGCTCGTACATGCGCACGGCTCAGGAGAACTTGAAGGTGAGTGACCCCAAGGGGGCAGCAGAGTTTTACCGCAAGGCGCTGGCGATCAACCCCAACAACGCTGAGGCACACACCTTCCTCGGGGGGATCCTCGCGGATCAAGGACAATTGCAGGCGGCGCGTGAGCACCTCCAGCGCGCGATAGAGCTCGATCCGAAGGGGGCTGCCGCCCATTTCAACCTCGGCAATTCTTTCGCCGCCGAACGGCGTTGGGAGGAGGCCGTTCAGAGCCTGAACAAAGCGATCGAGCTCGATCCGGCGAATCCCGGTGCGAGGAACAACCTGGGCGTCTATCTCCTGGAACTCGGGCGCACCTCAGAGGCGGCAAACGCCTTGACTGGCGCAGTCGAGGTGAACCCCGAGTACGCGCAGGCCCACCACAATCTGGCCAACGCACTATCGCAGTTGGGGCGCCACGGCGAGGCGATGCGGCATTGGCAGGAAGCCGTGAGGCTCAAGCCGAGCATTGCCGACGCACAGCGCAGCCTGGGAGCAGCGATGCTGGCGGAGGGTGATCTCGACGGGGCGGTCGAGCACTTGGGAGCGTCTCTACGTTTGGCTCCAAACGATCTGGACGCCCTGATGAATCTCGCCACCGCGTACTACCAGAAGGGCGACCCAGCTCGCGCTGTGCAGGTGACCAGGAAGGCGGCAAACTTGGCGAGGATGGCGGGCAGGGCGGACGCCGAGCACGAGTGCCAACGCCGTTTGCTCATCTACGCTGACAAGGCTCGGTAGTCCGTCGAGCTATTCAGCCGAAGGGTATTCCCCAGATGCTCCGGGTTTGGTCTCTGCCAAGGGCTACCCGCTCCCCTCGTACGTCAACACCATACCGCACTACGGCTGGGCGAACCCGACCGTAGTGCGGATGATGGATACGATGACGGACTACTGGGCTTGCAGGTTGACGGTCACCCAGCCCTTGGCGGGTATCTCGAACTGCACGGTCCTGCCGCCAGCGCTCAGGGTCGTCTGCCCGCCACTCTCGCTGTGAATAATCGCGACGATGTCGCCATCCGGGTTCTTGAACGCGATCGCGTCGTCGCTGCTGATCTGGACACGCTTGGCATTGACGTCGACGTACTGGCCAATATGCCGGAAGACGTGGTAGGTCGGCGTAAGGGTGTACTGGCCGTTAGCCACGGTGATGAGGGCGTTCTGCGGCCACTTGCGCAGCGGGTCGAGGTTGAAGCCCTTGCTGTCGAGCACCATGTTCCAGGCCATGTAGGCGTTGACCCCGGCGGTGATCCAATTCCGCAGCAGCTTCCAGCTCTCTTCAGCATACGCGAGGTTGTTGGGAGCTCCGCTGGCGAGGAAGTTCGATTCGTTCGCCTGGTCGGCGCTGCCTACCTCGCTGAGCCACGGGTAGTTCCCGCACTGATGCTCAGTCTGATAGACGAGAAGGCCCTTGTTCAGGTAGGACGAGATCTTCGTCAGCATGCTCCACTGAAGACCGACGCCTTTGACGAGCGCCTTCGCCTCTGGGTCGTTCATGACCTCCATTGCCAGGTCATGGTCCTTGGGGTCGTCCGATCCGTTGGACAGGGTTCCCAGCCAGATGTCGGCCCTGATGCCCTCTGCCTCGAAGGTTGGGGCGAGGTTGTTCTTGATGTACTCGTTGTAGAGATAGCCTCCCGAGCTGCTCGTCCAGGCGCAGGACGGGTAGTGCTGGGCCCAGCCCGGCTCGTTCTGCGGGTGAATCGCGTAGATGTCGATGCCTTCGGCCGCGTAAGCCTGCACAAATTTCGCGAGATAGAGGGCATGGGCATTCAGGTTGGCCTCGTCGCCCTTGAGCGTACCGGCGTCGAACGGGTTGTCGAAAGCACCGTACTGATCGGCAGGCGTGTCGGCGTTCTTCATCCACGTGGGAGGCGACCAGGGGCTGGCCCAGAACTTGAGCTCGGGGTTGATGAGCTGGGCCGCCTTGATGTACGGGATAAGCCCAAATTCGGGGCTCTTGTCGCGCTCGATGGAGAAATTCGCCATCGCGGTGTCGCCGGCCGTCTCATTGAGGCTGTACCGCTCCAGTGCGTAGTCGCTGGAACCGATCGGAATGCGGCCCTCGTCGAACCCGATGCCCTTCCGGTCGTCGAACAGGAGCTCCATCACCGCGGTGCGATCTTCCGCCGAGAGGGTCATGAGGTTCTCCCAGCCCTCCTCGTTGAAGGTACCGCCGAGGCCGTACCAGTCTTGGAGCTCCTGCGTATCGTTGACAGTGATGGTGGCGGAGCCACTGGCCTCCGTCACTTCGCCTTCCTGCCACCAGCCACTGTTCGAGGAGGTGATCAGGCTTGGTTCAGGACCTTCTTCTTCGACCCCGCCTGTGGCATCCCCACCACCCGTCTCACCGACGCCGCCGGTCTCACCAACCCCACCTGTCTCACCAGAGCCGGTCGTTCCGCCCGCGGGATCTGCACCCCCCGTTCCTGGATTCCCACCGGTCGTCGGCGCGCCCCCACCCGTACCGGGGTTGGCGCCACCTGTGTCGGTTCCTGTTTGGCCACCTGTGCCAGGCAACCCGCCAGTCGTTATCGACGTGCCACCGCCGGTTGCTGGTGCGCCGCCAGTCGTCGTCGACGTGCCACCGCCGGTTGCTGGCGCGCCACCAGTCATCGTCGACGTGCCACCGCCGGTTGCTGGTGCGCCGCCGGTCGTCGTCGACGTGCCACCACCGGTCGTCGTCGAGGTGTTGCCCCCCGTGGGCATGGGAGCAGAGCCGCCCGTGGCCATGAGAGTGGAGCCACCCGTGTTGGTCGCGCCGCCCGTTCCCGGCAATCCCGTGCCTGAGTCCCCGCCGGTACCCGTCTGGCCGACGCCGCCCGTCGCGGTGCCACTGCCGTCCGAGTCGTCGCCGCCGCAGGACACACCGAAGAATGCGAGCGCAATGCTCGAGATCGATACGATTAATCTAGTGTTCATTGTGGGTACCCTCTGTCTCAGATGCTCTCAGCTAGCAGGAAGTCGACCATCAGGTGCCGGAAGCGCCAGAAGC
>CAYRKE010000023.1:10369-55321 GCA_964424695.1 uncultured Polyangiaceae bacterium
CCGCCGGTGTTCACGGTGTCGGTCCCGCCGGTGTTTGCGGTGCTGGTTCCGCCCGTGTTCGACCCGCCGCCCGTGCTCGAACCGCCTCCGCTCGACGAGGTGCCGCCACTGTTCGAGGTTTCAGAATCGCTGCTGTCGAAGCAAGACGCGCCCAGAAACGCAAGGGCGATTGTGGAAATCGAAACGAGTAATCTGTTATTCATCGGGGAAACCCTTTGTTCGCATATGCGCTGTTGAACCGATGTTGATCACTGATTCTGCGTGATCTGGCTACGAGCCCGAGCGCCCCTTCGGCTTCTTGTCGAAACGCACCGCTTTCTCACCGACGCGCATGGTCATCATCAAGGAGGCGTATTGTTGTTCCACGGAGGGGCGTGGCTGTCTTCTCATGGAGGCGCGTAGTCATCGCGATTCACGAGCCTCCGCTTTGTTGTTAGGCTGATGTTTTTGACAGATGGTGGATGACCGGGCAAGGGGCCAGGTGCGGGAGCGGGTCGGGGGGCTGCGTTGGTGGCACGCCTCCCCTTGAATCAGACCCGCGGCAAGGCCTGTTTGAATTGGGACGATGCCCAATACCGCCGGCTACCGAACTGCGCACGGCACTCGAGCTCACCGGTACGTTTGCCACGCCGGCTACCGCTTGGCGAGCTTACCCACCGAAAAGTCGAGATTCTTGCGGATACGACGGATGTCCTCTTCTGAGACACTCAGCCCCGCCTCGATCCGACGCAGGATTTCCTCGCAGGTTTCCTTGGCTTCGGCGTATTTTCCAATCCAATACGCTGAGATGCTCAGCTCGTCGAGTAGCCGCCAGTCATAGACGTCCTGGGACACGAACAGGGAATCGTTCGGCCTCGGCGTCTGAACGCCGACTTTGGCGAACACGTAGCCCTTGCCGTAATTCTTCCTTTGGCGGAAGAATCTTGCTAGGTCGTACAATGGTTCGGCTCGCCTAGGGCGCAGCTCATAGGCAGCCAGTAGTTCTCTCAGAACTACCTCCTCCGGCTTGCCGAGTTGGGCAGCAACCCTTCCCACCTCCAGTTGAGCCATGAACCGTTCCTCGATCCACCCCTCCATGGCCGCTCGTTTCCGGTAGGCCTCGTAGGCCTCTTCCAGGTGACCCGCGTGCTTGTAAGATTGCGCGAGGTAGAACTGGCTCCGCGTGCTCTCCGGATGCAGCTTCAGGTCCTCCTCCAATAGCCTGGCGTCGCGAAGGTACTTCTGCTCCTGCGTCAAGCCGTGGGATTTGGCGCCCTCCCCAGAGTGGTAGATGATCCACACGTCTTTGCGCAGCGCGCGCTTCTTGGAGCCGCCGAGGTTGACGACGTAGTTGTGGACCGGCCCCTCCCATTTCCAGCGTGTCTCACGGACATTGAGCAGGTTGGGCACGGCGTAACGTACGTTCGAATGGTGCTTTTCGAGATCGTAGGTGACTCCTGGCTCCAGCTTCTCGTAGAACTTCGGGTCGGAGACGCCCAGCTCCTCATCGGCATCAATGATGAGCAACCAGTCCGCCTTGTTAGCCTCGACGGCCAGCTCGAGTGCCTGCTGGCGATTGACCCCGAAATTCACCCAGGGCCGTTCGTGCACCTCGCCGTCGATGCCGTAGCCCGACATCTCCCGTTGGATCAGCTGGATGGTGTCGTCTGTGGAGCCGGTGTCCACAATGACGTAGTAGTCGACGTAGTCTTTCAATGAACGAAAGAGGCGGGGGAGCACCTTCACCTCGTTCTTCACGATCATGGAAAGGCAGATATTGGTACGCGGGTGGGACACGAGTATCACTCTTGGCGAGATGGGCGAGCGGAGCTTAGAACGACACAGCGCCGGCCGAAAGGCAAACTGACTGCCACAGGGGGCGAGGTGCCAGCTGGCCAGAACCAGCGCGTTCGTCGCGTGCCGCGCCATCTGGGACGGCTCGGCGCGCGCGCCTTCCTCACACCTGTAGTCACGAGTGGAGGGATCATGCTGGCTGCCTCCAGTCGGCCACTGGTCCTCTGGCCACTGGCCGAGTTCTGGAGCGCATTCCGGACCGATCGATACCCGGCGGGAGCGAAATGCTCGGGACGCGTGCGTGACAGTCGAGACCCGTGTCAAGCTTGCCCGCGAGAGTCCCATGCTTACCAACAACATCCTCGATCTCATCGGAAATACGCCACTTCTCGAGCTCAAGGGCGAACGCATCTTCGCCAAGGCCGAGTTCTTGAACCCCGGCGGCAGTGTCAAGGATCGGGTCGCCCTCGCCATGCTCGAGGGTGCGGAACGCGATGGGAAGCTCAAGGCTGACTCCGTCATCGTCGAGCCCACCTCCGGCAACACCGGCATTGGCGTGGCATTGGTCGGCAGGCTCAAGGGCTACCGGGTCATCATCGTGATGCCCGAAGGGATGAGTCAGGAACGCAGGAAGCTGATTCAAGCCCTTGGGGCAGAATTGGTGCTCACTCCCAACGAGGAATCAATTGCCGGGGCGGTCCGGAAGGCTGAGGAGCTAGTAGCGAGCGACCCTCACTACTACATGCCCAATCAGTTTGCGAATCCCGACAACCCCCGGGTCCACTACGAAACGACGGCTCGGGAAATCTGGCGTCAGATGAGCGGCGAAGTTGACTGTTTCGTGGCCGGTGTTGGGAGCGGCGGCACGCTGCAGGGCGTAGGGCAGTTCCTCAAGGAGCACAAGCCTGGGGTGAAGATCGTGGCCGTGGAACCCAAGAATGTCTCGGCGCTTCTCGGGCACGAGCCGGGTCTGCATCAGATCCAGGGTATTGGCGACGGGTTCATTCCTCCGGTATTGGACCCGAAGCTCGTCGATGAAGTCATCGAGGTAACCGACGACGACGCCATTGGCACCACGCGCCAGCTTGGACGAGAGCACGGGCTTCTGGTTGGCATCTCGTCTGGCGCAATGATCTGGGCGGCGCGCAATCTGCGACAGCGCTTCGCTGGCACGATCGCCACGGTGCTTCCCGATCGGGCCGAGCGGTACTTCAGTACGGCTTTGATCTAGATCGGCGAGCGCGGTTCTCTAATGGTTTGGCCTGCCGCCCCCTCGGCGCGAGGGCAGACCAAACCTGTCGAGTCGGGCCAGGGATTCCCGGGGCTGTGAACGCACACCATTGCCGCGGACACCGACGTACTTGGGACGTCAGCTCCCGCCGCGGAGCAACCCGCTGAGGAAGCGAATGGCGACCAGCAGCAGGAGGGGTGAGAAATCGAGACCTCCGAAGTCTGGCAGCACCTTGCGGATCCGTTCGAGAACGGGCTCGACCGTGGCATCCGTGAGCTTGCGTACCGGGTTGTCCGGGTTCACCTGGACCCAGCTCAGCACGACCGCGACCAGAACCAGGAACGAATAGGCATCGAGCAGCTTTGCCAGCACCCGGAGAACTTCCGACGAATCGGCGGAATGTCAAGTGGCCTGGAGAGGGGGGGCGGTCGGCGTTGGGGTACCGCGGCTACCGAACCAGGGCGTCGAGCCTCGATCGAACGATCCCGCCCCAGCGCGCCATCCCCGGCGCGTGGTCTCGGAGCCACTCGTATTCCTCGAATTCGCGTTCCCGGTTGGGATTGGGCTCGGCTGCCTGCCAAGCCTTCAGAATCGCGAGGTTCTCCGTCGCGTAGGCGAAGAGGACCGTGGCATTTCCGGACAGGATGGCCGAGGCGATCAGCATGTTGCCTGCATCGAGCGCCCGCGGCCAGTCGCGCGCCCGTCGCCCGGCTTGGCGTCGTGCGACGCACTCTGGAGGGCTTGGCAGCTCGCTCATGGGGGGCATGTATCGGAATAGCCGGATGTGCCGCTTCGCCCACTCCGGCGGCATCCCCGCAGACACGAACTCGAACGCGAGCCCGCCCGTCGCGAGCTGGCCAAAGTCGAGTTGCGGCTTCTGCGCAGCGCTCTCTGCCGTGCGCTCGGCGTTCCATTGTTCGATGAGAGTGTGCGCTCGAACCTCACCGAGGATGTCGACCAGGAGCAGCTTCAAGCTGGCCGCAGCGGGCGGAGCTGCCGCGCCCTGTCCGGCGTCCAGAGCAGCATAGGCAATGCGGAAGCAGTTGATCTTATCCGATTCGGTCAGGGCCATTCGTCCACCTGTCCAGCGTGCGCCGAGCGCCGAGCGGACCGCTGCGACCCACTCGGCGGCCGCAGTCTAGCAGAGGATGCCTTTTTCGAGAACGGTTGAGACCTCGGCCGCTCCAGGCTCGCGCCTTTCCGGCTCTCGCTATGCGAGGCCGAGGCTCGTGCTACGTTGACAATTGCGTCTTCTTAACGCCATGCGATCACTCGTTCGTACGAGTTAGTTCTACTGCGAGAGGTTGGCAGAAAGCCCGCCCGGCAAGCCCGGTTGATGGCGAAGCGGGACCGAGCACCGGACCGGAACACACACCAGTGCTGCTTCCCTGGTCCTACCCGGGAAGCGTATGGATCATGAGGCGCCCCGCCTCGATCTGTTGCTGGGCGAGCTCCACGACCCTCCTGTGATGGGTGAAGTAGAGCACCTGGGTGTGCTGGGCCAAGTCGCTGAGCCCTCGCAGCGCGGCGCCTGAGCGTTCGTCGTCGAAGTGTACGAGCACGTCGTCGAAGGTGGCGGGCACGGCCTCGCCCTTGCTGGTGAGACGCTCGAGGACTGCCAGGCGGAGCGCGAGGTAGAGCTGGTCGCGCGTTCCGTCGCTCATCCCCTCGATGGTCACCTGGCGTCCCTCTGCAAGCACCCCCTCGATGACTGGTCTGTCCTGGGCGTCGTAGTCGACGGCCAGCTTCGCGTAGCGCCCGAGGGTGAGCCTCTGGAAATGCTCCGAGGCGCGACCGATCAACGGCCCCTGATTGCGTTCGCGATACCGTTCGAGACCTCTTCGGAGCAGGTCCAACGCGACCTTCAGCGTCAACCATTGCTCCACGTCTTCTCGGAGGCCAGCGACCAGCCCCTCGGCACGCTGTGCCCCTGCGGCTGCGGCGTCCGCGCCCGACATGGTCGACAGCTGGTGGCGAAGCTCCGTGCGCCGCTCGATCAGCGGTTTTACCCGTTCGCGCGCATCCCCGATATCGGCCTCGATGCGCCCGAGCTCCGCGAGAAGCACCTCGGCCTCCGCGCCATCCGCTTCCCGGACCAGCTCGTCGAGCGACAACCCGTCCCCGCCAGCTAGCAGATCTCGCTCCACGCCGCGTAGTTCCTGCTGGGCTCTCCCCTTGCGTCGAACCTTGGCTTCGATTGCCTCGAGCTGTTCGGGGCGTTCGCACCCCGCCTGCGCACAGAGGAGCGCCAACTCGGATTCGGCGTCTTCGAGCTCCTCTCGGGCCG
Source organism: uncultured Polyangiaceae bacterium (assembly GCA_964424695.1). Taxonomy (GTDB): domain Bacteria; phylum Myxococcota_A; class Polyangia; order Polyangiales; family Polyangiaceae; genus JAEWRL01. The sequence goes on from CAYRKE010000023.1 coordinate 15,661, forward strand.
CAGTACTCTCCCGCGAGGCCCGTTCGAGCTCCCGGCTCAGGTGTTCTTGGCGGTTGCGGGTCTTCTTCGCACCTTCCAGCATCGCCACCAGGCACTCGGCGACATCGAGCACTCCCTGGTGCCCGAGCTCGGGAGCGAGCTCTGCCCTGAGGTCGTTTACCGCAACCTCGAGGGCCTGCCGATCGGCGCGCATGGCCCGCACTCGTTGGTCCAGCTCTCGCCACCGGCTGAGGGCGAGCCGGAGCTCCTCGATGACGTCCAGCAGGGCGCGAATCTCCACGGGATGGCTATCCCCGCTGCGGCCCAGCCCGCGGAGAGCAGCTTGCCACTTGGCAGCCCAACTCTCGAGCTCGCGTTCGGTATCCCCGATTCTGACGTTCAAGGTTTCGCGTCGGGCTTCGAGCTGCGACAGCGCTTCGCGCAGGTTTCGGGCTCGCTCCACGCTGGTTCGGAGCGCATGGGCTCGCGCCTCCGCGGCCTCGATGAGCTCTGGTAGGGAAGCGTTCGCAGTCTGGTTCACGTCGAATTGCGACAACGCTCGACTCAGGGCCTCACGCGCGCGCACCAGCTTGGTTCGGGCGTCCTGCTCCTCGGCTCGCTTGATCTCGAGATCCTCCGCGCGGGTCAGAACGGCGCGCCGCTCCCTTATCCAGTCCCGCATTTCCAGTGGAGCGAGGGGGGCAGCCTCGAGGCCTTCCCACTGCGCAGCCCAATCCTGCTCGAGGGTGTCTCGGTCGCGTTCCGCCGACTCGAGGTGGTTTCGAGCTTCGCGCTCGCGCGCCTCGCACTGCTCCAGGCGCGCCTTCCCCTGTTCGAATCGGGTTACCCGCGCCGTCTCGGCTTGGCGACGGTCCGCGAGGCGGTCCGCGTGGGCTACCGCAGCCTCGTACGCCTGGGGGAGTCGACGTTCTGCGTCATAGGCTCGCGCCTCAGCGGTCACGTCCGCGGAGGCATCGACGTAAGCACGTCGCACCAAGGACCATCCCTCGTCGCGGCGTCGGCGGGCTGCCGAGATCGCAGTCTCCGTCGGGAGCTCTCCCTCCCGTTCGATGGATTCGAGCTCCTGGCGCTGGTGGTCGGTTGCTTCGCGGGCCTCGTGCTGCCTCCTTCGCGCTGTCTCCAGGGCCGCAGCCTGGTCCTGCCAGAGCTTGGCGAAGCGTTGGACCGTTGCGTCCAGCGGCACCGTCAGTTGGCGAAGCCCCTCCAAGTCGCCGCGGTATTGGGGCAGGGCGCGCAGATCTCGATCGAGGTCGGCGGACTGCCTTTCCGAGGCTCGAGCGAGCTTCTCGATGGCCTCTTCGACGAAGCCGAGGGAGCGTGCCTCTTTGATGGCACGTTCGAGGGGAGAAGGATCGGCCACGACTGGCAGCTGGCCAAGCTCCCGAGCCTTGGCGGCGTGCTCGCCCTCGAGCTCGAGCAGCCTCCCCCGAAGCTCGGTGAGTCGCGCGTCCAGGCTCTCCCGCTCGTCGGCTACCCGCCGAACCGCCTGCGCGTCTGGAGCCCGAGGCAGGGCCTGCTCGGCCGCGGCAACTGGAACGTCGAAGCGCGCGTCCCGAAGTAGGCGCTCCACCGTTTGGCGGACGACCGTTTCCTCCGTTTCACGCTTGGGCAGGTCCCGCACCGCGCCGGCCACGCTCCTCAGCAGCTCTTGGAGACGGACGAGCCGGCCTTCGGCTCCCAGCAGCGCCGGCGATACCGACGCGGCATCCCGCTCGGCTTCCAGCTCCTGGGTGCGGGTGCTCGTTTGTTCGAGTTTGGCCCGCGCCCGCTGCCGACGCCCCTCGGCATTCAAGCGCCGCTCGGTGGCATCGTCGGACAGCTGGGGCACGTCCGCCAAGCCCTCGACCTCGACGTGCCGGTCGCGACGTAGTGCCAGTAGTCCCAGGTTGCGTCGGATGCGCTCGCGCTGGCGCCGGTGCCCCTCGAGCTCCCGCACTCGCGTTTCCTCGGCACCTATCTGGAGCTCGACCTCGGCGAGGTCTTGTTGCAGCTTGTGGTACGCCTCGGCGGAGACCGAGGCCTGACGGACGTGCGTGCGCTCCTCAGCGAGCTTCCTGATGCCCTCGTTGATGGTCTGAGTGGAGCCGCGAGGTCGGAAGAGCTCGTCCGCCTCGGCCTCGAGCGCTGCCTGGACGCTTCTCACGCTCGCGACTCCCGCCCCGGCCTGGAACAACCCCAGAGCGACGCTCCCGCCTCCGCGCAGCAGTTCTTCGCCTCCGCGCCGCAGCCGCTCGTGATCGAGTCCAAAGAGCCGCTCGAAGGTGGGTCGATCTACCGCGCTCAGTAGTGGCTCCAGCGGATCGCTGCCAAGCTCCTTGCCGTTGGCGTCGAGGAGTGTCCGCTTGTCACCTTTGCGACGATAGAGCTCCGCCTTCTGACCGTTGTCTCGGATCACGACGGCCCCGACCCGCAGGGCCTTCTTGTCGTGCAGGTAGTCGTCCTGGGTGGTTCTGGGGAACCCAAAGAACAGGTCTCCGATCGCGCGCAGAGTCGTGCTCTTGCCGGACTCGTTGGGCCCGTACACCACGTGCACCCTTCCCGGAGCATCGCCAAACTCCAGTCGGTGGTCCGTGAATCCGCCAAACTTCAGCAAGTGCAGCGCCGAGAACCTCAAGGCGAGACCTCCGTTGCGCCGAGGCGCGCCAGCAGGAGGGCCTCGGCCCGCTTCACGAGCCGCTCCAACTGCTCGGGCTCCCGTGGGTCGAGGAGCTGGCCGTCTGCCAATACCTCTGAGGGGAGCTTATTGAGGAGCGGCTCGAGCTCGCTTGCGAGGTCACGCCTGGCATTGGGGTCGAGGAGGATATCTCCGACGGCGCCCAGCAGCTCCCCCATCCCGTCGTCGCGCCGCGCGCCTACAGGGTCTGGCGCGAGTGGGCTTGTTTCCAGGACCACCTTCTCGATCCAAATCTCTCCGTGTCCGGCCTCGATGCCCAAGGCGCGAACGCGCGCCCGATGCTGCCGCTGGTCTCTGATCCATGTCTCATGCAGCCCGGTCTTGCCCACGATGCGTACACGGGCCGCGAGCCGGCGCCCATCTGCTTCTTCGATGGCGCGTCTGAGAGAGTCGGCAATCCGAGGGAGAAGGGCGTCCTCCCGCTCGAGGCCCGTGGCGTCGACGGTAATCACCGCCCACCGCAGGACGCCGACCTCACGGAACTCGACTTGCTCGATGCGCCCCTCGTCGACGGAGACTACCCAGCAACCCTTCGCTCCGAGCTCCCGCACACTTCGCCCTTGGAGGCAGCCAGGATACACGATCCACGGGTCTCGGCTGACGATTTCCCGCTGATGCACGTGCCCGAGCGCCCAGTAGTCGTAGCCGCGCGCCGCCAGATCGGCGGGGCTGCACGGCGCGTAGGTGTCGTGTCCCACCCTGCCGTCGAGCGCCGTGTGCAGAACCCCGATGTTCAGGCATCCAGGGATAGGGGCAGGGTATCGGGACGCAAGGTTTTCCGTGACCTCGCGCTGGCCAAAGCTCTGACCGTGCAGGGCGACGCCCAGATCCTCGAGCAGGAAGGTCTCCGCCTTCTTCGCCGAGAATCGCATGACGTTGCGCGGCGAGGGCAGCCGTTTGGTGATGCGGCTGGCCGCGTCGTGATTGCCCGAGATGAGCGCAACTCGAACGCCCGCGGTGTCGAGCCTCGCCATCTGGCTGTGGAAGTAGAGCCCAGTGTTGAAGTCAGGCCAATCGCCGTCATAGAGGTCACCGGCCAAGACGAGCAACGACGCCTGCTCATCAATGCAGAGGCTTACCAGGTTGTCGAGGGCCTGTCGCGTCGCTGCGCGGAGCGCCTCGGAGGGGGCACCTTCGTAGGCGTCGAGGCCCCGGAGCGGGCTGTCGAGGTGGACATCGGCGCTGTGGACGAGCTTCATGGCAGTTGTGGCAACACGGGGTGAGTTCCGATCGAAGGTGACCCCAGACTCGGACCACCGACCCAGGAGCCAGAGAGCCTTGTCGCTCGCTCTCCGGGTGTCAATGCTCTGACCTGGACCTCGGACAAATAACGTCCGGATCCGCTGGTCGGGACACGGCGGATGATGCCAAGCCGCGGTGTTGCTTTGTCGTGAACACCCGGTGGGTCTTCGGGAACAGCTAGCCGCAAGCGCGGTGAGTTGGGCAACGGGTTCCGGTAAGGCCCGGGTTCGGGCATGGTGACCGGTGGGCGGCTGCCGCGACTGATACTACCAAGGTGAGGAGACGAAGGATGGCGAATCGGGATTGGACTCTCTGGCGCACGGGACTGTGGATGACGGGACTCTCGATGGTTGCGGCGCTGGGGCTCGGGGCGTGTGATGAGGGCGATGACGATGAGGCCGCGGGGAGCCATGCGGGCAGTGCCGGGACCCTCTCCGAGGCGGGGGCTGCGGGGGCGGCAGGGGATTCGGTTGGTTCTTCGGGGTCATCGGGAGCGGCTGGTACAGCTGCTGCAGGCGCCCCGGATGCCGGCGGCGGGCAGGGCGGTAACGACAGCCTCGACGAGTTGCCCTTTCCCAAGGGCAACTGGGTTTCCCAGGGGTACGGCTATGCGGTTGCCGCGGACGCTCAGGAGTTTACTCTCTACGAGGTTACGGCGCTCAGCTGCATTCGCGTGCTGAACCTGCCGCAGTCCGATGTTGCCGAAGTCATCGGCGAGGTGACACGCCTGGACGAGGATCGGCTCGCGGTTCCGATGGGCGTGTCGCCCCTCGTGATCGATCGTGTTGTCTCGTTGCCGGAAGTCTGCTCCGGGGAGGGGACACCGGTGCAGGGGCAGGCCGGCTATGAGCGCGATCCTCAGTTCGTCTTCGATGTTTTCGCTCAGACTTTTTCCGAGCACTACGCGTTCTTCGAGCTACGCGACGTGGATTGGCCCGCCGTCGTCGAGGAGCAGCGGTCCGAGATCAGCTCCCAGACCACCGACGACGAGCTCTTTCAAGCGCTGAGTTCCCTCATCCAAGAGCTGAACGACGGGCACGTTTCTCTGGTGGCAGGCGATCGGGATCCAATCCAATCAGCGACGACGGAGCTGGAGCAGACGCTCGCTGCGGAGGCAGAGTCGCTCGGGATCCCCGACGAGGAGTACGAGGCCTACTTGATGGATCAGATCGAGCGGATCCAGGAGATCATCGCGACCTACCTCGATGAATCCGATGGCGACGACGATGTGGCGATGCGTTGGGGTATGCTTCGGGAAGACGTGGCCTACCTGAGCATCATGGGCCAGCCCCCAGTCGAGCTGATTCCGGACATGAAGGCGACGCTGGACGAGCTCGTCGCCGCGATCGGGGACGTGCCCAATCTCGTCGTGGACGTTCGCACGGATTGGGGAGGTTTCGATGTCGCGGGGGTGGCTACGGCAGGCTACTTTGCCGACGAAAGAACACCGGCATTCACCAAAGCGGCGCGCCAGGGGGACGGAGAGACCGAGCCGTACACCGTCTACGTGGATCCCGCTTCGGTCGTGTACCCGGGGCGTGTCGTGCTACTCGTGGGGCCAGACACGGTGAGTGCGGGCGAGACGTTTTCGCTCATGATGCGCGAGCTGCCTCGCGTGACCCTCCTCGGCCGTCCAACGATGGGCGTCTTTTCGGATATCTTTGGGCGGACCTTGCCCAACGGTTGGCAAGTGGGCCTATCCAACGAGATCTATCGGACCATGGACGGAGAAATCCTCGAGGGGCTCGGCGTGCCACCGGATGTCGAGCTGCCTGACGATCGGTTCACCCTCGACAATCGCGAGGCTGGTATTGATCACGGGCTCGAGGGGGCGCTCGCGTGGATTGACGAGCACCCGGCTGACGAGGTCGAGCCCTGAAGCCAGGTCAGATCCCAGCCCCATCTGTGAAGTTGAGGCCGCAGTATTGGGGACCCGTGCCCGATGCTTCCACGCGAAGGTGCCGCCAGCGGCCCGCTCTGGGCGGTTCGCCTGGCAGCACCGGCGTGGTACAGGGATAGCAGCCGACGCTCGGGTACCCTTTGGCGTGCAGCGGGTGTACCGGCACTCGATTTCGGTCAATGTAGTCCAGTACCTCTGCCTCCGACCAGTCGAATAGGGGCGAGAAGCTGTAGCCGCCCACGCGCGGATCCGGACTCATGATTCGCAGATTCTCACGGCGTCCGCCTTCCTGCCGCCGCAGGCCGTTTACGACTACCGGGCAGGACTTGGTCTCCTTCAAAAAGCGCAGTAGCGGCAGCTCCTTCCGGAGGCGACAGCACTCGGGCTGCCCGTCGGCGCAAGAGAACATCTTCTTCTGGTGCAGAGCCTCCTGCGCTTCGCAAGTGAGTTCGGGGTACAGGGTGACGAGGTTCAACCTGTACTGGAGCACCCACCGATCGCGGGTCTGCAGGGTTTCCACGAAGTGATACCCAGTGTCCACGAACAGAACCTCGGAATCTAAGCCGAGCACGTGGAAGAGATGCATGAGTACAGAGGCCGTACTCTGCATGCTGGACAGCAACACTAGGTTATCCCCGAAGGAGTCACGCGCCCACAGGAGTCGGTCCTGGACGGTCAGCGGAGCCAGCAAGGCGTGGGTCTTTTCTAGGTCGATTGGCTCAGCGCTCATCCCGGGCTCCTTTCGCACGTAACGTTCTTGGTGTCGGCGCGGAGTGCAGCGATTGCGCCCGTCGGACAGGCGCGATAGCAGGCACCGCAGCGGATGCAGTTCTTGGAGTCGATCCAGATGAAAGTGGCTTCCCTGGCCTGATCCGTTTCCACGAACCCCGTGACCTCGCCCGCGTCACCTACGAACAATCTCGACACGCGACGGATGCATTCCCGCGGCGAGGCCTTGATGCAGAGGTCACAATGGATGCACTTGTCCTGGTCGATCTCGTACTTGTGGTGGCAGAGGTAGCACCGGTCTGCATGGATCTGCGCTCCCTCCGTGGATAGTCCCTGCTCGACCTCGTCATCCACGCGACGTTCCAGGAGCGGGAGCTGCCGCATGGGAGGCCGCTCCGCAAGGTCGTGGTCGCGGAGTCTCCCGGTCTCTCCTCGCACGACTCGTGATACGTCGAGGCTCGAGCGCCGCCTGATGGATCCCGTCACGAACTGGTCGATGGCGGCCGCAGCCTTCTTGCCGGATGCGACGGCGTGGATCACGTCGAGGCTGCCCGTGGAGAAGTCGCCGGCTACGAAGAGGCGCTCGAGACTAGTACGGACGTCGCTCGTCATGTTGATGCCGCCCCGAGCGAGGTCGATGTGCTGGGTCTGTCCAATGGCGAAGACCAGCGTGCCTGCTGTCATGTCGAAGGTTGCGCCGTCCAGCGGTTCGACCTTCGGACGTCCATGAGCATCGAGACCACCGAGGACGTTTCGCTGCACCTGGAGCGAACGAAGGACCCCTCCTTCGACACGCGCTGAGATGGGTGAGACGAGCGTGCATAGCTCGATCTGCTCTTCTTCCAGCTCGGCGAGCTCCTCGTCGGTGACGGTCATGAGGTCCCTCGTCCTTCGAACCAGGAGCGAGACCTCTCCGCCGTCCATGCCGAGAACCCGGCGCGCCACGCGAGCGCAGTCTACGGCGGTGAATCCACCGCCCACGATGCGGACCGGCGCCGTGAGCGTCAGGGGTTCCCCTAGGCAGTAGCGGCGCATCAGCTCCAATCCGCCCACCCCGAGTGCCGGAGGCAGGCCCGGAAGGTCCAACTTGGAGGGCGAGATGGTTCCTGCTGCCAGAAGCACTGCGTCGAACTCCTCGGCCATCAGGCGGAGCCGGTCCCAGGAAACGTCCTCACCCGTGCGAACCTCCACCCCAGAATCGATGATGGCAGCGATCTCCTCGTCGAGCACCGGCCTCGGGAGGCGGAAGTGGGGGATGGAGAGGCGCATCATCCCGCCTAGCTCCTGCTCTCGCTCGAAGAGGATGACGTCGTGCCCATACCGTTTGAGTTCTCGGGCAGCCGTTAGCCCTGAGGGACCACTCCCGATTACCGCGACTCGCTTTCCGGAGGGGCCGAACCACGCGGGTAGAGGCTTGGGTCGCATGGCTTTGCGGTCGGCAGCAGCGCGTTTCAGATGGCAGATGGCCACCGTGCCCCGTGTGCACGTCCAGTTGTGGCGACAGGCCTTCTCGCACGGCCTGGTGCAGATGCGTCCCAGCACTCCGGGGAAGACGTTGTCTTCCTGATTGATGAGATAGGCTCCGTCCGGATCGCCGTTGGCGATCCGCTCGATGTACCAGGGGATTCTCGTCGAGGCGGGGCATGCGGCGCGACATGGCACGTCCTTGTCGAGGGTCTTCTGGTCCAGCGGTCTCAGTGACCCGTCGGCAGGTGCAGAGTACTCGCTTGGCGCTTTCGCCTGCTCGTAGCGTATCCCGAGGGAGTGGACCGCATCCACGAAGGGATGCACTCCCACCCGGCGTACCGTATCCGATAGCGACTCTTCGGGATGCATCAGGTTGCGGAATGTCTCGAGTAGGAGCCGAACGATGCGCGCGCAGTCCTGCTCCTTGTACGTGCCAAGCGACACTCCGTGCCGGTACTGACTCCCACCGATGGAGACGTCGTATCCTTCCACCGAGCCCAGGATTTCCCGGATCCTGGCACCACGCAGCCCGATGTCTGCCGTGCGATAGGGGGAACAGGCGTTGGTGCATCCTGTGATGTTCACCATGACACGGTCCCGGACATCGTCGAATTCCGGATCATGGACGAAGCTCAGCAGATCCGTCATGCGGTGGGTCCGCGTTACCGCGAGGGGGCAGTACGTCGTCCCGACGCAGGCCACCATATCCGAGAGACCGAAGAAGTCGGTGGCGCCGAGGCCGAGTTTCTCGACTTCCGCACGCAAGACCGGAATGTGCTCCTCCCGTACCCCGTGGATTTCCAGATTCTGCCGATGATTCGCGCGGAGGAACTTGTCTCCATACATCTCGGAGAGCTCGGCGAGCCTCAGCAGCTGCTCGAATCGGAGCTCGCCCTTCAGGATGCGGACGCGCTGCACAGCGAGCCCGTCCGTTCCAACCAGGTTATCGTTCGCCAGGAAGCCACGCGGCGGCGATGACGGCTCGACGTCTGCCCGCGTGAGGACCCCACTGCGGTCGACGCCCTCGCGGTCCAGGTGGCGCTCCACGATCTCCCGACAGGTGCCGATCCCCAGGCGGTAGACCGCGTACTTCAGCCGCGCGGTCGCACGATTCCAGCGGTCGCCGTGTTCCTTGTAGAGCAGAGCGACAGCGCGGCAGACGTCGACCACCCTGTCTCTCGGCACGAAGTCGAAGAGGGGTTCGGCGACGAACGGCTGCCACCCGTGGCCACCGCCGATGACCATCCTGTATCCCTCCCGGCGCTTGCCCGCGATTGTGGCGACCACCGCGGATAAGCCGATATCGTTCATGTAGGGAAGCGCGCAATCTCCGCCGCAGCCGTTGAAGCTGATCTTGAACTTGCGCGGCAAATCGTCCAGATCCCGCTGGGCAGTGAGCTCTTTCGCGCTGCGCTTCACGTCACTGAGCACGCTGAAAGCGCGGTGCGGGCAACTGTCCGCGAGGGGACATGCGGTGACGTTCCGTGTGACGTCTCCGCAACCGTGGAACGCCGAGAGCCCGTGGGCGCCGAGAGCCCGCAGGATGTCCGGGAGTGCCTTGAGCTTGAGCCAGTGAAACTGTGCCGCCTGCCGAGTGGTGAAGGAGACCAGCCCCATGGCGTAACGCTCGGCGATTGCGGCAAGAGCGCGCGCTTCCGAGCTCGACATGAGACCCCCGGGCAGCACCACGCGGATCATGTAGTTGCCGGCCTGGCGCTGATCGTACAGGCCGTACCATTTCGCGATGAAGCTCTCTTCCTTCGACATCTTGCCGGCGCGCGCGATCTCGTCGAAGTCGAGTACGAATCCGTTGGCTTTGATGAGTTCGCCGTCACTTACTCGGCGGAAATTCTGAGGTCTCTGCACCGCACTCTCCTCGGGGTCGCTCGTGTCGGGTCTCTACGCCACGTCATCTCGTTTTCTTGGCCGGAGTTGGGCACGCGGCGGGCACCGCCCCAACGCGGGGCGTCAATGATCGTCGAAGAGCGGTGTGCTGAGGTATCGCTCTCCGGTGTCGGGGAGCAGTACCACGATTCGGGTGCCGGCTGATCCATTCCGCATCGCCACCGACCAAGCGGCATGGGCTGCAGCCCCCGACGAGATCCCCACCACAAGTCCCTCCGTCCGGGCCAGGCACCGGGCGGCGTCAATGGCTTGCTCGTGGGTGACCCGAATCACCTCATCTGCCACTGAGGCATCGTAAACATCCGGGACGAAGCCAGCGCCGATCCCCTGCATCATGTGGGGCCCCGCACGCCCTTCGGACAGCATCGGAGACGCGGCTGGCTCCACTGCCACGACGCGCACATGAGGGAGCTCCTGCTTCAGGATGGCGCCCACACCGGTCACGGTGCCGCCAGTCCCCACGCCAGCGACGAAACAGTCGATGCGCCCGTTGGTGTCCCGGAGGATCTCGAGGGCCGTAGTATTCCTGTGAACCTCGGGGTTCGCCGGGTTCTGGAATTGCTGCGGCATGTAGGTTCCTGGCAGCTCCCGACAGATCCGTTCCGCCTGTCGTACAGCCCCCAGCATCCCCTCGGAGCTGGGCGTGAGCACGACCTCGGCGCCGAGGGCGGCCAGCATCTTCCGGCGCTCGAGGCTCATGCTCTCGGGCATAGTGAGCATGAGGCGGTATCCCTTGACGGCGGCCACCCACGCGAGCGCAATCCCCGTGTTTCCCGAGGTGGGCTCCACGATGGTATCCCCGGGTCGCAGCGCACCGGATCGCTCTGCGGCCTCGATCATCGCGAGGCCAATGCGATCCTTGACGCTCCCTCCGGGATTGAAGGATTCGAGCTTGGCGACGAGTTCAGCCCCGAGATCCGCACCGTAGCGCCCCAGACGAAGCAACGGAGTACAGCCGATCAAGCCGGTCAGGTCATCGGCGATGCGCGCCGAGCCGGTGGATGATGTCAGGGGACTTGCCGTGTCTTCCATAGGTCAGGGATCTCCGTTTCGAACCCATGCCGTCGGGCTCACCGCTGCCGGAGTAACGCGAGAACTGGTCCAGCGCTGGAGCTGGGCGTGGGAGCGCCCTCGTACGAGGGACGGACTCGACTCTCGAGAAAGCCACGGGTCAGCCGCGCGTGACGACGCATCCCCTAGTGACATGATACAGGACTTACCTCTGTTATAGTGGAGGAGTCAAGCGCGATCGATCGGTGCCATACGGTTCCCAGTCGGAATCATCAAGGTTGCCCGCCTGGCTCGGCGCCAATGTCCGGCGCTGTCAGCGCGCTGTGGGGGGGCTAGCCAGCGGGGAGAAACCCAGTGCTAGGGGGTTTCGAGGCTACAGCCAGGCGTGTCGCTGCAGTCCTCCACAGAGAGCTGCGCACAGGGGGTGGGCGTCCCACTGCACGAGGCGTCGCCTTCTCCCCAATAGCAGCCATCTTGGACGCCGCAGTAGGCCTCCGCGCTACCGGTGCACTTCCTCGCGCTGCCGTAGCAGAAGCTGTACGCCTCGACCCAACAGCCATCTTGCGAATTGCAGCCAGCCTCGTCCCCGTCAAAGGAGCTGCACGGCGTGGCTGTCCCCAGGCACTTCTCGACGCCCGCGGTCTCGGTGCAGCCCGCGATTCCGGCGCACGAGCAGGTCGCCGATGGGCCGTAGCAATCTGCGCACGCGACCGTCGGCGTTCCTGTGCATGTCGGCTGATTCGCCGCGGCCAGGCCGGCGGCGATGATGGCTCCGAGCCCAGGTATTCCGATCACTGCGGACTTGCAGCAGAGCTGGCTTGGGCACTGGTTACTGTCCGTACACAGTTTGGGGCAGGCCGTACTGCATACCCCACCGCAGCATGCTTCTCCGCTGGCCGTGTCACACTCCGCATCGCTCGTGCAAACCGCAGGGCACGGCACCAGGCTGTCCAGACAGAGCCCCGCCACGGACATGCCAGCCGAAGCCCCGGCCACGGTCGTGCAGCACGCCTCGCCAGCGGCGGTATCGCACTCGGCACTGGTCGCGCACGGTGTCATGCAGGTGCCTGTCGGGACGCAGGTTGGAACGGTGGTGTTGGAGCAACACTCGAATTCCGAAGGACAGGCAGCGCCACCTTCGCAGGTTTGGAGCCCAACCGAACCTGTGGCGCAGATCCGCTGGGAGGAGGCGGAACTGACGGCAACACACGAGAGGCCACGCGCCTCATCGCACTGGGAATCGCTGGTGCAGAGAACGGGGCAGGCCTCGGCGGGCAGACAGGTCTTCACACCGCCCAGATCGCAGCAGCGCTCGCCCTGAGCCATGTTGCACTCAGTGTCCTCGGCGCAATCCAGCGTGCAGGTGTCCTGGCAGTACCCTGTGCCGGCAGGGAGTGTTGACGCACCGCTGGCGCCTCCCGTGCCCGTGGTCCCTGCTCCGTCTTCCTTGTCGTCATTGCCGCAGGCGACGAGTGCCGCACTTCCCAGAACCACCAACAAGAGACCGTGAAGATGGTGCAGCATCATGAGTTCTCCTCCCTCAAAAACCTACAGTTGCTCGACTCGCCGTCCCGGACGATAGCACCTCTCCTCTCGGACCACCAGGCGCACCAGGGGAGGCGGACCCCGCTGACTACAGAAGAAGGACCAGAGCCGGCTCCTTCTGCTCGCTGAACCCGAGCTCGCGGTAGAGCTGCTCACCCGAGGGCGTCGCGTTGAGGAACAGGCGCCAGAGGCCGTGGCTCCGAGCGTCGCCGATCAGGTACTCGAGGAGCGTGCGACTGTAGCCGCGACGGCGATGCTCAGGTTCGGTCCACACGTTCAGCACATGCCCCTGGCGCCTTCGGTGCTCCAGGGGCAGCGGGGGGAGGTCGTGGATGAGCAGCCCCGCTGCCGTCACCACTTCGCCGCCAAGAGCGCCGAGGTAGCCCCAGTACTGGCCTGCGGCGAGTCGAGGCTCGATCCAATCGCGGGTGACCTCTGCCAGCGCAGCGATGGCGCTTGGATCCTGCATGGGCCGGACCTCCATGACGAAGCCCACCCGGAGATGGACGAGTTCATCGAGATCGGCGAGAGTGGCGCGTTTCACGGTCAGCATGTGGAAGCCATGCTTCTAATACGCATTGGCAGGCTTGGCACCCCCCAGGGAGCCCCCAGCTGGACTCGACTGACGACCCGACCTTCGAGGCAGCCCATTGAGGGGCGCGGCGGCATCCTGCGTCGTCAGAGATACTTCCGCGCCACTCTGAGGTACTCTCAGGCCATCACCATGGGACGACTCCTCCTGCTCGTAGTTGGTCTGGCGGTTGCGGTGCTTGCCGCTTGGGTTCTTGGCGCCCTTGTCGCCGCACTCTTCGCGCCCGGCTGGTTGGGGCTTGGGTTTGGCGGGGGTTCGGCTCTCCTCGTTTGCGTGTTGCTGCCCATCCTCCTCGACCGAAAACTGCTGCTCAGCGCCCGCAAAACGGACGCTGGCGCGCGATCCATGCTTGGGCAGGCGTTCCTGCTCATCAATGGCGTCTTGCTGGCTGGCATCCTTGCTGCCTGGCCAAGGCAGGCGCGCGGCGCCTTGGAATCTCGCGGAGATTGGGTGCTCTTCTCCCCATCGGCGTCGCAGCGAGCCACAGCCTTGCAGACCTTGGTGACCAGGGTGACGAAATACATACCGCGAAGTGGCGCTTCCAGCGCGCCCCGCGTTCGGGACACCAGCCATCCGGCGGGCTCTGCATCTGCGGCCGCCCGTGCCCTGGCCGCTCCCCCCGCGTCATCGGCTTCCGGACAGAGTGCTGCCGCTGCGGCTCTACCGACTACCAGTCTCAAGCGCGGCATCGCTTCGGCGGCGAGCGCCGCGGCTCAAGGCAGCATCCCTGAGGATCGGGCCGTTCAGGGACCCGCCGAGGTCTTCCGCAAGTACGCGGACTCGGTGGTCGTGATTACTGCCATGGTCGATTTCGACTCGAAGTCGCCGCTCGCAGAACTCTATCGGCACCTCGGGATCCGAACCATGGAGAGCTTCGGCAGCGGATTCATCGTCGACAAGCGCGGGCTCGTCGTCACGAACCACCACGTCGTGAATGACGCCAAGTCCCTCAAGGTGAAGCTTCGTGACGGTAAGGTGATTCCGAAGGTTACCAGGCTCGCCGAGCTCAGGACCCACGACCTGGCGCTGCTCCAGATCGACGCCCAGGACCTTCGGGCAGTCGCGCTCGCGGACGACGGAGCCGTTCAGATCGGGGATCCCTCGATCGCCATCGGCTGCCCCCAGGGGCTCGAGTACACGCTAACCACGGGAATCGTCAGCGCGCTCCGGAAGCAAGGGAAGACCGAGATGATCCAGATGCAGACCACGATTGCACCGGGATCGAGTGGTGGGCCACTATTTGCCGACAATGGCGCGCTGATCGGGGTGAACACGGCAACCGAGGGCGCGGGCCTCAACTACGCGGTGCGAGTCCAACACGTCCGGGAGCTTCTCGCCGCTCCTCGGAGCCGACACGAGTACCAAGCTTTTACTGGAGGAGTCCAGATTCGACGCCTGGACACCGAAGGGATCGAGCCTGGCCCGACTGACCGCGGGAACCTCACCGAGGCGCTACGTCTGTGGGGGAGCGCTCTCGACCAATGCATCGAGACCCTGCCAGAGGGGGCCTACGTCACCTACCACTTCAAGCCCGGTAAGTCGGCTTCTCCGAGTGCCTTGCTGGCGTTGGAGCCGGCGCGTGAGAGCAATCTGACGGAGCAGCTCGATAGGTGCTCCTCCGGGTTTCTCAGAATGGTCATGATGCAGGTCCAGCTGTTGCTCGTCCAAGAGCATTCTGACAGCTTCGAACGCGGGTTTTCCGTCATCGCGGAAGTGGGGGGCCTGCGCGCCGCAGGGGGTCGGGAAGACGCCGTAGTTCGCCTCACGCTCCAGTTCGGGGGACGCTGAGCCGTTTGCTGGGGTCGTCTGGTGCCAGCACGGGGCGGTTCAGGCGATGGTCACTTCGGGAGCGAGGTACACGTCCTGGATCGCGTGCAGCAGCGCTACTCCTTCCTTTCGCGGGCGCTGGAAAGCCTTGCGACCCGAGATGAGTCCCATGCCGCCTGCCCGCTTGTTGATTACCGCCGTCCTGATCGCCTCGGCCAGGTCCCCGGCGCCCGACGATGCCCCGCCCGAGTTGATGAGTCCAACCCTGCCCATGTAGCAGTTTGCTACCTGGTAGCGAGCAAGGTCGATTCCGTTGTCCGACGTGAGCTCGGAGTAGACCTTGTCGTGGGTCTTTCCAACCTTGACCGCCTTGAAGCCGCCGTTGTTCTCAGGGAGCTTCTGCTTGATGATGTCGGCCTCGAGCGTCACGCCGAGGTGGTTCGCCTGCCCGGTGAGATCCGCCGAGACGTGGTAGTCCTTGTCCTTTTTGAACTCCGCGTTGCGGGTGTAGCACCACAGTACTGTCGCCATGCCCAGCTCGTGGGCCATCTGGAATGCAGTGCTCACCTCCTGAAGCTGACGCGCCGAACCTTGCGACCCCCAATAGACCGTCGCGCCAACCGCGACGCATCCCATGTCTCTCGCGTGCTTGACGTTGGCAAACATGATCTGATCGGGGCTGGGTGGATGGACCAGCAGATCGTTGTGATTGAGCTTGAGCATGAAGGGAATTCGGTGTGCGTACCGGCGTGCGACGGCTCCCAAGACTCCGAGGGTCGAGGCAACGGCGTTGCAGCCGCCTTCGAGCGCCAGCTCGACGATGTTGCCCGGATCGAAGTAGTCCGGGTTTGGCGCGAACGAGGCTGCCGCCGAATGTTCAATCCCCTGGTCGACGGGGAGGATGGAGAGGTAGCCGGTGTGGGCCAGTCGTCCATGGTCGAATAACTGCTGCATCGCGCGCTGCACCGCGATAGGACGGTCCATTTGGGAGAAGACGCGTTCCACGTAGTCTGGACCGGGCAAATGCAGGCGGTTCCTGGGGATGGTGGTGCACTCGTGGTCGAGCAGCGCCGCGTCCGATCCCAGTAGCTGTCTGATGTTTATCATTGGAGTCGCTCCAAAGCAGGGGTGGGGTTTTATGCCCACGTGCGCGGGCACGGCTTTCCACGAACCGATTGCTTCACTGTCGAAGGGGGCCGATGGGGCCGTTGATGTGGTTCGTCAAGCGCCCCGAGGCGCCGATGCTGTCGATACTCCCTCCCGAAACTCGAGTGCGACTGCAATGGGGTGGCACGTCACCACGACTCTTCGGAGCGCCAGGACACTGGGGATTCCGCGAGCGTCTTGCCAAGCCACGACACTGGCTACCCAATTCCCGGACAACCCCTGGTGCGGGCGAATCGGGAGGTCTAGGCGATTGACAGTGGGACCCGTCGCCTCATCTAGTCATCGAGTCAGGCAAGCGTGACCGTCGACGGTTGACCGGCAGCCCCGTCCGGGAAGTCCGGTCACAGGTGCTTTCCCGGTCGCCGAGGTGATGAGTTCTATGACCGCTTTATTCCAGATTCGCAGCCGAAAGACCCAGACATCTGTGACGATTCAGGTGACGGACCGAGCGCAGTCAGAGCTCCGTCGGTTGGGAGTCAGCGACGGTAAGTTCATGCGCATCGGGGTGACCAGCGGAGGCTGCGCTGGACTCACCTACGCGGCAACCTTGGACAGCGAGCTTACCGAGGGAGATGAGGTCCTGTACGACGAAGGGGGCGTGCGAATCGTGGCAGGATCCGACGATGCAGCCAAGCTGAAGGGGCTGCGGATCGACTATTCCGACGACTTGGTGGCGCCAGGCTTCCGCTTGACCAACACCCATGCAACGCGGGCCTGTGGTTGCGGCGCCAGCTTCTCCATGTAGAACATATGGCCCAAGCCGAACTCAAAGGAACCCCTCTTCCACTCATCGACGGCGAGTCGGTTTACTGCCTCAATGAACGCCAGCTCCGCGAGGCGAAGAAGCTCGTCTACGAGGCGTCGGTCAACGGCGGTCGGCTTGGTCAGGAGCTCGACCGCCTCGAGCGGGACTACGAGCGAAACGAGCGGGCCGCGCTCGCCTTCGTGCTGATCGACCGTCTGCTCCGAGAAGGCGCAGCCCGCTGAGCGGCGGGGCGGCGGCTGTTGCTGTCCTGCCACGGCCTGGGTCTTCCAGGACACGCCGGTTCTTGTTCTATCCCGGGATCTCGCTGTGGCTCCGGTCGGCATGGCTCTTGCGACGGGGTCCGCCATGAAACACTGGACCCTCCTGACTCTCCTGCTGGGAGTCTGCATCTCCGGGGCAGGGGCCGCTGCCGCCCCTCATGGGGACGTGTCGCGAGCTCTCTCCATCGCGGCGGTAGATACCGAGCCGCCTCGAACGAACCTCCCCAGCGCCGATGAGCTTCAGAAGCTCGAAGCAGCCATCCAGGAGAATCCGCGCCTCCGGATCCCGCGTTTCGACTGGGTGAGGGCTCTGATGCTGAGCGGGGACTGGGTCAAAGCCGAGTCCGCGGTCGAGGATTGGCGCCAGCATGACGCCTACAACCTGGTCGCGGTGCGTCTGCTCGGTGACATCCAGAGTGCTCGCGGTGACCGAGAGCGAGCCCGGCGATCCTATTCGGCCATCGTCGAACTGCTCCCGCGTGAGGTCGAAGCGCGGCGCGCCCTCGCGACGGTGCTCAAACAAAGCGGAGACCTCGAGGCTGCCCGGCAGCAGCTCAGGACTGCCCTCGAGCTCGGTAGTCTGGATCCGAGGATCGCCTTCGAACTCGGCGACGTCGAGCAGCGCCTTGGGGATAGCGAGGCCGCCCGAGCCAGGTTCGAGGCGATCACCAAGGCGTCCGATGCTGACGAGACCTTGCGCTATCCTGCGAGGCAGCGCCTTGGGCAGATCCACGCTGGCGAGCGTCGCCAGGCGATCGCGAGAGGTGACACTCGTCGCAGCAAAGAACTGGAGCAGGCAATCGCCGAGCTTGGCCTGGCAGGGGGGATCGAGAACGATCTCAAGATCTTTCTTTCCTGGGACTCAGACCGCACCGATGTCGATCTCTGGGTCGTTACCCCGTCTGGGGAAAAGGTGGCCTATGATCATCCCCGAGGCCGCAGCGGCGAAGCCCTCTACCACGACGTAACCAGCGGCTACGGTCCAGAGAGCTTCACCGTTCACCGCGGTGCTGTGGGGGAGTACACCCTGCAGGTCAACTTCTTTGGCGCTCGGGGGGCTCTCAAGGAGGCGCGAGGCGAGGTCATCGTGATCCTCAATGAAGGGCGAGCCGAAGAGACACGCCACGTGTTTCCGTACCGGATCTTTCGGGAGAAGGACACGGTTACCGTTGCCAAGGTTCGCATTCAGCCAGGAGCCGCACGATGAACCAGAAACCCTGTGAGGCACGCTGCCGATCCGTCGAGTCAGCGGCTGCGACCATCTCCCGACCCGCCATCGAGCGCTGGCGCAACAACGCTGGCTTGCTCCAGAGCTGCTGGAGGACACTTGGCCTGTCTCTGTTCATTGCCCTCGGCTGCGGCCGAGGCGCGGAGTCGCGCCCGGTGCTCGATCCTACCCCGGCCTCCCAGGTCGGGCCCGCTCCGTCCAGCATTCCGGTCGAGGTCCCGGCGGATCCCGGCGGGATCGGCTCCCTCGAGACCCGTAGCGAACGGGGTGATGTCGGCGCGCTAGCTCTGGAGGCCGTCGACGTGCGCGCCAGCCAACAGGGGGACATGGCGGCGGTGAGCGTCGAGCACGTCTTTCACAACGAATCGTCCTCGACGCTCGAGGGCACCTTCAGGTTTCCGATGCCTGACGGGGCTCTCCTCACCGGCCTCGCCATGGAGATTGGCGGCCGCTTCATGGAAGGGGAGCTGCTCGAGCGAGAGAAAGCCCGCAAGGTCTATGAGACCATCGTGGACGCGATGCAGGATCCAGCGCTACTCGAGTGGGAACAGGGCACGACCTTCAAGCTCCGGGTCTTCCCCATCGAGCCGAATTCTGACAAACGGGTCCGGATCCGCTACCTCGTGCCACTGCGGCAAAGCTCCAAGGGCCTGGTCTTCACGCAGGGAACCCGCGGCGCGAAGAGCCAAGGACTTGTCGGACACCTCACCGTCCGCTTCGAGGATCGGATCGTGTTCGACGAGCACCGGGTGTCCCGCGATCGGATCATCGAGGTGCCCGCAGCCGTGGCTCCGGCCATCCTGAGAGAAGAGCGCAAGGACGGGATTTACACTGCGGTGCGTCTGAGCCCCCATTGGGCGGAGGTGCCGGTGCCACGCCGCGCTCCGGCTCAGCACTTCCTAGTGGTCGTCGACACGTCGCGCAGCAGCTTGGAGGAGCATGAGTTGGCTCTCGACGCGATGCGCACTGTGCTGGCTGCGCTCCCCAAAGATAGCCGATTTCGCGTCTTCGCGAGCGATCTCGATACTCGGCCCCAACCCGAAGGCTTCGCCGCCCCCACCGAGAGTGCCATTGCCCGAGCCGCGGAGTTCATCGAACGCATCCCGCCGGACGGCGCCACCGATGTCGGGGGCATGCTCCGGCGAGTTGCGGCGGAGGCGAAGGGCGTCAAGGCTCCCGCCGTCGTGTACATTGGGGACTGCGAACCCAGCTGGGGCGAGCTCGACTCCGGGAGGCTGGTTACCGTCGCCGAGAGGGAGCTGGGAAGGGTGCCCTTTCATCCGCTGGTGTTGGGCGCCTCCGGCGATGGAGAGCTGGCGCTGCGACTCGCCGACGCGACGGCTGGTCACTTCGAGCGAGCTCACCGTCGAGAGTCGCTTGCAGTCTTTGCCCACCAACTCATCTACCCCCTGCCGCGTCTCTCGGACATTCAGGTGACGGCTCCGGCTGGGCTGACCGTCCTACCATCGAAGCGACTCTCGGCCGAGCCGGGAAGCGAGCTGGTGCTCTTCGTCAAGTCTACCGCCGAGGCGCACTTCGAGGAGCTTTCCGTCCGCGCCAAGGTTGGGACGAAGACCCTCGATTTGATGCCCAAGGAGCCTGCCATCCCAACCCGGTCGATCGCGCAACGGTTTGGGGCCGCCCTCATCCGGGAGCTCGAGCGCGATGGGAAACCGAAGGCAGAGATCGTACAAGCGTCGCTTGCCTACGGCGTGATGAGCAAGCACACATCGTTTCTCGTGCTGGAGAGCGAGAAGGCATACGCCGAGCACGCTATTGCGCGACGCAGCGCCCAGGCTGCGGAGGAGGCGCCCCGGGTGACCGGAGCCGATCTCGAGTCTCTCGACGGCGATTCCGCGGACATCAGCCTGTCCAGGCTGCAACCCGGGGATCCCGAGATCACCATTCACGCACCGCGAGACGCAAGCGTAACGGTCGCATTCCCGTTCGGTGACATCAAACGCGCTATCTGGGACCCCGAAGCTGCTGCCGGGCGGGGCGCCTTCGTGGTGCGCTTCCTGGTGGATCGCGATACACCAGAAGGCACCTACACGGCCATTGCCCACATCTACCATCGTGACGGTCGACACGAGATCACTCCCGTCAAGTACACGGTGGATGCGACGGCCCCGGCTCTGCTGGCGCACCTGCGGGATATTCCGGGGCGTCCCGACCGGGTCGAGCTCGTCGTGTCCCAGGACGCTCCTGAGCCGGAACGCGATCTGAGGCGTGTCGAGGTGCTTCTTCCGAGCGGCCAGCTCCTGCGCCCCAAGGCCCGCACCTGGGCACGGTTCACCCTTGCCATTCGGCGTAGCGAGCTGCCCTCGGGTTCTCGGATCCGCGTCGTGGGATCGGACCAAGCCCTGAACCAGAGTAGCATCGAGTTGATGGTGCCATGATCCCGCTCACTGGACTCACCCGGTTCGCTGAGTTTGCCCGGCTCGGTGGGCTCACCCCAATTGCCTGGCTCTCCAGAGCTGCCGTCCTGGGGATTCTGTCCACCACCAGCGCCAGTGCCTTCGGCTCTGGGCCGGCGCCCCATCTCTTGGCTGTCGACGACGCCCGCGGATGCGCCTTGGGTCCCCAGGGCGAGGTGGTGGGAGCCACAGCTGGAGGCCTGGTGATCGCCAAACCGGGCGAGCCGACGCGAGTGCTAACCGCCCTCGATGGCCTTGGTGAGACTCAGGTCGACCGAGTCCGCGTCGAGGGGCGTGTCGCCCATGTCGAGGGCAGGACGACACAGTCCGAAGTTGCGCTCGACACGGGACGCGTGCAACGCGTGACGCGAATGGTCCCCCGACCCTTTTCAGCGCCCGAACCAAGGTTCGAGCAATCGCTTTTCTCGGGAGCGGAGGTTCGCATGACGGCGGAGCAGCGGGGGAGCCGCTGCTGGGCCACGGATGCCGGACTCTACGCAGGTGTCGGTGGTGCCAAGCCCACTCGGCTGATGGCTCCGAGCCTTCCCACGGGAGACGTCGCTGCGATTGCGGCCGGAGCTGAGCGGCTTTTCGTGGGAACCTTCGACCGCGGGCTCTTCGTGGCAGGTCCCGATGGACGTGTCGAGCCGCTGCGAAACCCGGCTGTGCACAGCCACGTCAATGCCCTCGCCTGGGACGAGCCTCGAGACACTCTCTGGATTGGCACGGCGCGCGGACTGGTGCGGTGCTCCATGGCGGGGCAGCCACACTGCCAGCGGGTTGGCGGCGCTGGCGCCATCCACGCCATACTGGTTCTCGACGACGGTCGAACCGTGGCCGGAGGCGACGCAGGACTCACGCTCCTCGACGCTGCGGGTCGAGTAGAGTGGTCACTCGGCCACAAGCAGGGCGCGCCCTTCAGCGCGGTCTGGGCACTGGCCGCGACATCGGAAACGTTGTTCATAGGGACAACCCGTGGTCTTTTCTATGGTCCCTGGGACGCTTTCCGGGGGCACGCGGCTGAAGGTCCCTGGGGGCTCATGCGACGCGTCTCCGCGATCACCGGCAATCTGGCCGAGGATTGGGTCACGGCTCTTGCGGTTGACGATGCCGAGCTCGTCGTTGGCCTGTACCACTCGGGGATTGTCGCCTTCTCCACCAACGGCCCGACGCTCCGCCGCGTCCGCAGCGATGCGAGTCTCGGTTACGTGAACCCAGGGGGGATCGTCCCTGTCGGCGGCGGACGATTCGCATTGGCCACGATGGACGGGCTGCGCGTCGGAAAGCTGGGCGCCCTTCACCGCGTTCCAACGCTGGCCAGCGACGTCACGGGAGTCACGCGGCTTGGCGGCACGTACTACGTCGCGACCCGGAGGGGCGTGCAGTCGTGGAGCGGGGACACAGAGCAATCGCGTTGAGCGTGCTCGCTCGTACCCTTTGGCTGTATCCGTTCACGCCTTGCTTGGAGGACCGGCCGCGATCCGCCCCGCGCGAAGGGGCCACGGCGCGGGGTCCCACTCGGGCAATGCCCGAGTGGGGGGCGCCCGGGGAGTTGCGGCTGCGCTCCGGTGCTCTCGTACCGACGTACGCTCCGCTCCGGTGTTCGCCGCGCCTTCCGCGCAAGGCGGCTTCCGGCCGGAGCTTTCCGGGGCCGTGAACGCGTACCTTTGGCTCTCGGCGACCGCGAGACTCGTTGGGAAATGGCCGGCTCGCTCAGCAGCCAGCGTGGGATGGTCGGGTCGGTTGGGTGAATTAGCGCCCTAGGGCCGAGATGAAGTACCCGGCTGCAATCGCGGTTCCGATGACGCCAGCGACGTTGGGCCCCATCGCATGCATGAGGAGGTAGTTGCCGGGGTCGTACTTCTGACCCTCGACGTGACTGACACGCGCTGCCATCGGCACCGCGCTCACGCCCGCGGACCCGATCAGAGGGTTGATCGGGTTCTTGCTGACCCAGTTCATTACCTTTGCCATGAGCACGCCTCCTGCCGTGGAGAAGGCGAACGCCACCACGCCCATGACGATGATCCCGAGGGTCTTCGGATTCAGGAATGCGTCGCCGTTCATGGTCACGCCGACGCTCGTGCCCAAGAATATCGTCGTTACGTTGATGATTTCGTTTTGGGCTGCGTTGCTCAATCGCTCTGCCACGCCGCATTCGCGGATGAAGTTCCCCAAGAAGAGCATGAAGAGCAGGCCCGCGGCGTCAGGTACCAGCAATACACAGAATACCATGACGACAATCGCGAACACGAGCTTCTCCAGACGGCTCACCTTTCGTAGTGTCTTCATCCGGATTCGCCGTTCCTTGGCCGTTGTGAGTAGTCGCATGATGGGCGGCTGGATCAGAGGGACCAGGGACATGTAAGTGTATGCCGCTACGGCGATGGGACCGAGCAGATGTGGCGCCAGCTTGTTCGTGAGGAAGATCGACGTCGGACCATCAGCGCCACCGATGATGCCGATGGAAGCCGATTCCGGAACGGTGAACCCGATGCCAGCGGCGAAGAACATCGCCATGAACACGCCAAGCTGTCCCGCACCGCCCAGTAGGAGCGTTCGCGGGTTGGCGATCAGGGGGCCGAAGTCAGTGAGCGCGCCGACCCCCAGGAAAATGATGGGGGGGAACAGTTCGAGGTGGATACCTTGCGAGAGGTAATAGTAGAGCCCACCCGTACCATCCGGCCGAAGTGGCACCCCCCCCAACCCCTCCAGCACGCCGTGGGTTGGGATGTTGGCGATCAACGCTCCCATCGATATGGGAACGAGTAGCAGGGGTTCGAAGCCTTTGGCGACTGCTAGGTAGAGGAGGATCGCCACGACCCCCCACATCACCCCCATTTTCCAGGTGAGGTCGGAAAAGGCGGTGGTTTCCCAGATTCTGAGGACGATCTCCGTCATGACTCGAGTCCTCAGGCGAGGGACAGAAGTACCTGACCCTCGGCGACTGCCTCGCCGGGCTTCACGTGAATCGCTGTGACCTTCCCGGCGCTGGGAGACGTCACGGAGGTGTTCATCTTCATCGCCTCGAGGGTGACCACATTCATCCCGACGGTTACCGCATCGCCAACCTTGACGTCGATGGAGACGACTGTGCCCGCGAGCGGGCTCGGAACGTCACCCTTGCCGGACGCAGCGATGTGAGCCGCCGCTGGCGGAGGCACAGGCGACGGAAAGCCCGGAGCGGCTTCCGCCGCAGCCACGCCCACTGTGGGCTGGGGCTCGTCGTCTAGGATTTCGGCGACGACGTCGAATGTCTTTCCGTTGAAAGAGATGCGAAGGTGTTTCTTCATTGGCTTGTTCGGCGTGATGATGGAGTGGATCGTTTGGCGCTATCGCAAGCGCCGCGACTCGTGGATGTCCCGGCGGCCTTGCTGGCCCCACGTTGACGTCACCGGGTGAATTGTGACGATGCGATGAGGGCTAGTCAGGAGCATTGCCACCGTCGCGGCCACGACCGCAGCGTCTTCGTCGTCCACGTCGACAGCAGTGGGCGACGGCGCGCTCAGCTGCTCAGGAAGGGCTGGGGCCGGGGGCGGCGCTGCCCGACGCTCGACGAGCGCGACCAGACGAGCCACGACGGCGGAGAGCGCCCAGAGGCTCGTGAGAGCGAACATCACGACGACCATTCCGGCGATGTGAGGGACGGCCGCAAGGAGGTTCTGCAAGTTCATGGCTTACTCGGTTTGGTGACAAACCCGGAATCAGAGAGGGATGTTGCCGTGCTTCTTGGGAGGCCGCGTCACTCGCTTGGCCAGTAAGGTGCGAAGGCCCATGGACACCATCGCGCGTGTGCGGGCTGGCTCGATGACGTCGGTGATCAGGGCATTCTTCGCGGCCTGGTAGGGGGACGCGAACTCCTCCCGATACTGGGCCGTCAGCTCTGCTTGGCGCTGCGCTGGATCCGCGGCGGCTTTGAGCTCCCTGGCAAAGATGATCCGGACGGCCCCGTCTGCTCCCATGACGGCGATTTCTGCCGAGGGCCAGGCGAAGACTAGGTCTGCGCCGAGGTCCGTCGAGCACATGGCGAGATAGGCCCCACCGTACGCCTTGCGCATGATGACCGTTATCTTGGGAACGGAGGCCGAGGCGTAAGCGAACAGCATCTTCGCCCCGTGTCGAATGATCCCTCCCCGTTCCTGGGCCAAGCCGGGCATGTAGCCAGGCACATCGACGAGGGTGACGATGGGGATCCCATAGATGTTGCACGTTCTGACGAATCGAGCGCCCTTGTCCGACGCATCGATATCGAGGCATCCAGCCTTCACTTTAGGTTGGTTGGCCAGCACTCCCACCACCACCCCATCGATCCTCGCGAAGCCCACGACGAGGTTCGGCGCGAATGACGCCATGATCTCTAGGAAACTGCCCGGGTCAACCAAGAGCCCGACCACGTCTTTGACGTCGAAAGCGACCTTTTGATCGGCGGGGACCAGCTGATCGAGCTGAGGAATCGGGGCAAGGTCCACCCCCTCGGTGGGTTGATGCGGTGCCTCGTCGAGGTTGTTGGACGGCAAGTAGCTCAGCAGCTTCTTCGCGAGCTGCATGGCGTGACCATCGTCGGTTGCGATCAAATGGACGTTTCCGCTCACCGTTGCGTGCGCGTCGGCGGTCGCGAACTGTGCCAACTGAGCATTCTCGCCAGTAGCCGCCTTGATGACCTGGGGGCCGCAGATGAACATGTTCGTCGCGTCGTTCCGCACCATGATGATGAAATCCATCAACGCTGGGGAATACGCTGCGCCTCCAGCGCAGGGGCCGGCAATGATCGCGACCTGGGGTACCAGGCCGCTCGCCTCCACGTTGCGGAAGAAGATCTGACCGTAGCCGCTGAGGGCATCGACGCCCTCCTGGATTCGAGCGCCGCCGCTGTCGTTCACTCCCACGATGGGGATGCCTGCCCTCATGGCGTAGTCCATCAAATCGCACACCTTCTTGGCGTGGATTCTGCCGAGTGCCCCCCGCCCACGGTGAAGTCGTGCGAGTAGGCAGCGACGGCGCGGCCGGCGATGAAGCCAACGCCTGTCACGACTCCGTCGCCCGGGAGGCTCTTGTTCGCCATTCCGAAGGTCGTGCACCCGTGATCGGCGTGCGCGCCAAACTCCATGAAGGTTTCGGGGTCGAACAGGGCGACGATGCGCTCGCGCGCACTGAGTTGCCCTTTCTCGTGGCGTTTGGCGAGTTTCTCTGGGCCTCCTCCGTAAAGAGCTTGTGCGCGGCGGGTTCTCAGTTCATCGAGAAGAGATTGATCGATTGCCATGGCTGGGGTGCGGTGGGTCTGGCTGGCGCATAGTCGCGATCGCGTGCGGCGGCCAGGAGAAACCCGTGCCATGAGCCTGCTGGAAACGTTTGCGGGCGCATTGCGCCGGCGTTGCCCCGGAGTGTGTCGAGCGGCGAACCAGGGAGTTGCCGGGTCGGTTTGCGCAACTCGTGCGTGGGGGAGAGGGGGCCTCGCGCCCGTTTGGGGTGTCCGTCGATGCGCGGTGGGCTGAGTTCATGCGCGGCTGCGCCATCAGAGTCCCGACGGCTCTGACCTGCCAGAGCCGCGGCTCGGCGCAACGTATGCGCGAAACTCTCGGGCGGAGCGCCGCCCTGCCGGGGACCTGATGGTCGGCTCCTCGTCGGAGCCCCTGTTACGCGGCGCGGTCGCCGGGTCGCACAAGCTGATCGGCGAGCGGCTGGTCGGTGCGAATGGCGAGCCCCCGCCATCGGCATCCGGTGTTGCTGGTACGGCATCTGATGCAGGTTCCGGTGCCGCGGCTTGATCGGGATGCGATGGCCCCGCTCGAGAGCCCCGGCTCACTCGATGTTGGCCGACTTGTATACCCAGCCGCCGTCCGTGCAGAACTCGCAGGTTGCGCCGTAGAGGAAACCTTTGCCTGTCGATCCTTCGTCGCCCTTCAGCTGCCAGTTCAGCCAGGCCAGATTGACCAGGTTGAAGTTCCCTCTGGCTTGGAACAGATCCCCACCGTGGCCTGCGCTGGTCTGCGAGAAATAGACGATCGGAATACCGCGGGAGCTGATCTCCTCGTAGTCCCTCAGGCCGTTCTCGTAGGCCATATCGTCGGGGCCGCCGTTCATGATCTTGAAGGGCGTGTGAACCGCGTCGTAGAGACTTGGATTCGAATTGAACTGCCCGCTACTCGTGATCCCGATGGCAGCGAAGCGGGGATCGCCCGACACACTCTCGGACATCAGTCCGCCGCATGAGAAGCCGTCGGCTGCGATCTTCGTCGTCTCCAGGCTCTGGTAGTATGCGCTGCAGGGTTTCTCGTTCTCGGCAATGGCCCAGGTGACGTAGTCGAGGAACTGTGCTCCGTCTTGTCCGCCCTGGCAGCTGCCGTTGCCACCCGGCGTGCCATCTGCGACGATGAAGTATCCCCAGGACGCGATCTCGCCCATGGCTGCCTGGTTCGAGAGGCCGTCTTGAGAGCAACCGCCTTCTCCCCAGACGAGGATCGGGTACTTCTCACCACCGCCGAGATCTGCAGGCCTGTAGATGGTGCCACAGGCGATCCCCGGGTCGGAGTTGGTTTCGATGACCACTTCGTGCGGGCCGCTCCCTGAAGCCCTGCTGTTGGTAGCCTGAGAAGCGTTACAGCTGCCGGTGAATTCTCCGCCTGTCCCGGTGTTCCCGCCCGCATCAGCGCCCCCTGTATCAGTGCCCGCGGTGTTGGCACCTCCCGCACTGGCACCTCCCCCAGATCTCCCCCCCAGCCCGGGAGTCGCGGTGCTGGCGCCCCCTGTGGAGGAGCCTCCTTCGCTGACGCCTCCCGTTTCGGTGCCTGGCGTACCCGCTTCTGCCGTTCCAGAGCCGCCAGTGGTGGAGGCGAACCCGCCAGTCGTGGAGGCGAACCCGCCAGTAGCCGATCCGCCGGTCGTGGGCGCGGACCCGCCGGTAGTGGGGGGCGGGCCGCCCGTCGAGGACCCGCCAGTGGTGGAGCCGCCCGCGCCGACCGCGGTCCCACCGGCTCCCGGGGTTACACTGGTGCCCGTCGAGCCGCCGGTTGCTGGCAGGGTTGCGCCGTTTTCGACCGTTCCGCCCGTCGCGAGATGCCCTCCGGTGTTGGGTATCCCACCGGTACCCGGAAGCCCAGAGCCGCCCGTCCCGTCAGCGGCCGCCGCTCCACCGGTTCCCACATCGTCTGCCGCGTCTGGTCCGCTGTCCGAGCAACCGAACCCCGAAACGACAATGCCCAGGATACCAGCGAACCATGCCTTCACCGGCGGACTCTCCATTTTCATCGATTCGACTCCTCAGCGTGGGCCGTGACCCGGACTCCAGTTCCTGTTCGCAGACGTGCGGTTCTCGAGGGAATGGCTCAAGAAAATGCACTGCTGGGTCAGCGGATTTGTACGGGCAGGTTGCAGCTCAGAGTGCGCGACCTGCCAGCGTCGAGGTGTGGCAGGGGAGGGAAGGGGCCGATCGCCCCTTCCCCGGGCGTCCCGAGGACTCGACTCGGACGTGCGTCAGAGAAGCGTCGCTCGGTGGCTATTGATGACCCCAGCCGTCTCAGAGGTCGGGACGATGCACGACGCGAACCGCGTTGAGTACCGGGTTGCGCCTGCCACCGCTCGACACGAGGCGTATGTCGACGCGCTCGTCGGTCACCTCAATGAAGAAGCGGTTCTCGTCTGCTGCGAAGCGCCCGACTTCGTACATGATGTCGTGTGCAGGAAGCACCAGCTCGTCCTCGACGATCACATCGAAGATACGCGCGCCCAAGCGAACACTGTCAAATTCGGCGAAGTTGAGGTCAATCTGGTAGATCCCGTTCGGGACGTTGTCGTAGCGGTACGCATAGACGTTCTCGCGCTGGCTCTTGAACAGCGTCTGATCGTCCGTGCCGCTGATGGCGTGTTTCGTGGACTTTGCTTTCCCGCCCTGCACGTAGCCGTACCCACCGGCCACGTAGGCCCGATCCTTCTCCCAGGTTTCTTCGAGGGTATCCGTGTACTCACCGCCGCCGCTATTGATGGCATGCATGTATCCGGAAACCACGAGGCTCACGGGGATGCGAAGCATCGGCGTTCGCCCCGCATTGCTGTCTAGCACGAGGGTTCCGAGGTAGAGACCTGGTTCGAGGCCGGAAGTGTCGATCGTAATGGCGATCGATGTGTTCCCGAGCGAGGGGACGGTTCCCGCGGTCGGCTCAGCAACGAGCCAGGGGATGTCGCTGATCGCTGGGACCCCGCTCTCGACCAGGTACACTCTCGACGGAGACTGCGAGACCATCCAAAGGTTGCCCGATGGATCCATGTCGAGGCCGGCTCCTCGCCATT
The DNA here is from genome assembly GCA_964424695.1 of uncultured Polyangiaceae bacterium. Taxonomy (GTDB): domain Bacteria; phylum Myxococcota_A; class Polyangia; order Polyangiales; family Polyangiaceae; genus JAEWRL01. The sequence continues at coordinate 44,614 of CAYRKE010000023.1, forward strand.
CGCCGGCATACGGAGGTGCCATCGTCGAAATCACTGTGCAGTCGTAGGGATTGACCTCGTAGATGGTGTCCTCGTAGCTATTGGTGGCGACCCACAGCACGTCCATGGCTCCGTTGTAGGCGAGCCCGGAAATGTTGCCGTCCGGCGGGTTGCAGGAGGAGATGACCGCACCAGGGTCGTCGTGGCTTGCGCCCCAAACGTGGTAGATAGTGCCGGTGCTCCATCCACCGACGAAGAAGGTGTCGTCAGCTGGGTTGTAGGCCAGACCGAGCTCGGTATAGCCCGTCCACGCGTCGCCGGAGATCCTCACCTCCACCTCGCCCGATGCGGGATTCCAGCAGTTGATGGCGTTGTCATTACCGGACGCGAGTTGGCAGACGAGATTGCGGGTGCTGTCGAATGCCATGTCGGTAGGCCACCAGCCTGCCCAGGGTGCGGAGTGGACGATTCCAGTGGGTGTCCCGTCCAGCGCGAACTCGGTATTGTCGGCAGCGTTCTGGTCCGATACCCACAGGGTTCCGGCCTCGACTACGCCCCAAGGATAGTCCACACCCGAAGGGGTGAAGGAACGGATAACGTCGCCTGCAGACGTAGGCCGAATCCCAGATGCCCTGGGGCGGTCGAGGTACAAGTCGACGGTCGAGGTGGCCCGCGGGTCGGCGTCGGGATTGCGTTGCAGCGAGGCCGTTCTGACGATCTCCTGGCGAGCTGCGCCGGCTTCGAGTAGCTCGAAGTCTAGAGCCAGTGACCCGCCGTTGGTGATGGTGATCTCGCGAGTGCGGACCGAGTCCTCCGGAACGACGAGTTGAAGCGTCGGCGAGCTCAGAATGACGGTGGCTGTCTCCAGGAGGACATCTTGATAGAAGGTTCCGTCCTCGGTCACCGTGACGCTCGCCGTTGCCTCACCGTAGTTGTCCCTGGTGATGGTCAGCGTGTAGGCGCCTTCGCTCAGCATCATTCGGTAGACGCCCTGGCTGTTCGTTCTCGCCACCCGTTCGTCGCCCGCGGCGTTTCTGGCGGTTACCCGTGCCCCCGCTACGGGCAAGTGGTCATTCCCGTCGCCAACGACGCCCTGCACGAAACCGGCGAACGGTACTTCGTAGAGCACTGCGGTGCCAGTGTCCACGGACGCCTGGTTGTACGAGTACTCCAGGGCCACGTCACCCGCAGCGTTCTCGATGCCGATCGTGGCGGAGCTCCCCTGGGAGGCGGGGTCACTCGAGTTGGGGTACTGCATGACGATCTCGCCGGTCTCGTAGAGGACGACCTCGAAGTCAGTGTACATTCCCGAGCTGTAGAGGTACACGTCACGCCACTCGATGACGAATCGACGATTGGGCGCCTCACCGAGTGTGGCGACGTAGACATCGTCGTCGGTCCACACGTCGTCCCAGAAGGCGTAGATGGCGCCATTGGGGACGTTCGGGTTGGGGATACTCTCGTTGTAGTACGAGGACCAGTCCGAATCGGCCGCGACGTAGCCGGTGCTCGAGACGATCAGCGAGTCATACGTTCCGTCGTAGAGAGTGACGGGGAACGGTAGCGTTACGCTGGTCTGGCCATTCGAGTTGACGTTGATGGGTGTCTCGCCCTCGAGGTATTCAAACGTAACCGGCCGACACTGGTAGCCAAAAGAGTCGACCTTGTTCGATAGGGTCACCGGCACGTCTTCTGCGTCATCCACCGTGAGATCGAGGACGCTGTCGGCGTAGCATCCGCCCCGAGAAACGTTCAGGGCGTAGGTGCCGACGGGAACCGCTGGGAACATGAAATGGCCGCTCTCGTCGGTGACCTGCGCTGGGAGCGGGGTCGCCAAGATCGAGACGCGCGCCCCACTGAGCGGATCGCCTTGGGCGTCCGTGACCGTGCCCTCCACTGGGAACGATGGCGCGGCGTTCAGCGAGAAGTCGAGGTCCGTCGTGAGGTTCTCCTCGACTGCGGCCTCGGCCGACTCCCCGTAGTATCCGAACGCCGAGGCTTCCACTTGGTAGCTGCCGACAGAGAGCCTGACGGAGTACGCGCCGGTCGCGTCGGTGCTCACGGTGCGGCTCCGCTCGCCGATGGCGGTAACGGAGGCACGCTGGATCGGTGTGCCGTCCGCAGCCGTTACGTAGCCGCTCAAGTATCCGGAGGGGCCAATCGGGGCGATGGCCAAGGTCTCCATCACGTCGAGCTTGCCCTGCCCCCAAGCATTGTTGTTGGAGGCGTCTCCGCCGCACGAGGTATCGTTGTGGTCGATGGCAGACTCGTCGAAGAGCTCGCGCGTGCTTTGGACGTCGCCGAGGGAGTTAGCCGATGCTGACCAGAGCAGGGCGACTGCTCCAGCCACGTGCGGTGCGGCCATGGACGTTCCGCTGTACCAGTCGTAGTCGTTTCCCGGAACCGAGCTTCGGACGTCAACGCCCGGAGCTGCAATGTTAGGCTTGATTACCTCGTACCACGACGGGCCACGGCTCGAGAAGTCTGCGAGTATCTCCGAGACGTCGTAAGCGCCCACCGCGTATGACTCTGGGTAGTCCCCGGGTGAACCGGATGACTCACAATAGGAGCCTGAGTTGCCGTTGGAAAAAACCGGGAAGATCCCGGCTGCGACCCAGGCTTGCACGACTGCCCGATAGAAGTCGTCACCGCCACCGCCTCCCCAGGAGTTGCTCACGATGTGGGGACGCAGATCCGGCCGCGGGTTGGTGCCATTGACATCCGTCGGAGCGAGCATCCACTCTCCGGAGCTAAGCAGAGCTTCGTAGGAACAGCTGTAGTCTTCACAGCCCTTCGCCGCGATCCACCTGGCTCCCGGTGCAACGCCGATCTGGTTGTCGCCGCCGTCGTCGCCGACGATGGTCCCCATGGTGTGGGTACCGTGGCCGGCATTGTCGCAGGGCGCCATCGAGGGAAAGCCACAGATACTCGATGGATCATGCCAGTTGTAGTTGTGGTCGAAGGTCCCATCGCCAAGGTTGCCCCGGTACTGCCCGACCAAGGCTGGATGGTCGAATTGGGCACCAGTATCGATGGTGGCCACGACGATTCCCTCGCCCCGCGTGCCGAATGAGCTCCAGGCCTCGGAGGCACGGATGTTCTGGATGTTCCACTCGACCGCGGCGACCCGCTGGCGCTCCGTTCCGGGTAGCGGCCGCGGAATCTCCAGGGTTCCATCGTCGAAGACTCGCCTGACGTCGCGACGTTGGGAGAGCTCCCGAATCGTCGTCTCGTCCGCCTCGACGCGAATGGCGTTGACGATCCAATGTGCCTTGTACTGTAGCCCCTTCCGCGCCAAGAGCTCCCGAACTCCGGCCTGGGAAGCGTTCGCCGAGTCGCGCAGCGCGCGGTAGACGGCCGTCCCACGAGCCCGCCAATCCCGCGTGGCCGCAGCGACGGCGAGTGCCGGAGTGCCCTCCATCTCGACCCAAACGGCGCGCCTCGCCGCTGCGCCTGCTGCGGGTGCTTGGGGCGCCGGGGCCGCAACGCTGGCTCCCGCCGATTCGAGGGCGGCGGTTGTCTTGCTGACGCTGGCGCTCGGCTCCTCTCCGGAGCACCCTTCCAGCCCAAGCAGCAGGCACCATAGTCCACACGTCAGCCATGGTGATGCTGCAGTCGCAAATCTTCGTGTACGGTGTATCTTGACTGGTTCTGGTTGCATTATATGTCTCCATATGAGCGGGCCTGGTGCCCGCTAGAGCTGTGTAGCGAACGCCGCGCCTCCGATGGTTCTCCCTGTGTCAAACGAGACGGCTTGTGCGGTAGGGGTTCTGCGGCGGGTGCGCAGACCGGGTGTGCTCCTTCTCTGGTGCTCGCTGCGCCGTCCGCCCATGGCCCCCGCCGCGCTGGATCTCCGGAAACGCGGATGCGTTCCCCAGAGATCCAGGTTGACGTTTCAGCCAACCGGGAGCGCTCGCTTGCCTTCGTCCCCGAACGCCGTCGGGGTTTCCGGAGTTGCCTCATGGCAACGGTGGAGCGACCCGAACCCTCTCGTGTCGCTCTATGCGAAACCCGCTTCTGTGCTCGATCTAGTATGGTTCTCGGCGTTGGGATGCCCCTGCATGGGTCACAGTTGCGAGCTCTGGTCCCTCACTGGTTCCGTCGAAAAGCAAAGGACAGTAGAAAGACTGATGAAAGGATTTGAGTTCAGGTTAGGAGCTCAATGCGCGAAACGCTCTCCGAGTCATATGCCCCTCCTTGTGTTTCTGACGGCAAGCGCACGTAGACCATTGGCGTTCCCATGGAAGCGCGAACTCGCAGACCCCCTCCGCGCCACACAATGCCGGATTGCAGGAAACCTGTGTTCCTCAGAGAGTGGCGATGAGTCTGTAGCCAGGTCCCACGCCTTGGGAAAATGGCCAAGCTGCAGCACTATCCCGCGCGTGACAGACGCCGCTCGGGTTGGGTGATGCGCTCACGAGACTCGCGATGGCTGCGCCTCGGAGCACCTGATTGGATTATGCCGGGATAGAGAGGTGGCTCAGAAATCCCGGTGAGATCTCCTTGAGGTGACACCCGACCAGTGGCGCCCCTCAACCTCATAGTCTACGGATCCCCGCAATGTGCGAGCGCCCCCTCACGAGCGCCCCAACATATTGAGCTAGCCTCGCACTCGGTTCAAGAGAGAAACGCTCCGTGAAGACAAGTCGTCGACTAGCGAGCGCAAGGCTCTCGAATCGTGTTCGGCGCACTCGCATGCGTTAACCACATTCGGCCTCGCTGTCTGTCCGGGAGGCGCCCTCCGCGCCCCCCAGCCGCTCGCCCATGCGGCGCTTGCGAGGAACAGCGCGACTCGGAACCTCGAGTCAAGAGGAGACGCGGCCACGGTCCTGTCGGCGGAAACGAGGCGCGAGCGGTGGCCATGCCGCGTTCAAGAGGCGTTGCTGGTCCGCGCTACGTGATTCCACAAGGGCACGCGTCAGCGTCCTGCCGCACAGGCCCGGTGCCCTTGACTCCCGTCACCAACGGCCCAGAGCAATCGCACGCGAATCCTGTGGTGGGAGCGGCCCGAGCTCCGGTGACCGTTGCCGCGTCTTTACGCGGGAGCACGTTGGCAAGCTCGTGCTGTCGAGCGTCTACCTCGAACGGGCACGCTTCGTAGCCAACAGCGACGACTGCGTCGAGGTAGTCCGCGAGAAATGCCTGGAGCGATCCCGCCCGCTCAAACTGTGCGACGTGGCGCAGTTCGTGAGTAAGCAGCCGACGCGACAGTCGACCCTGCCGAACGAGGATCGAATAGCCAAGAGTAAGACCAGCAGTTCCCTCCCCAAGGAAGCCGACAGACGCGGCGGCAGCGGCGAGAGCCGGGTCGTCCGGCAAAGGCATTGAGTCTACGACGAGGACGCGCACGTTCTGCGGCTGGCTGACGCCCACGGAGCGGGCGTCAGCGATCGCTGCGTCGGTCAGGGGAAGTCCATCCCGACCGACACGTTGGGATTGGGAGCTGCACCAGTGGATAGCGCGCGGGAGGAGGAGCGAAAGAAGCTCTTTGGTGACCATGCGGCAGCCAGCCAGGCGGGAAGAGCCGAAAGCATACGCGCCGGTCGGCGGTGGGCAAGCAACGAAGACCACGGCGACAAGTAGTTCAAGGGTTTGCTTCTCCATGGCGTACTTCGGGCAGCGCAACGAGTATCCCACGGGCGATCGTTCGGGACAAACGCACGGATGATTGGCAGTGGTTGCTGGAGTTCTGCGACACGAGGTGGGGTCTGCCCCGTCAGAATTGGCCGCTGTGCGAGGTGTTCAACAGCTGCGCGACTCTGGGTCTGGAGCGCAAAGCGGCCGGGCGCCGCGCTGCCCGACGGCGGTTGCTAAAGCGTTGGGCGTGCCCATCGACGTGGCAATCTCGCCAGAGCGAGCGCCTCCAAAAGGATTGAGCGAAGCGCTGTCCCGGAGTTGTGGCGACCTCGCTGAGCTCAACATTAAGCCCCGGTTCACAGGGCCATGGCGATCCTCGCGAGGCTGGTCGCATCAGGGTCGCATCCATCGCGGAAGGCCCTTGTTCAATTGCACCCACAGGGGACACCCGGCGCAGTTTTGCGGCCCCACCCGAACACAGTTCGTGAAGTGGTGCGAGGCGCGACAGGCTTGCGCCTGCCCAACGCCTGCGGTTTCAGTTGCAAGCGCACCCAGGCTACGCCCAGACCTGGAAGACGACAAGTCGGGCGTGGTAGTCGACCACGCCCGAGCGGAACGAACTTTCACTCGGAAAGCTGCGGGCTGCAACCCCTTGTTGGGTGGCCCGATGCTCCGCGGGGGCTACATCCAGTTCGCGAGCTTGAGCCCAGGCACCCTGGAGTGATGCTTGTGGTTGTTGGTGACCAGAGTCGCCTTCAGCGAAAGAGCATGACTTGCGATCAGCGTATCCAATTGCCCGATCGGAGCCCCCGCAGCCGACAACAGGGCGGCGATCTTGCCAAACGTGGCGGCGGCAGCCGCATCGAACGGGACGACGTCGACGCCAGCGAGGAAAGCGTCAATCGCCAGGTGGATCTTCCGGGACTGCCGATTGTCAGCGCCAAACCGGAGTTCAGCGACAGTGATCGCACTCAGACACAACTCGGAGCGGGCGCGACTGGCGACGTTGGCCGCGACTTCGCCGACGCCACGAAGAGCGAAACTAACGGTGTCAGTGTCGAGCATGAAGAGCGGCATGGCTCAACCGAACGGGTCCCTAAGCTTGGAGATCGACAGCTGCTTGGGCCTAGGTAGTTCGCCGGACAGGGTGCCTAGACATCTGAGGAACTGGTCAGGCCACTCGTCGAGAGGCTCCAGCACGACCCGGCGACCGACGCGGCGCACGATAACTTCGCGTTGGCCCTGGGGAAACCGACACTCGGCCGGAAGCCGCACGGCTTGGCTACCGCCGTTCTGGAAAAGCTTCGCTCGCGTAGCTTTCATCCCACTGAGTATATACAGAAGTTGATACACGGCAAGCAGGCGTCGAAAGTCCGCTGTAGCCCGATGCACGCAGGAGGAACACCGGACAGGACGCGGACATGGGACAGGCGATGCTGCAGCGCCGACGCCAAAGCGGGCAAGCACGGTCGCTCTTCCTACCGTATGCGCAGTAAGTAAGCCACAGCGCCACGCAGCAAGCGAAGACCGCCAGCGCAGCGGAGGCCATCGCGCTTGATAAGTGGTATCGCCAACTCGAGGAACGGGTGAGAGCTTCGTCCAAGGCGGCGCACAGACAGCCAGGTGAGAGTCTGTGTCGCCCCCCCCGCGAGAGCGAGCTGGACGAGCAGTGGAGCCACCGTGGAGCGGTCTTTCGCAGCGGGTTTTCGGGAATCAACTCCCGCCTTCGACAAAGCCGCCGGAGAGGGCGTCCAGCAAGTGCGCCACTGACCCCGAGCCTGCCGCGAGCAACGAGCTTCGGGGACCACCCAACGGCTTGGGGTTCAGCCGCAGCCCACTCAGGCTACGCCCAGACCTTCATGCCATCAAGACCGAGGGCGTGGTACTTCAGCACGCCCGAGCGGAACCACCTTCCACCCGGAAAGCTGTCGGCCGCAACCCCTTGTTGGCCAGCAAGTTCAGCTTCGACGGTCCAAGACAGTGTCAATGCCGGAGAAGATCAGCTCAAGCTTCGCCCGCCCGATCTTGCCGGTTCGTTCGAGAAGGGCGTCACGATCAAGGGTGACGATTTGGGAAACGTTGGCTACCGAATCGATCGGCAACCCAGTGGCCTTGGAAGATACCAGCACATTTCCCGGCGCATCAGCCCACCGTAGATTGCTGGTCAACATGACACCAATAACAGTTCCAATCCTGCTACGATTGAGCGCGTCGCCCTGAATGACGATTACCGGGCGACGAAGGCCAGGCTCTGACCCCCTTGGTTCTGCCAGGTCAGCCCACCAGACCTCTCCCTGGCTTACTACCACTCAACCCTCTTGAAGGTCGCGCGTGCAGCGCGGCGGGTAAGCGCGCCCGATTGCGATTCGAGTTCGCTACAGATCTGGTCGTAGGCTTCCGTAACAGCATCGGGAGCGTGGCGCCGGACGTAGTCTTGAAGAGCTCGCGCGTACAGCTCGCTACGTGAGACTTTCAAACGACCAGCGAGACGTTCAGCGTTCTCGAAGACTTCATCCGGAAGTGACACTGCAGTCTTCATACCGATGGTATGACGCACGTGGCGACGGCTGTCCAGTGCTCGTAACTCTTCGATGTTGCAGTAGATTAGCACACCGGCGGCAGTGCCTCAGCCTGCCCAATACGGAGCGGTGAGCACCGGACCGCCGCAGGTCTGGGCGATGGGCGTTGCTTGGTCCGGGCTGCTCCGCTCCACTCTGCTCTGCACACCCGCAGTACTCGGAGAAACCTGAAGCTCCGCACAGTGCTGACAGACTCGCATCACGCCGATGACGTACTTGCGGAAGGTCCACCGAGGTCCTGCCGTGATCTGTTCGATGGTTGGGCACAAGACGTGTGTGATGGCTGGCAGCGCCGCAAACGTTTCGCGGGCGCGACGGCAACTTCTCTCAGGATCGAGTCTTGCTGGTCTGGCCAATGGCTTGGGCTTCAGCTGCAGCCCATCAGGCTACGCCCAGACATGCAAGTCGACAAGTCGGGCGTGCTACTCCAGCACGCCCGAGCGGAGCCACCATCTCAGTCAGAAGGCTGTCGGATGCAACCCCTTGTTGGGCGCCGGTGCCTATCTGGGCTCGAGCTGGTTCGGGCGCTCATTTCCCAGAAAGGCGACTCAACCAGTACCCAGGGCGCCTATGACAGTGCATGATACCGACCACGAGCAGCTGGTCCGGTTCGAGTGTGTAGAGAACGGCGTAAGGGAACACTCTGACGAGTCTCCGTCTGACGTCTTGCACGAGAAACGGCCAGCGTTCGGGCGCCTCCCTGATACTCTCCAGGGCATCTTCCATGACAAGGATGAAGCGTTCACCGAGCCCGGAGTGTCGAGACTCGTAGAACTCGACAGCGGCCTCGTACTCGCGAAGCGCGTCCGGATGGAATCGGAAGATCATTTCCGCAGGAGACGGCGCACGCGGTCGGCCACAACTTCTTCTGGAATGGTCTCTACGCGTCCGGAACGAGCTTGGTCGCGACGTTGGATAGCCTCGAGTGCCCAAACGCCGCGAACCGCCTCGTCGGTGAGCGGGTCGAGGCTTTCGACTAGGCGATCTGCCAGAAGTGCCCGAGCATCCGTCGGGAGGGCGAGAACCTCTTCGGTGAGTCGTTCAACCGGAATGGGCATAGCGGAAAGGATACGGCGCAGGCGGGGGGCCAACAACTGCATGGGAAAGCAGGCGGCGGGGACAGGGCGCGCGTATCGCGGAAAAACCCACGGACGAAGCTCCAAGCTGCAGAGAATCGCAGGGGCTTACCTGGGTTGGGACGGACCCCTGTTCGGTGGTACCTGGCTAACCGAACAGGGGGCTGACGCTACGGCGCGTGTGGCCAGCACGGAAGTGAGGGGCACTAGAGCGGGACGGGGCACCACACGAGGGCCTGCTTGCGCGGCGTCGGTTCGGTCGCCTGCTTGCGATTTGCCCAGGCAACGACGCGATGCCGGCGGGCAGTCCCGGCGTGTCCCATGCGGCCACCTGGCCAGCTGGCGCATCCTGATGATAGGAGGAGAGGCAGCTCGCGGCGAGCGAGCCTGACAACAGCAAACGCCGCTCTGCAATGGAGTTCTGCAAGCCACTGCGTTCACCCGAAGCAATGTGAACCCGAGCATGAAAGCGTGCGCCCAACGGCTTGGGGTTCAGCCGCAGCCCACTCAGGCTACGCCCAGACCTTCATGCCATCAAGACCGAGGGCGTGGTACTTCAGCACGCCCGAGCGGAGCCCCCCTTTCAGTCGGGAAGCTGTCGGATGCAACCCCTTGTTGGGCATGCGCAGGTGAGAGGCCATCAGGCGCTGTGTATCAAGGAGTCCAACCTCGCCTAATCAATGCGTAACGAAGCCGGACGCGGTCCTCCCCGTTCATGTCGAGAAGGTCGACGGCAGTGCGACCTTCGGCAGTCAGCCCGAGGATACGAGCCTCCGTGAGTCGAAAGTGGTGCCCCCAGAAATGCAGGCGTGGGTGATAGAGGGCTGTTACAAGACCGGTATCAGGATCGATCGAGGCGATATTCGGACCCTTCTTCAGGTTGCAGCGGATGCAGCAAAGGCAAAGGTTCTCGACGTCGTCTGAGCCGTGGTGCTGGCGCCCGATGATGTGATCGATCTGGTGAGGTAGGACCGAGGCGTAGGCAGGCAGACGGCAGTACTCGCAGACGTTGTCGGACCGCAGTCGGACATACTCACGAACTTCGGCGGAGAGAGTCACGAGGCCGCGCGCATGGCCGACAGTTCTTCCGCCTGAAGCTTGAGCAGAGTGAGGTTGTCGTTCAAACGAACGATCTCAGTGTATTCGGCAAGCTCCTCCGTGGTGAGAGTTCCCGACGTGCTCTTGCGTGCCAGCTCCTCCACCCGAGGTGACAGATCACGACGCACAGCATCCAGCGCGGAGTCGAGTAGTTCTAGGGTTTCCTTCTCCATGGCGTACTTCGGGCGACGCAACGAGTATCCCACGGGCGATCGTTCGGGACAAGCGGACGCTGGATGAGCAGCAATTGCAGGAGAGCAGGGACATGAGTTGGTTTTTTCTGCGTCCAAATCGGCCACCGGACGAGCTGGGGAGTAGTAGCTGCGCGAATCTGCGCTTTGAAGGCAAAGGTGGTCCGGCGTGACGCTATCCCGCGGTAGCCGCCGCCAGAGTGCTGGG
>CAYRKE010000024.1:0-51402 GCA_964424695.1 uncultured Polyangiaceae bacterium
CGCTCAGAGCCTGGGCCCATCGGCCTGCGAAGCCACTGCCTATTGCCAGATGAGGGATGCTGGCACAGAGTTCAAACGAAGCTTCATCCTGGCCCAATGCCCGGTGGAAGGCGAGTGTCTCGGATGCCAGAACGTGTGACACGAAGTGTCGCGCTAAGCGGTCAGATATCTGCAACTCCGCTCGTGGATGTTCTGTCGACGGTAAGCAGTTCGGGAAAGAGCGCGGAGGTTCGCGTTCACACTGAGTTCGGGGTCTGCTGCATCTGGTTCCAGAACGGAGAGCTTTTCGACGCATCTTTCAATGAGCAGCGCGGCGAAGAGGCTGTGGCCCGCCTCGCCGGTGTGGGCGAGGGGCGGTTCGAGGTCGAGTACCGTGAGTCTGCACGAGAGCGGGTCATTCACACGACCGTGCAGCGGATCTTCCAGGACTGTGCCAACCGGCGTCGATTGTGGCGGGACCTGGTCAAGCACCCCCCACGGCTGAAGGCTGTTCTGGGCGTTGTCGAGAAATGGAGGCACGACGGCGAGCGCATCATTCCAGAGACCCACGCCGGACTGTTGGGTCTTTTCGATGGACACAACACGGTACTCGACGCGATCGAGAAGCTTGGACAGGAAGCTGTAAGAACACTGGCGATCATCCACCACCTCTATGAGGTGGGAATCCTGGTTGTTATTCGGGTGGATGAGGACTCTCCCGCATCGAGTTCCTTTCCGCCGGGGGCTTCGCCCACGAACCGCGCGAGCTCCCCGGCTTCTGCTGACGTCGTGTGGTCAATCCGCGAATCCAGCAGCAGTACGTCGCCAGGCCAGTCTCAGAGCGCGCGCCAAGCCGGGTCAATGGGTGAGTGGGTGCCCGCAACGCCTCACGTTCTGTCGGATGGAGCTGTCAAGGCTTCGCCGGGAATGGCACCGGTGAAACTCGGCAAGGCGGACCAAAGAAAGCCGCTTCAGCAGCAAGCGCTGGCTCCATCGGGCGCTGCGCCCGCAACCCTGAAGGGCCCGCCCCCGGCTTTCGCAGACGTTGCAGCCGCCACCATGGCCGGCAGTGGGCTGACGCCCTCATTCATTGCGCCCGCCACCCTGAGAGGCCCGCAACTCCTCGCTTCAGCATCGCCTCCCGTTACCCTGAAGGGCCCTCCCCACCGGGCGCCTGTGTCTCCCACTCCCAGTTTGCAGGGTCCAGCGCCGAGCGAAAGTGTGAAGCCCCTGGACGCGCAGGTGAGCTTGGTCCCGACGACAGCCGATGCACCGGCCAACGCGCGCACCTCGGCGGTGCCCCCGCGTCCTACGCCGCGGAAACGGGCACGCCAAGAAGTCCGATCGCTCACGCCTCCGAGCCTGCCACTCGCAGTCAATCGCCCGTGTGCTGGGGAGGAATCGGCTACCTTGGATTGGCAGACCTCGCAAAGTGCGGCTCCGCGCACGCCGCCGACTTCCGGGGCAATGCCCAGCGCTTCGGCTTGTGTCGGGAAGGTCGAAGAAGGGACCGCCGCGGCGTCAGTCGAAAACGACCGTGTGTTGGGCCGGTACGAGGTTCTGTGTCGCTTGGGACGAGGCGGAATGGGGAGCGTTTACCTCTGCCGCACGCGGGGCGAGTTGGGGTTCCGTCGACTCTACGCACTGAAGGTACTCCGTCAGCGGGTAGATGGGGACCCTGAGACTGAACGGTTCTTCTTGCACGAGGCCTACGTCGCGTCCCGGCTGCACCACCCCAATGTAGTCGCAGTCGTGGATGCTGCAGTGCACGGCTCTCAGCCATACATAATCATGGACTACGTGGAGGGCTGTAGTCTTCACACGCTGATATCACGGGGCGGCGAGCTGCGCACGCCGGCAGTTGTTCTCAGTGTCATCATGGACGCACTGAACGGCCTACACGCCGCTCATACGATGACGGATGAAGAAGGCAATCGCATTGGGCTGGTACACTGCGACGTTTCGCCCGAGAACCTCTTGGTCGGCGTCGAGGGAACGTGCCGGCTGTCGGATTTCGGGGTAGCACGCGCACGAAACCTCCCCGGCGCGCGCAGTCTCAGCGGAAGCGCTCGCGGCAAGGCTCGGTATGCGTCACCTGAGCAAGCTAGCGGCGTGCCGGTCGACGCTCGCTCCGATGTCTTCTCGATGGGGGTTGTTCTCCACGAGGCTCTGACCGGTGTGCCGCTATTCGTGGGTGCCACCGTAGAAGAGACGCTCGAGCGGGTGCTTCGCCTGCCCATTCCTCCACCAAGCCAGGTTGGTGCCCGTCCTCCCAAAGAACTGGACGCCATTTGCTTGAAAGCGCTTGAACGAGACCCTTCCAAGCGCTTCGCGTCTGCAGCGGAAATGCTTGTTGAGCTGCGCCGTACCGCAGTGCAGTGCGGGTTGCTAGCCTCCCCCGAAGATGTGGGCCAGTGGGTCCGCGCGATCGCCCAGCCTGAGCTGGAGATGCAGCGTCTGGCCAGTCTGGATGCCTTGCAGCATGCCCGATTCCACGGTGAGGATGGACGGTCGCTCCAGTTGCCTCGGGCGCTCTCCATCCCGCCTCCTGCCGTCACCGGCTATCGCATGCGCGGAGCCGACGAGGCCGTCGAGGACTCAGGGAACCGTGAAGATCAAGAGGACGGACAGAACCTGGCTCTGGACGCTGGAGACTCGACGTCCGACGAACCAGAGGGGACCATCGAACTGAAGCGACCACCCAGGCTCCGAAACGCTGTGCTTATTCTGGCCTCGATCATCGCGCTTGGAGCAGTCGTAGCAAGCGTACTATTTCCCGAAGCCGTAGCTGCCTGGTTCAAGTTGGACGTTGGCGGGTCTCCATTGGAGGGCCATGATGATCCGAGCCTCACGCCCCAGAATTCGGACGTTCCTGGCCAGCCCAACACCGCCGCTACCACGGTCGGTCCCATGCCCTCGAACAGCACGCTCCCGCCTGGAGCAAGCGCAAGCGGCGCCGCAGTCAACCGGTAGGGACTTCGCGTGAAATCACTTGGCACAGATCCTGGTTCGATGTCATGCGGTTATGACCAATCATGCCAGCCCCCCTTCACGCTGCGAGTTTGGTGACGGCATCGTGAGTCCCGGTGGGGATCGGCTGGGCGCGGAAACGGAAGCTGGGGTGGCGAGCGCGGCAGGCCACGAATTCATCCCACATACCTTTGATGAGGACGCAGCGCACTAGATCAGCGGGCGCGATTCTCGAACGGTTTGGCCTGCCCCCCCTTGGGGTGAGGGGGGCCAAACCTGTCGAGTCCCGAAGTCTGCTCCAACAAGACTTCTGTCCTTTTCCGGGGCCTTCCCAAGACCATGCCCGGCAGGGTCCCGCGGCACGGGCTCCGACTCAGCTTCAGCTGAGTGCGGGCGTCGGGGGTGGGGCACCACCCCACAAGGATGCGCCACTTGATGCACTCCTTCCACTGTCCGAGATTCGTGACCGCTGATTTGGGAGGACGGCCTCGGCTCGGTCGCGGCTCCAGCGCATCCCAAAGCCATCGAGGCGGACGCCGACGGGGTGACGCACGGCGCCCTTGATGACGCCGCTCGAAATCTCGAGTTCTTGGCGACAGAGTCTGTCGTACTGCGTGCGGTGAGCGTTCTTCACCAAGAGCACGTGGACTCTGCCAAGGACTTCACGGCGGTACTTGTTGCCCGGACCGGTTGCAGGAGTCGAAGCCGGGCTTGTGCGGTCTCCGCGATCACCTTCGGTACTTCGCCAGCTTGGCTCGGAATCGGTAGCTACTCGCAACCGGAACCCGCCGTTGGGGACGGCCTCTCGAGAATCAGCCAGTGTGCGAAGTCATCTGGACGGAGTTCGACGACGGTCTCGTCACCATCGAGGGGAAGGAGCTCCAATCGCTCCTCCAATCCGGAACGCAGTCTTCGGGCACAGCAGCACTCGGACCTGATGCGCAGCGTTCCCACAATGGGCTCCGAACGGAGAGGCAGAGCACCGCCGCCCCCCATCGCGCCCGCCTGCGCGGTCACGGTGAGCAAGAGCCGCTCGGACTCGCCAACGGAGCGTCCGTCCAGACTGGTCACGGCTACTGTGGCTTTCGCAGTCCTCAGTGCGATCTGCACGTCGCGGAGCTCGACCACACGACCGCCAAGCCAACCGCTAGCAACCTGAGACCTCGGAGTGTTGATTACCTGGTATCCGCCAACCCAGTTCCGCACGAACTCGCCGGTGTCGGAGGCGACTTCCACCGCGTCGGCGGCCAGAAATGACTGATCCGGATCGACAATCACGTGCTGGCCGGGTGGTTTGTGGAAGGTGTCCCAGCTGAGCTCGCCGGTGTCCGGCAGCCCAATCGTGAGCCGGCTCTGCTCCACCAGAGTGCGAATCGCACGACTGGTATCCGGCGAGATCGAGCGTCCATAGAGGGTGGCTGGCTCCAGTTCCAGGCGATACGTGCGCCTCGCCTCTGACATGTCACTGCGACGAAAGAGCAGGGCAACTGCGGGCATCTGCGCCATCAATGCTGGATCGTCAGCAGCAGACCACTGGTCGATCTGTTTCGGTCTCGTACCGACCGCGTACTGTTGATAGGCGTACTGCATTACGATGTCCCATCCTTGCAGAGAAGCGATAGCAGCGACGTAGAACGGCGCAGAGAATCGGTCCTTCCTTGGCCAGGGCACGTTCCATTCGCTCACAGAATGGGGATAGTCGGCAACCTGTGCCGCGGCGATCCAGTGAGCGAATGTCGATGTCGTTCGCGGGTCAGTGCTGAGAAGCTCCTCGTCCCCATAGCTATGGACGTCGATCAAATCGCCTGCCGTCAGCGCTGGCAGCGAGAAGGCGGGATTCAGTCCCCAGGTATTGGTCGTCGCGACCAGAGCTTGCACACCAATCCTGCGAAGAAACTCCCGAGAGTCAACGAACGACCTATGCTCGAGTTCGTTCAGAAGCAACTTCGAAGGACCGGGTTCCCAGGTCCTTCGAACCTTGTCCAAGGACAGGTTGGCGTCCGCGGCGAAGTCCGCGGCGAAGTCCTCAAACATCCTCGTATGTAACGGGTTCGCCTTGTCCCGCAACATTTTGTTGCCGAAATGGTTGGTCACGTCATTTTCGTTCGTGAGCAGCACTGCGACGATGGCAGCGTCCTCGGCGAAAGAGCGACCAGTGTGGGGATTCTTCCGAGTCAGGTACTGCCGCGCAAAGTCGCGCCACGCAGCCTGCAGGTCCGTGTTCACGTAGTCAAAGCCTCGGCTGTCGCTACGGTCGATTTCCGCAAACCCACGAATTCCGTCACCAACCTTGAACTTCCTCCCGACGTGAATGTCGAGCCACAAGTAGATTCCCTCATCCTCGAGCGCGCGCACCAACCGCCCGAGCGCCGCAAACGAGCGACCATCCATGCTTCGCGTGTTGGATCCCGAAGCGAAGATGTTGGGCTCAACCCATGCCGAATCATGGTGGTGCAGTCGAACAAGATTGAACCCAAGGGCCGAAAGACGGCGGGCAACCGCCACCACGTCTGCGTCGGTGCCGTTAAACAGCGAGTGGGCAGTAAGGTTCGTGCCCCAGAAGCGCGCAACAGATCCATCCTCGAATACCAGACGCTCGCCCTCGCGTCGAAGGCGCCCATGGCTGCCAGCACGACCGTGCGCGGCATTGAGGAAGCTGACGTCTGGCCCACTCCGAAGGTCGAACGCTACAGGCCAGTCAGGGGTTGGCTTTGCATAGGGTAATCCAGCTTGGGATCGCACAACAGCGCCCGACGGTGCACTGATCGTCATCGATTGACGGTGCTTTCCCTTCCTGATTCTGGCAGTAAAGAACATGCAGCGTATCCGGCGCGGGTCACCACGCTCAGCATAGACTTCGGGAAGCGGCGGCGAGAAAGTCACTCTGACCTCGCCCCCGTTCTTGGTCGCCCAGGCCCAACCCTGCCCTTCGGGGAGTATCCATGGATCACCCTTCATTGTCGGGTGGTCAGAGAGCTGGAACTCCAGGCCACCACCAATCGACGGAGCGCGATCGCTCCCCACCTGGATGTCGTAGTCAACTGCGAGGTTCTGACTCCCATCATGCCGGTAGTGTGCCGATGCCTCGATCCCCATCTCGGGAACACTCACGTATGCGAGTGGATAGGCGGCTGCCGAGGGTTGAGCTTGCCTGACTGTCGTGTCGGCCCAGTCCCAGTCCTTTGCCCAGAATACCCACTCAGGCTTCACGAGAGTCGCTGCGCCGAACGAGAGAGAGATTGCTCCCTGTTCGCTTGGTGCCAGAACGAAGGTCTGAGGTACCTCGAATGGGATGCCAGGCTGCGTTGCCGGCACGTGTACTCTGGCAACCGGCGCGGGTGGAAGCGAACCGACTCCAGGCGTGAAATACGAGGTGGCGAGTACCTGAGTCTCCTTGTACCGCCCGTTCGTTCCATCGCGAGCGCAACCGCCGGCGAGCAAGCTCACTCCGAGCGCGACCACAGTGAGACGGGTCGAATGATCTAACATTGCGCTGCAATGTTCCAGGCTCGAAGTCGCGCATCAACTCGGACGCGCGCAGTTGGTGCCCGGCAAGCGCCGTGGTCGTTCGCATGACGCTTTGGGCGACCATGACGCGTCGATTCCCAGTCTGGCGATTGCGCATGACTGGAGGTGGCTCTCCCCCCTGGCGCGACCTTGAGTGCGAAGCTGAGCGCTTGATCGTGACCGGACTCGTTCGGTACCTGCCACAGGAAGCCCGGCAGTCGGAAGCGCCATCGTCCCCCAGTCTCGGCGAGATTCCCACCCTCTGTTCCCAAGGGACGCAATGCCCGCTGGTCGCGACCTCAGCAGACTGGTCCAATTGCCTGGGCAAGTAGTGCCCTCGTCCTCGAAAGGTTCATCTTCTTCGGTGACTGCTCCTGGCTACTCTCCATGCCCCACGTCGCCACTGTGCTCCTATGATCACGGTCATAATCCCGCCGATCTCCAGGATCCAGTTGAGCTTGAGTCCCAACCAACGATGACGGATCAGCATGTCCATGTGGTGAAAGGAAGAGGCACGAACCACCACGAAAAGTCCTAGCAGCACCACACCCGCAATGGCCACGTGGGTTGGCATCGGCGCCGCGCGGAGCGACCTGATAAGCCCGACCGAAATCACCACAGCGCCCAAACCAAGAGCGCCGACGACGACCAGTTGAACGACTCGCCGCTCTTCATACCATCCGTGTTCGCGCGCGACGATTCGGCCGAACTCCGTGAGCGCCGTCTGAAGATCGAGCTGCTTGTTCACGCCGAGAAGGCCCAGGAGCACCGCCAGCAGCAGCCAGAACAGCCGCTCCCGTGCCACCATTCGGCAAGCCCTGCTCACGCGTGCCGTCCGCTGCGCCGCCCAGGCTGCCACAAGGTAGAGAACAACGGTGAGCCAACCTGCCACGGTAGGATCTCCGGCCCCTGGAGACCATTGGCCGATCCAGCCAGCATCGGACACGGTGGTCCCATGAATCAGGGAAGCTGCCGCCATGCCTGCCTCCGTCATGCGCACGCCAGTTGATTCCTTTCTGTCGGTTATGTGGCCGGACACCAGAGTCCGAGCATTTATTCAGTCAGTTGAGCCGGTCTCAGTGCTCCAGAGTCGGCTCTCGAGCCAGCACCGATCGCGAAGCTAACGCGCTGGTCCGTTCGGCGTTGAGACACCGCTACCAACACAAGGAAGCATCACCATTGATTGGCCGAACTGGCTTAGCCCAGCTGTGGCCCTGAGTCCATGCGTTGTGCGGACACACATGAGGTCCGCGGCCCCCTCAGAGAGGTACACCCCGCACTCGGAGCACTCGCGGCTTGGTTGACCAGCGGATGAGATTGCCACCACACTTGCCAGACGGACCCAACATTCCGGCTGGCGCGCCACCAGCCGACCCACCGACGGGATACCCACATCTGAGCCGCTCAAGCGAGGAACGATGAGTGTGATAGACACAATCCGACGATGGGTCGCCAGGCACCTCATCGGTGATGCGCCCGCTGATATCGATGCTTGTGAGTCCTGTCGGGTCGTTGAGTGCTCTGCCGAGAAGATGAGAACGTGTGAGTTTCGACGATTCGTCGCCGAGCTCCAGCGAGGCGAGCGAACCGAGTCTGGTCGCCCAACCCCTCCGGCTGAGGGCAGCAACGAAACGCTCTCCTGACCGTCCGCAGGATCCACCAGTCCGACGCATTCGGACTTCCAGTCTGCTTCAGGAAGCGTCGATGGAGGCGCCTCGGACAAGTAGTCCTCAGGGCATGCAGGCGACGCCAGCAAGTCCGTGCCGCAACCTATTCCTCCAACCGCGTCGCTCGGTCCACACGTGAACAGGTGGCAATGACGCAAACACCAGGAGCGCTCCGCGCCCATGGAACACCGAGCGGGCGCGATGTGCGAGAGAAGCGATTCTGCTCGCCACTGTTGCCTTGGCATTGATGCGTGAACGCTCTGCGTGAGATCGGTCAAGAATCTCACCGGAGACTCAACGCCCCCTCACCTCTCTCTCAGCGGCCTCCACCACGCCTCATTCGCAAGGTACCAACGGATCGTTCTGCGAATCCCCTGGTCGAACTGAACAGCGTGCGCATAGCCCAGCTCCGTCTCCATCTTGGTCGCATCAATAGCGTACCTCCGGTCGTGCCCGAGCCGATCCGTCACATAGGTGATGAGCTCCCGACACTTGGCACCGCGAGCCGCTGGACAGCGAGGAAACCGCTCTCCGAATGACGGCTCACCCGCGAACTCCTCATCCAGGAGCCGACACACCAGCTCCACGATGTCGATATTGTGCCACTCGTTCCGGCCGCCGATGTTGTAGGTCTGCCCAACCCGCCCCTGCTGCAAGACCAATTCGATGCCACGGCAGTGGTCTTCAACGAAGAGCCAGTCCCGAACGTTCTTGCCGTCACCGTATACTGGAAGACTGATCCCGAAGAGCGCGTTGGTAATGATCAACGGGATTAGCTTCTCCGGGAACTGGTATGGTCCGTAGTTGTTCGAGCAATTGCTGGTGGTCACCGGGAGGCCGAAGGTGTGATAGTATGCTCGTGTCAGGTGATCCGCGGCAGCCTTGGTGGCGGAATAGGGGCTGTTCGGCGAGTACTGAGTCGACTCAGTGAAGGGATGGTCGCTTGGTCCTAGCGAGCCATAGACCTCGTCGGTAGAAACATTGTGAAAACGAACAGAACCTGCCGGCTTGCTCTGCCCCAGCCAAAGCTTCCGCGCAGCCTTTAGCAGAGCATGGGTGCCAATCACGTTCGTCTCGACGAATGCGTCAGGGCCGGAAATGGATCGATCCACGTGCGACTCGGCCGCGAAGTGCACTACCGTATCGACCGCGTGCTCGGACATCAGGCTCTCGACCAGTGCCTCGTCGCGAATGTCGCCCTTGACGAAGTGGAACCCGGGTCGAGTCTCGAGCGGAGCAATGCTCTCTCGGCACCCGGCGTAGGTCAGAGCATCGAGAACAACGACGCAGTCCCCGGGGTACCTCTCCTTCCAATAGTAGACGAAGTTAGTGCCGATGAAGCCGGCAGCACCGGTAACGAGCAAGCTATGCATGGGTCTTCTGCAACTCCTCGATCATGGCTCGGAGCCCCTCACGCCAGTGAAGCGGCTCAAGGCCAAGCGCTTGCCGCGTGGCGCTCGAGTCAAGCACACTATACGAGGGGCGCCTTGCCGGCGTTGGGTATTCCTCTGTGGCAATCGGCAGGACAGTGCCGGCACGCGGCAGCACACCGACCCGATGAGCTTCTTCGGCAATTGCGTGGGCAAAGTCGTACCAACTCGCGACGCCAGCGTCACAGTAGTGCCAGAGCCCGTGAAGCTCCGGTCGCGACGCCAGACGCCACAGTACATCGGCCAGAGTCCGCGCCCAGGTCGGGCTACCCACCTGATCTGCGACAACCCGAACCGTCCCGCGCTCACGCAGCAACCGCAGCATAGTGAGGGCAAAGTTCTTGCCGTGGGAGGAGTAGAGCCACGACGTGCGTACCACGACTCCCTTCTCGCCAAGCACCCGGAGCACCGCGTCCTCCCCCTCGAGCTTGGTGCTGCCGTAAACGGAAACCGGATTCGTGGTGTCGAGCGGCAGATAGGGGCGACTCTTCGTGCCGTCGAAAACGAAGTCCGTCGAGACGTGAAGGAAGCGCGCGTGCATGGCCTTGGCCGCCTCTGCGAGCTGCAGCGGCGCGACCGCGTTGATGCTGTGGGCCTTTTCAGTCTCTGACTCGGCAAGATCCACCGCAGTGTACGCCGCCGCGTTGATAATGACGCTAGGCTCCTCCGCCTGCAGACGCCCGACGATTGCCGGGACTTCAGCCAAATCGATTTCTGGGTAGTCCCACGCGACCACTCGGACGCCAGCCGGAATCGTTCTCTGCAGCTCCTGACCCAACTGCCCACCGCTACCAAGCACCACGACCTTCATGGGTAGGTCTCCGCCCGGTCCAAGGTGGGAGCATCTGCGTCCTTGCTCGATACAACCGGCTCTGGAATGCCGTCGAGCGGCCACTCGACACCGATCGCAGGATCTCGCCAGAGCAACGAACGCTCGTGCTTTGGAGCATAGAGCTCTGTGCACGCGTACTGCACGAAGGACTCAGTCACCGCCAGGAATCCGTGAGCGAACCCAGGTGGGACCCACAGGGCGCACTGGTTCACATCATCGAGCCACTCGCCCACCCACTTGCCAAAGTGCGGGGAGCTCCGCCTCATGTCAACGGCAACGTCGAAGATCCGCCCGTGCAGAACCCGCACAAGCTTCCCCTGTGCCTGCTCGATTTGGTAGTGGAGCCCGCGGATCACTCCCTTCACGGAGCGGCTCACGTTCTCCTGAACGATGCGGATTGGCAGGCCCGCGGCAGTGAACTTGTCCGACTGAAACGTCTCGAGGAAGAATCCCCGCGAATCCGTGAAGATCCTCGGGATCACTTTGACGACCCCCGGCAGAGTCGTTGTCTGAAAATTCATAGCACTTTCACCTCTTCCCGCCGCGCCCAACGAGCAGCTAGCCCGCCTGTCCCTGAACCAGTTGGAGCAAGTACGCACCGTACCCGCTCTTGCCGTGCGCCGCGGCGGCGGCGCGAAGCTCGTCTGGGCCAATGAAACCCATCCGGTACGCGACCTCCTCCGGACAGAGCACCTTCAGGCCTTGGCGTGCCTCCACCACACTCACAAAGTTCGCAGCGTCCAATAGCGCCTGCTGCGTCCCGGTGTCCAGCCACGCGTATCCGCGTCCCATGATCTCCACGTGAAGCGCGCGTCGCTCCAAATAGTGCCGATTGACGTCAGTGATCTCGAGCTCACCGCGGGCGGACGGTCTAATGCTCTTGGCCACTTCGACGACGCTATTGTCATAGAAGTACAGTCCCGTGACAGCGTAATTCGACTTGGGGTGAACAGGCTTCTCCTCGAGATCGACAGCATTGCCGGCGTTGTCGAACGACACAACTCCGTAACGCTCAGGATCTCGCACGTAGTATCCGAAGACGGTCGCACCCACCTCGTTCTCACTTGCGCGTTGAAGCAGAGACGCGAGCCCATGCCCGAAAAAGATGTTGTCACCGAGCGCCAGAGCCGCTGGCGCTCCGCCAAGAAAGGCTTCGCCGATCAGAAACGCCTGCGCCAGCCCCTCCGGTTTCGGCTGCACGGCGTAGCTCAGCGCAATTCCCCATTGCGAACCGTCGCCAAGAAGACGCTGAAAGGATGGGGCGTCCTCGGGGGTCGTGATCACGAGGAGCTCACGAATGCCGGCCAGCATCAGCGTGGCGATGGGGTAGTAGACCAGGGGCTTGTCATACACGGGCATCAGCTGCTTGCTGGTGCAGCGTGTCAGGGGATACAGCCTTGTTCCGGATCCGCCCGCGAGGACAATGCCTTTCCGTTTCATCTGCGCTACTCCCACTTCTAGCCTTGCGCAACGGTTCGCAAAGCGCCGCTCATGCTCGCACTGCCGGACCGCCCGAACAGGCGCCGTTAACCTATAACGCGGGAAAGTGTCCCCCGGAACCCAAATCGGCGCCACCTTGCAGGAACGGACTCCGTCGAGCTGACTCCACCCGCTCGACTCCAGCCGACGTGCTGTCGCTCACCCCAGGATGTCCGCCTTGTTGACGGCCAAGCAGCGCGATGCTGCGAGAACCTGGCCTCCACCCCTCGTCGCCCATCCGAGGCAAAGCGACAGAAATGAACAAGCGCCCAGAAGCATTCCGCTCCTGGGCGCCTTCCTTGCCTCGGGGTGCGCCCGCCAACCCTACGTCCGGCAGTCAGCGAACTCTACTCTCGTCAGATGCTACCAAGCGTCGAGCCTAACGCTCGGATCGAACCTACCGCCCTTTGGGCGCGGGCTTGCCCTTCTTGTCACCAGCGTGACCGTGGAAGGTGCGGGTCGGCGCGAACTCGCCGAGCTTGTGCCCTACCATGTCTTCCGTCACGAAAACCGGAACGAACTTGCGACCGTTATGAACTGCGAAGGTCAGCCCCACCGCTTCCGGAAATATGGTGGAACGGCGTGACCACGTCTTGATCACCTTCTTCGAGTTCTCAGCCTGCGCCGCCGTGATCTTCGACATCAGATGGCCGTCGATAAACGGCCCCTTGGTAATACTACGCGCCATGCCTTAGCCCTTTGCCTTCCGGTGCTTCACGATCATGCTGTCGGTTCGCTTGTTCTTGCGGGTCTTCATGCCCTTGCTGAGCTGACCCCATGGCGAGCAGGGATGGCGACCACCACTGCTTCGACCTTCGCCACCGCCCATGGGATGATCGACCGGATTCATGGTGACGCCACGGTTGTGAGGCCGCCTCCCGAGCCAGCGAGCCCGCCCCGCCTTGCCTAGCGCGACGTTCTTCTGCTCGATGTTCGACACCTGACCAATGGTGGCACGACAGAGCACATGCACCTTGCGAACCTCACCGCTGGGCAGCTTGACCTGGCAGTAGTCACCGTCCTTCGCCATGAGCTGCGCGGCGGTACCTGCTGCCCGAACGAGCTGCCCGCCCTTGCCACGACGAAGCTCGATGTTGTGAATCATCGTACCAGCCGGGATGTACTGCAGCGGCATGCAGTTACCGGGCCGGATGTCGGCATTCCGACTGGCCACGACTTGATCGCCCTGCTTGAGCCCGTCCGGCGCCAGAATGTATGCCTTCTCGCCATCCGCGTAGTGCAGAAGCGCGAGCCGCGCCGTGCGGTTGGGATCGTACTCAATCTCCGCGACAAGCGCTGGCACGCCGACTTTGCCACGCTTGAAATCGATAATCCGATAGCGCTGCTTGTGCCCACCGCCGCGAAACCGACTGGTGACGCGACCGTAGTTGTTACGGCCACCGGTCCTCTGCTTCACGTCGAGCAGGGAACGCTCGGGCGTCGTGGTGGTGATTTCGGCGAAATCACTACAGCTGTAGGCGCGCCGTCCAGCCGAGGTTGGCTTGAATGATCGAATAGCCATCGCTCTTATTCCTCCGACTCGTCGAAGAACTGGATGTCATCACCTTCGCGAAGGGTGATCACCGCCTTCTTCCAGTTCGGCTTCTTGCTGTAACCTCGACCCATGCGCTTGGTCTTGCCGCGCTGCACCACAGTGTTCACGTCGACGACTTTGACGTCGAACATCTGCTCGACGCAGGTACGGATCTCGGCCTTGTTCGCGTGAAAATCCACCTCGAACACGACCTTATTCTCTTCCTTCAGACGAGAAGCCTTTTCCGTCAGCGCGATTGGGCGCTTGATGACGTCTTCGATTCTCATGATTTCCGCTCCAGGCAGCGGGCCTCCAGGGCCTTCACCGCGTCTTGCGACAACACCAAATGGTCGTGGCGCAGAAGATCGTACACGTTCACGCCCTCGGGAGGCAGAAACTGGGACTCTGCAACGTTCCGAATCGAGAGGCGTAGATTCTCGTTGCCCTTGTCGTCGACGACCAGGGTCCGCGAGCTCGCCTGCAGGTCGCTCAGTACGGCCACCACCGCCTTCGTCTTGACCTCGCTGAGCTCAAGCTTGTCGACGACCGTCATCCGGCCTTCCTTGAGCAGCATGGTGAGCGCGCTCTTGAGAGCGCCAATCCGCACGCCGCGCGGCGGACGGTACGACCAGTCTTGAGGCTTCGGCGGGTGTGCACGACCACCGCCAACGTAGATGGGCGCCCGAATCGCACCGTGACGTGCGCGGCCGGTACCCTTCTGCCGATACATCTTCTTCTTGGTGCCGGATACGGCAGCTCGCTCCTTGGCGGCGGAGGTACCCGCGCGCCGCGATGCTAGCTGAGCCGTGACCACCTCGTGGAGGAGGTGCTCCTTGACCTCGACAGCGAAGACCTCGTCGGCGACATCCAGCTCGCCGACCTTTTCCCGCTTGAGGTTGAATATATCGATTTTCGCCATACGAAGGCCCTCGCGGTTAGCTCTTGATTTCGACGTCAACGCCGGCTGAAAGATCTAGCTTCATCAGCGCGTCGAGGGTTTGGGGAGTGGGTTCGAGGATGTCGAGCAAACGCTTGTGCGTGCGAACCTCGAACTGCTCGCGGGACTTCTTGTCGACGTGTGGACCGCGAAGCACCGTGTACCTCCGAATGGATGTGGGGAGGGGGATTGGCCCGGCCACTCGCGCTCCTGTGCGCCTCGCCGTCTCGACGATGTCCGAAGTGGACTTGTCGAGCAGTTGATGATCGAACGCCTTGAGGCGAATTCGAATCTTTGTCGCGTCTGCCATTTCTTTTCCTCGCGAAACGGGTTGGTGCCCGCCGCGGGGTAGCCCCGGGCCGGCACCAACGGTTCCAAACTCTACTCGACGATCTTGGTGATCACGCCCGCGCCGACGGTCCTGCCGCCCTCGCGAATCGCGAACCGCATTTGCTCCTCGAGCGCCACTGACGTGATCAGCTCGACTTCCACGGTGACGTTGTCACCCGGCATCACCATCTTCACACCTTCGGGCAACTGCACCGATCCCGTCACATCCGTCGTTCGGATGTAGAACTGCGGCCGGTAGTTCGTGAAGAACGGCGTGTGACGCCCTCCCTCTTCCTTCTTCAGTACATACACCTCGCCGAAGAACTTCTTGTGCGGCTTGATGCTCCCGGGCTTGGCCAACACTTGCCCGCGCTCCACGCCTTCCTTATCCACGCCGCGCAGCAGGCATCCGACGTTGTCTCCCGCTTCCCCTCGGTCCAGGAGCTTGCGGAACATCTCTACGCCCGTCACCACCGTCTTCTGGTCTCGGTCGAAGCCGATGATCTCGACTTCTTCGTTCACCTTGATGACGCCACGCTCGATACGGCCCGTCGCCACCGTTCCGCGACCCTTGATGCTGAACACATCTTCCACTGCCATCAGGAACGGCTTGTCCACCTGACGCTCCGGCTGCGGAATCCCAGTGTCCAGCGCCTCCAGAAGGTCGCCGATCGACTTCTCCCACTTCTCTTCGCCCTGCAGTGCAGGCAGCGCCGCTCCGCGCACCACCTTCGCGTTGTCGCCGTCGAACTTGTACTTCGACAGTAGCTCCCGCACCTCCATCTCCACCAGATCCAGCATCTCCGCGTCGTCCACCGCGTCGCACTTGTTCAGGAACACGATCAGGTGGTTCAAACCCACCTGCCGCGCCAGAAGCACGTGCTCCCTCGTCTGCGGCATCACGCTATCCAGCGCGCTCACCACCAGGATCGCGCCGTCCATCTGCGCGGCTCCCGTGATCATGTTCTTGATGTAGTCCGCGTGTCCGGGGCAATCGACATGCGCGTAGTGCCGCGTCGGCGACTCGTATTCCACGTGGCTGACCGCGATGGTCACCGTCTTCGTGTCGTCCCGCACGATGCCGCCCTTCGCGATATCACCGTACGTGATCTCCTTCGCCATCCCCTTCCGGCTCTGAACCTTCACGATCGCCGCGGTAAGCGTCGTCTTCCCATGGTCGATGTGACCAATCGTTCCCACGTTCACGTGAGGTTTCGTTCGTACGAATTTCTCTTTGGCCATCGCTTCCCTCGTTCTCAGTCAGTTTCCGCGCACCTTGGCGACGATTTCCTCTTGGACTCCACTGGGCACGGGCTCGTAGTGCGCGAATTGCATGGTGTATGTTGCGCGCCCCTGCGTCTTGCTGCGAAGATCCGTCGCATAGCCGAACATGGTCGCGAGCGGCACTTCGCCGGTGATCACTTGCGTCTTCGCTCCGCGGGCGTTCATGCCCATCACCTTGCCGCGTCGTGAATTGAGATCGCCAATGACGTCACCCATGTAGTCATCGGGGGTCACGATCTCGACCGCCATCACGGGTTCAAGAATCTGTGCACCAGCCCGCTTGGCCCCGTCCTGAAAGGCCATGGAAGCTGCTACCTCGAACGCGGGGCCCGAAGAATCCACCTCATGGTAGCTGCCGTCGATGAGGCGAACCTTGACGTCGGTCATTGGGTATCCCGCAACGATGCCCCTCCCCATGGCTTCCCGCGCCCCCTTCTCCACCGACGGAATGAACTCCTTGGGAATGACGCCCCCAACGATTCCGTTTTCGAACACGAACCCGCCGCCACGCGCCGCTGGTCCGATCTCCAGTTTCACGTGACCGTACTGGCCGTGCCCGCCGCTCTGGCGCACGAAACGCCCCTCGGCGACCACCGCCTTGGTGATGGCTTCGCGATAGGCAACTTCGGGCTTGCCGACGTTTGCCTCAACCTTGAATTCGCGCCGCAAGCGGTCGACGATGATCTCGAGGTGAAGCTCGCCCATCCCCGCAATGATCGTCTGCCCTGTCTCTTCGTTCGTGAACGTACGGAAGCTCGGATCCTCGTAGGCTAGCTTCTGTAGGCTCAAACCGAGCTTGTCGAGGTCGGCTTGCGTTCGGGGCTCGATCGCGATCGAGATCACCGTATCCGGAAAGGTCATCTTCTCCAGAACGATGGGAAACTTGTCCGAACAGAGCGTATCCCCGGTCCGGGTGTCGCGTAGACCGACCGCTGCGTAGATGTTCCCAGCGCAACAGTCCTTGAGCTCCTCCCGCTTGTTCGCGTGCATGCGCAGGATTCGCCCAATTCGTTCGCGCTTGCCACGATTGGCGTTGAGAATAGCCGTGCCACTGGTAAGCGTTCCGGCGTAGACGCGGAAGAAAGTCAGGTTTCCGACGAACGGGTCATTGGCGATCTTGAAGGCCAACGCCGCGAATGGTTCTTTGTCGTCCGCCTTGCGAACTAGCTTCTTGTCGTGATTCTCGGGGTCGGCGCCCTCGATGGGGGGCACGTCGAGGGGTGACGGAAGGTAGTTCACCACGGCGTCCAGAAGCAGCTGGATTCCCTTGTTCTTGAAGGCTGAGCCACAGAACACGGGCACAAACTCGAAACCCAGTGTCGCTTTTCTGACCGCCGCATGAATCTGCTGCGTCGTCACCTCGGCGGAGCGACCATGGATGAAGAGCTCCATGATGGCATCGTCGACGTCAGCGCACGCTTCGATCAGCTGCTCGCGAAGTTCGGCGCACTTCTCCTGGAGCTCTTCCGGAACGGGCTCCCAGGTATACTCGGCCCCCAACGTTTCTTCGTCGAAGATCGCAGCCCGCATCTCGACCACGTCGACCATGCCGCGAAAGCCGTCCTCTTGCCCCACGGGCCACTGCATGGCGATGGGACGAACACCGAGTCGCTCGCGCAGCGAGTCCAGGTTCATCTGGAAGTCGGCGCCCATCTTGTCCAGCTTGTTCACGAAGGCGAGGCGCGGAACCTTGTAGCGATCCGCTTGACGCCAAACCGTTTCGCTCTGCGGCTCGACACCGTTTCCGCCGTCGAAGACGGCCACAGCGCCGTCCAGCACGCGTAGGCAGCGCTCGACCTCGATCGTGAAGTCGACATGTCCCGGGGTGTCGATGATGTTGATGCGGTGCCGGTCCTCGGCGAATGGACCGCGGGTAGTGGTCCAGAAGCAGTTCGTGGCCGCACTCGTGATCGTAATGCCCCGCTCCTGCTCCTGCTCCATCCAGTCCATCGTCGCGGTGCCTTCGTGCACCTCGCCGATGCGGTGACTGATACCGGTGTAATACAGGATGCGCTCGGAGACCGTGGTCTTCCCGGCATCAATGTGGGCCATGACGCCAATATTGCGGGTGCGCTCTAGAGCAATCTCACGGGGCATACTGACGTCGGGACTCGGTGCAATCGGTACTGAAGTTTCTGGGGCCTGAACGGACGAAACCCCCTCCAGCTACGGCGCCTCGCCTTCGGAGGCTGCCTTGTGTGCTGGAAGGGGCTCGGAGTCGCTACGCTGACCGCGTTACGCGGGGCGCCTCGCATGAGGCGCCATGGTGCGAATCCGACCTTTATGTGAGCTGGTTCATTCTACGAGAAGAGCTCCTTCGTCCGTCTTAGCAGTATGTGACCAATAGCCGGATTACCAGCGATAGTGGGCGAACGCCTTGTTGGCTTCCGCCATCTTGTGCGTGTCGTCCTTCTTCTTCACGGAGTTGCCGCGGAGCTGAGCTGCATCGACGAACTCCGCAGCAAGACGCTCGCGCATCGTCTTCTCGCCGCGGGCACGCGCGTAGCTCACGAGCCAACGCATGGCCAGGGCGACCCGACGCTCAGGGCGAACCTCGACGGGCACCTGGTACGTGGCGCCACCAACCCGGCGACTCTTGACTTCGAGCTTCGGCTTGACGTTGTCGAGGGCCTTGCGAAAGGTTTCGACGGGATCCTCCTTGAAACGGCTCTGAATGATATCGAAGGAGCCGTAGAGGATACTCTCCGCCGTCGACTTCTTGCCGCCAAGCATCAGCGAGTTGGTAAACTTCGCGACCAGCTTGTCCTTGAACTTGGGATCGGGGGTGATCTTGCGCTTGGGTACTTCGCGTCTACGAGGCATTGTGAAGGCTCCTGGTGCTTCTACTGCTTCGGCCGCTTAACGCCGTACTTCGAGCGCTTGCGGTTTCGGTTGGCCTTGTTCGTGCTGCTGGGGCCCGAGGCACCCGAGGCATCCAACGTGCCCCGCACGACGTGGTAACGGACGCCGGGAAGGTCCTTGACGCGACCTCCGCGAATCAGCACCACGCTGTGCTCCTGAAGGTTGTGACCCTCGCCCGGAATGTAGCTCGTCACCTCGATGCCATTCGTCAACCGAACGCGGCACACCTTCCGTAGTGCGGAGTTCGGCTTCTTGGGCGTTGTGGTGTAAACGCGCACGCAGACCCCACGCTTCTGGGGGCAGGAACGCAGCGCCGGCGAGGCTGTCTTAGCCCTGATTGCCTGGCGACCGTTGCGGATGAGCTGCTGTATTGTCGGCATCGGGATATGAGGGGTCCATTGCCCGGGATTCGGGGGAACGGGAGGTTAGCCGTGGGTCACCGACTGTCAAGGTCGTTTTGAGCCTTGAGCTACCGGCCCCGAGAAGCCCGCAATCAGTCGATCGCGAGCACGGCGGAGGCGTCCGTAGCACACATCGTATGTATGCGGAAGGACTATATAAATGACTGATTGTCCATTCAGTGATTCGGCCCGTTCGACGACAGATTCGTGGCAGTCTTGAGGTTCAAGTGGGTGGTGAGTTCCAGCCCCAACATAGCATTCCCCCAGAACAAGAGCGTCGGCGACGTAACCTGGGGCTCTCCATGCGGCCAATGCCCTCTGTCCGAACCATGAAGAGCTCGCGCCAGTTCAGGCGGACCGGCGCCGCGACTGCAAGAAGCGAGGAGACTACGCGAGCGCCCCCTCTCGGAGGTCGAAGGAGCGGTGGCCGAATCCTAGGGAGTCCACCGCGGATCATCCCCCACGAACCACCCCCACGATTCGCGCACCCGCGACGCAAGCGTTGGGTCCCAGTAGGGCTCTCTCGGGCCGGCGTAGGCGAGCTGCGCGTCCACGTTCGCACGCTCACTCCAGGCCATGGCGCGCTGGGCGGTTGCGCCACACGAAGGTCGCCCGCAGGCGAACAGAACTCGTTCACCACCGCCTTGCTTGTAGAGCGTAGCGAAGCTCGACGACCAGCGCTCGGCGCCTCCTTCGGTGAGTACGACCTTGGAGAAGAACGACGGCGACTGCCGAAGGACTCCGAGAGCGAGCTCCGCACTGCGGCCGTACGCTGCCAGCACGACACCGCCCTTCGCCACATGGCGACCATAGCGCGCCTTGAGAGCCTCAAGCCCGGCTCGAAGCTCCTTCTCCATGACTTGAACACTCTCGAATGTGAACCGTTCCGGATTGCCTGGAGGAACACGCCTCTGACCCGTCGGGCACAGAATGAAGGGGACGGGGGTGACCCCGCGCCAAGTCCCGCACTGCCATTCTGGACGATCCGCTTGACCATGCAGAGCAATCAGAACGGGCCGGGGCTGAGTGGCCCCCAGGGGGACGGCGACAGTCGCCGGCTCGAAGCCGGAGACGGGCAGCGGCTCGAGCCACGTCTTGCCCTGGAGTGCGGGGAGTTTCGGCGCCGGCGCCACCACCCTCGCTCCGTCTCGCCCTTTTGCTCTTGGCTTGCATGCGGACGCTGACGCAACCCCGAACCCAAGGACGATCAGCGCGCTCACCGCTCCTGCAACGCGGGCCTTCACAGTCTCACCTCCCCTCGGACGACAGCGGAGTACAGCGCGCCGTCCATGGGCTGATAGGTACCGCCCAACCAGATGTAGAGTGGGTCTGACGTCGCGGTGGGGTCCACGCCCGCTCCAGCCAGGCGCGTTCGGCGCGGTCGCAATGTCACAGTTCGTTCGATCGCGGACACTATCCGGATGAATCGTGGACGCTCGGTGTCACACAGGGTCCGAGCGCGTTCGGCGAGAATCTCCACGTGGGGCGCCGCTTCCCAGACCACGGCGGCGGCTGGCGGCGTGCCGTCCAGGCCGTGAATGTGCACCCCGTATACGACGACATCCGCCACGACACCGGGAATGCACAGTGCGGCAGCCACACGCGCAGCAGGTACGTTGATCCCCTTCCATCGAATGCTCTCGCCGACACGCCCCTCGAAATAGAGGAAACCGTGACGATCTCGGCGCGCGAGATCGCTCGTTCGGAAATAGCAGTCGCCACTGCGAAACACCGAGCGGAGAATCCTCGAAGAGGTCTCGCACTCGCTGGCGTACCCCTCGAAGCATCCCAAGCTGATGCCCGGAATCAGTGGCTGTCGAATCAGGAGCTCTCCCTGTTCCCCGATCGAGGCGCGGATACAGTACCCCGAGGCGTCCATTGCCAGATCTTCGCGTTCAACGTCACGCCGCGCAAGTACCACGTGCCGACTTGCCCACATTGGCACACGTCCAATTGCACCGGGTGGCCCCGAAAGCCGTATCAGCGCGATAGGACCGTCGCTTGCCCCGTAGAACTGGACGACCCGACTCACCCCGAGTCGCTCCTCCATCGTCGATTCGAGGTCTCCGTCGAAGCCCATGCCGACGATCGTCCTGAGCCGGTGCGCTTGCTCGCCTTCCTGAGGCAAGCCTCTCACCAGCCACCGGCCCATTTCGCCGACGCAGAGCCAATGCGTGGCCCTTGCCTTGGAGACCTGCTCCAGGAATCGCGATGCGCTGAACTTGCCCAGCATGACCAGGGGGGTGCGACTCACGAGCGCAGGCCCGAGCCCGAGAAGCAACCCCGTCGCGTGACAAATCGACAGACTGCTTGCGACCCTGTCACCGCGCCGAAAGGCGTAGACGAGGCGAGCAAACCCGTGAGCAGCGATCATCGCCCGGCGCTGACGGATCCTGCTGCACTTGGGATGGCCAGTCGTCCCTGAAGTCTGAACCCAGGCGCAGTCGACGTGGGGAGTCGCTCGCGGCGGCAAGTTCGTGGGGGGCCCAGGTCGCGACGCCGAAATGGGTTCGCTCGGGTTGACCCGCACCCAGACAATCTCGGACGCGCGGGAACCGACGCCACATGCGGCGTCGGACATCGCTCCGCAGTCCACGGCACGAAGGGCTCCTGGCGCCGCTCCCCATGCGTCCCGAAGTGCCCCCGGCCCACGCTCCGCATCGATCAGCAGGGGAACCGCGCCAATCCACTGCGCGGCAAGAAGCGTCGCAGCCGTCTCGAGATTCGCGGCACCGAGAATCGGGAGCGTGTCGCCGCTCCTCACGCCAGCGTGACTGAGGGTTGCAGCGACCCGCGCTAGTTGCCTTCCTAGCTCCGCGTGAGACCAGCCCCGCTCGCCGCAGACCAGCGCAATCCCCCCCGGGTCGACACGGGCGTTCCGGAGGGCGACATCTGCCATGGTTCCACGTCCGAACGCCGCCGCAATAAAACTCGGCGCCCGCCGCAGAATGCCCAGCGCGAACCCGAGCTCGGCCCGCCAAGCACGAAGCAGCAGCGCGGCATCCTCCGCGCGACCGAGCACGCTGCGCCCAGCGCTAATGCGAGACGGCACGCGCGTGCGCCGCCTCGCATGTACGCCCAACCTTCCGTTCCGCCCGCTCAGTGGGTCCCGACTGCCGGGCTCGCGGCGCTCGCGGGCTGCGCGTAGGACGAGAGCGCGTCGGCGCCCGTGTCCGTGACCACTCGGAGCCGCTTGTACGCCGGGAGCCCCGTACCTGCCGGGATGAGACGCCCCATGATGACGTTCTCTTTGATACCGCGCAGGTCGTCGGTCTTGCCGCAGATCGCCGCCTCGGTGAGCACCTTCGTGGTTTCCTGGAACGAGGACGCGCTGATGAACGATTCGGTCGACAGCGACGCCTTGGTGATGCCGAGCAGCATCGGCTCGGCCACCGCGGGCTGCCCACCCCGCTCGATGACGCGCTGGTTCTCGCGCTCGAAGATGTGCTTCTCCACCTGCTCATCAACGAGGAAGCTGGTCTCGCCAACCTCCTTGATCCGCACGCGACGCAGCATCTGCCGCACGATAGCCTCGATGTGCTTGTCGTTGATGGTCACACCCTGGAGGCGATACACCTGCTGAATCTCATTCACGAGCCACGCAGCGAGCTCCTTCTCGCCCTTGACGCGAAGGATGTCGTGGGGATTGGCTGGGCCTTCCTGAAGCGGATCGCCAGCTCGAACCGCATCGCCGGGCTGCACTTGGATGTGCTTGCCCTTCGGGATGAGGTACTCGCGCGCCTGGTCCTCGAGTGGAGTGCCGTCGATGCCGTAAGGAGTGATGACGACCTTACGCTTGCCTTTGGTGTCCTTGCCGAAGCTGATGATTCCGTCGATCTCGCTGATGATGGCGTGGTCCTTCGGCTTGCGCGCCTCAAACAACTCTGCGACACGCGGGAGACCTCCCGTGATGTCCTGCACCTTGGTGGTATCCCGAGGAATCCTGGCAATTGGATCGCCTGGAGCAATCCGGCCGCCGTCCTGAGCCACGATGTTCGCCCCTACGGGCAGCAGATAGCGAGCGTCCAGCTCCGTCCCTGGGATCTTCACGGGCTCGCCGGTTTCTGGATCACTAATGGTGATCCGGGGACGGAGCTCCGCCGCGCGTGACTCGATCACGATCTTGCGGGAGAGACCCGTCACTTCGTCGACCTTCTCGATGACGGTCACGCCTTCAACCAGGTCGCCGAAGCTGACGATACCGCCGACTTCGGTGAGAATTGGTGACGCGAAGGGATCCCACTCGGCCACCGTGGTAGCCGCAGCCACGCGCTGCCCCTCGGTGCACTTCAGTGTAGCTCCGTAGAGCAGGCGATGGTGCTCGCGCTCGCGACCGGTGTCGTCCATGACGACGAGCTCGCCGTGGCGATTCATCACCACGACCGAGCCATCCTCCTTGGTGACGAGCTGAACGTTCCGCAGCCGCACGATACCCTCGGTGCGGGTCTCGAGCGCGTTCTGCTCGATCTTGCCGCGGGCAGCCGCACCACCGATGTGGAAGGTGCGCATCGTGAGCTGGGTACCGGGTTCGCCGATCGACTGTGCGGCGATGATTCCCACCGCTTCGCCCATGTTCACCCGATAGCCACGTGCCAAGTCGCGGCCGTAGCACATTGAACAGACGCCGCGTCGTGTCTGGCAGGTCAGCACCGAACGAATGACGACCTCCTCGATGCCGGCTTCCTCGATGCGGCGAACCAGCGATTCGTCGAGCTCCGAGTTGGCGGCAGCGATGACCTCGCCGGTCAATGGGTCCACGACATCCTCGAGAGCAACACGACCGAGGATGCGATCACCCAAGGGCTGGATGACTTCACCGGCTTCCTCGAGTTTCGTCACCCGAATGCCGTCCAGGGTGCCGCAATCGAACTCGGACACGACCGCATCCTGCGCCACGTCGACGAGACGCCTGGTGAGATACCCCGAGTTTGCGGTCTTGAGCGCCGTGTCGGCCAGGCCCTTGCGAGCGCCGTGCGTCGAGATGAAGTACTGCAGCACGCTGAGGCCTTCGCGGAAGTTCGCGGTAATCGGCGTCTCAATGATTTCGCCTGACGGCTTTGCCATGAGCCCGCGCATGGCGGCGAGCTGGCGCATCTGCTGTGTCGAGCCTCGAGCGCCCGAGTCGGCCATGATGTAGACCGGATTGAAGCTGCTCTCCTCGGCAAGCGCGCCCGTCTCGGAATCCTGCACGGTCTGCTTGCTGATGCCGTTCATCATCTCTTCGGTGACGCGATCGGCAACACCGGCCCAGATGTCGACGACCTTGTTGTAGCGCTCGCCGTCGGTAATGAGACCCTCTTGGTACTGGTCCACGACTCTCTCGAGTTCGCGCTGGGCGGTGTCGATGAGCTCCTTCTTCTTGTCGGGGATCACCATGTCATCCATGCAAATGGAGATGCCCGCCTTGGTCGCGTACGTGAACCCGAGCGTCCGAAGCCGGTCTGCGAGAAGCACGGTCTCCTTGTTCTTGTGCTTGCGGTAGCAGACGTCGATGAGCGCGCTGAGCGCCTTCTTGTTGAGTACCTTGTTGGTGTACTCGAACGGCACCTCGGGAGGCAGAATCTCGGCGACCAGGACACGCCCGGTGGTGGTCTCCACCAGTCGGGTCCGCCGATTTCCGGTTTCGTCGACGTCCGAAATCCGCACGAGGATACTCGAGTGCAGATCGACCTCGCCGTTGTCATACGCCATCCGGACTTCCTCAGGGGAAGCGTAGACGCCTCGGAGCTGGCCGTTCAGCTCACCCGTGGTTTCATTGACGCTGAGCGATTCCGGACGCCAGCTGCCGCGACCGAAGCGACGCATGCGAGTCGCGTAGTAAAGCCCCAGCACGATATCCTGCGTGGGATTGATGATGGGGCGCCCGCTGGCCGGCGAGAGGATGTTGTTGGTACTCATCATGAGCACGCGGGCCTCCATCTGCGCTTCAATGGAGAGAGGCACGTGCACGGCCATCTGATCGCCGTCGAAGTCGGCGTTGAACGCCGCGCAGACGAGCGGATGGAGTCGTATGGCTTTGCCTTCGATGAGAACTGGCTCAAAGGCTTGAATACCCAAGCGGTGAAGCGTGGGTGCGCGATTGAGCAGAACCGGATGCTCGCCGATCACCTCGTCCAGAATGTCCCAAACCTCGGGACGCTCCTTCTCCACCATCTTCTTCGCGCTCTTGATGGTGTTGACGTATCCGCGCTCTTCCAGCTTGTTGTAGATGAACGGCTTGAACAGCTCCAGCGCCATCTTCTTCGGCAGGCCGCACTGATGCAGCTTGAGAGATGGCCCCACGACGATCACGGAGCGCCCCGAATAGTCGACGCGCTTGCCGAGCAAGTTCTGGCGGAAGCGCCCCTGCTTGCCTTTGAGCATGTCGCTCAAGCTCTTGAGGGGACGCTTGTTTGGCCCAGTAATGGTCTTGCCTCGACGCCCGTTGTCGAACAGCGCGTCAACCGCCTCCTGCAACATCCGCCGCTCATTGCGAATGATGATCTCGGGCGCGTTCAACTCGAGGAGCCGCTTCAGGCGGTTGTTTCGGTTGATCACGCGGCGGTACAAGTCGTTGAGATCGCTGGTCGCGAACCGTCCACCATCGAGTGGAACCAGAGGCCTCAGATCAGGAGGCAGCACGGGGATGACGTTCAACATCATCCACTCCGGGCGGTTGCCGCTTCCCCGGAAGGCCTCTACCACCTTGAGCCGCTTCGCAAACTTCTTGCGCTTGGCTTCGCTCGTCGTCGAGCGCATCTCCT
This sequence comes from uncultured Polyangiaceae bacterium, assembly GCA_964424695.1. Classification (GTDB taxonomy): domain Bacteria; phylum Myxococcota_A; class Polyangia; order Polyangiales; family Polyangiaceae; genus JAEWRL01. Next base: position 25,956 of record CAYRKE010000024.1, read on the forward strand.
GCCGAAGCGTCTCGCTCAACGTGTGCACGTCGACGCGCTTCAGCATTTCCATCACGGCCTCGCCACCCATGCCGGCATCGAAGCGATCCTCGCCGTACTCATCGAGCAGCTGGGCGTACCGATCCTCGGTGAGGAGTTCGCAAGCCTGCAGCTCGGTGTCCTTCGGATCGATGACGATGTAGGCTTCGCAGTAGAGGACCTTCTCCAAGTCCTTCAGCGTGATGTCGAGGATATTGCCGATGCGTGACGGCAGGCTCTTCAGGAACCAGATGTGGGCGACCGGCGTCGCGAGATTGATGTGCCCCAGCCGTTCGCGTCGCACCTTGGACTGAATGACCTCGACGCCGCACTTCTCGCAGACGATGCCGCGGTGCTTCATGCGCTTGTACTTGCCGCAGATGCACTCGTAGTCCTTCACCGGCCCAAAGATCTTTGCGCAGAAAAGCCCGTCACGCTCCGGCTTGAAAGTCCGGTAGTTGATGGTTTCGGGCTTTTTGACTTCGCCGTGCGACCATTCGCGAATCTTTTCGGGGCTCGCCAGGGAGATCCGCATTGCTGAGAACGAGAGCGGATCCTTGGGCTTCTCGAAAAAGGAGAAGATGTCACGCATGGCTGTTCACTCCTGTACGGGACGCTCGATTCGACGGAAAAACGCTGGCGAAGCGGCAAAGAACTGGAAGGGGCGACGCAACGCAGGCCCACCCCGCCAAGGTGGGTCCGGCTTGCATTGCGTCGGTTGACTCGGCTCCCATGCGCATCAATCCTCTGCCGCGATCGCGCCTGAAGCACCGGGGCTCTCGACGAGTTCGACATTGAGGCAGAGGGACTGAAGCTCCTTGATGAGAACGTTGAAGCTCTCGGGCAGGCCCGCTTCGAGAGCGTACTCACCCTTGACGATGGACTCGTACATCCGCGTTCGGCCTTGAACGTCGTCGCTCTTGACGGTCAGGAACTCCTGTAGAGCGTAGGCAGCCCCATAGGCTTCCATGGCCCACACTTCCATTTCACCGAGACGCTGGCCGCCGAACTGAGCCTTGCCGCCCAAAGGCTGCTGGGTCACCAGCGAGTACGGACCGATCGAACGGGCGTGGATCTTGTCGTCGACCAGGTGGTGAAGCTTCAGCATGTACATGATGCCGATCGTCACGTCTCGATCGAACGGCTCACCCGTCCTACCGTCGAACACGATGGTTTGGCCCGAATTTGGCAGCCCGGCACTGACGAGCGTTCCCTTGATTTGCGTCTCGGTGGCGCCGTCGAACACGGGCGTCCCAAAGTAGACGCCGCGCCGAAGCTTCATGGCGAGGCTTTTCACCTCATCATCCTCAAGCCCGCTGACGAACTTCGCGAAATCCGCGTCACCCTCGTAGATCGAGAGGAGCTTCTCGCGCAGCCGCGCGGCGCCGAAGTTCTGCTCGATCATGTTCTCGATCTGGATACCGAGTGCCCGCGCGCCCCACCCAAGGTGGGTCTCGAGAATCTGCCCCACATTCATGCGGCTTGGCACGCCAAGCGGATTCAGCACGATGTCGACCGCCGTACCATCCGACAGATACGGCATATCTTCCTCGGGCAAGATGCGGCTCACGACACCCTTGTTGCCGTGGCGACCGGCCATCTTGTCACCAATCTGCAGCTTGCGCTTGATGGCGATGTAGACCTTCACCATCTTGATGACGCCAGGAGGAAGCTCGTCACCGCGGCTCAGCCGGTCGATCTTGTCACGGAAATGCTCCTCCCGAGCTCGGACCAACTCCTCCAAATCGTGGAGCAGCTGCGCGACCTGGTCGACGCCATCGCTCACGGGGATCTCGCCCCAGTACTTGCGGGGAGTCGCGTCCAGAACGGCTTCGTCGAGAACTACCCCCTTCTCGATGAGAGTGGCTCCCTTGTCGTCGACGAGCTTTCCGGTCGTCGTCTGAGCGAAGAGCACCCCGCGGATCCTCCGGTAGAAGGAGTCACGTAGGATCTTCACCTCCTCGTCGCGAGTCCGCTCGAGCTTCGCACGCTCCTGATCCTCGATCGCCTTCGCGCGCTCGTCCTTGTCGGTTCCTTTGCGCGAGAAGATCCTTGCGTTGATGATGATTCCACCAACCCCTGGCGGCACCTTGAGCGAGCTATCCCGAACGTCTCCGGCCTTCTCGCCGAAGATCGCGCGAAGTAGCTTCTCCTCTGGGCTCAGCTGACTCTCGCCCTTGGGCGTGATCTTGCCAACCAGGATGTCGCCAGGCTTGACTTCAGCGCCGATACGAACAACCCCCGCGTCGTCGAGGTCCTTAAGGGCCTCTTCGCCAACGTTGGGGATATCCTTCGTGATCTCTTCCTTGCCGAGCTTTGTGTCACGAGCGATGCACTCAAACTCCTCGATATGAACCGAGGTGTAGACATCGTCCTTGACCACGCGCTCGCTGCAGAGGATGGAGTCCTCGAAGTTGTACCCTTGCCACGGCATGAACGCGACGAGCACGTTCTGACCTAGCGCCAGTTCGCCCATGTCAATGGCGGGACCATCGGCCATCACGTCCCCAGCCTTGACGACCTCGCCGGGGCGCACAACAGGCTTCTGGTTGTAGCAGGTGCTCTGGTTGGACCGCTGGTACTTCGTCAGCTGGTAGATATCCGGAACTTCTTCGCCCTCGCCCGAGGTGGCGCGGACCACGATCCGCTCGGCGTCCACGCTCATGACGACGCCCTCTCGGCGAGCCGTCACGCAAACACCCGAATCCACCGCAACGCGCCCCTCCATGCCGGTTCCGACGAACGGCGCCTCGCTCCGCAGGCAGGGCACTGCCTGTCGCTGCATGTTCGCACCCATGAGGGCGCGATTGGCGTCATCGTGCTCCAAGAAGGGAACCAGCGCGGCCGCGATGCTCACCATCTGGTTTGGCGACACGTCCATGAGCTGGATCTGCTCCTTGGAGGCCATTCGGAAGTCACCGTTCAGGCGTGCGCTGACGAGGTTGTTGACGAAACGCCCCTCCTCGTCCGTCGGCGCGCTCGCCTGTGCGATGTACTTGCCTTCCTCCTGGAGGGCACTGAACCATTCCACCTGCTTCCGGACGTGACCTTCCTTCACCCAGCGGTACGGAGTCTCCACGAACCCGTACTCGTTGACGCGGGCGAAAGTCGACAGTGACGCGATGAGGCCGATGTTCGGACCTTCGGGCGTCTCAATCGGACAGATACGCCCGTAGTGAGTGGCGTGAACATCGCGAACCTCGAAACCTGCACGCTCTCGCGTCAGACCGCCCGGCCCCAGGGCGCTCAGTCGACGCTTGTGCGTCACTTCGCTGAGCGGGTTGGTCTGGTCCATGAATTGAGACAGCTGCGAACTGCCGAAGTACTCCTTCACCACCGCGCCCACGGGCTTTGCGTTGATGAGGTCGTGGGGCATGAGCGTGTCGATCTCCTGCGAGACGCTCATCCTCTCCTTGATGGCGCGAGCCATTCGAACCAGCCCGATCCGGTACTGGTTCTCCATGAGCTCGCCAACCGCGCGAACACGCCGGTTGCCAAGGTGGTCGATGTCATCCACCGAGCCACGGCCGTTCTTCAGCTCGATGAGATGACGTACCGTCTCCAGAATATCCTGAGAAGTAAGCGTGCCGACCTCGAGCGCCGGCTTCTGCTCGTCCGGCAGATCCCGATAGAACTTGTAGTTCAGCTTGAGGCGACCGACCGCGGACAGGTCGTAGCGTTCCGGATTGAAGAACAGATTGTTGAACAGCTGCTTGGCTGTCTCAAGCGTCGGCGGATCGCCGGGACGCAGGCGCCGATAGATCTCCATGATGGCGTCTTCCATCGTGCGCACCTTGTCCGCGAGCAGGGTGTCTCGCAGATAGGGGCCGACGTTCAGGCCATCAATGAAGAGAACCTTGAGCTGGGTCGCACCGGCCTCACGCACGCGGTCCAGCGTGATCTCGGTCACCTCCTCGTTGCACTCCAGGAGGATCTCGCCAGTTTCCTTGTCAACGACGTCTTCCGCACTTACCTTGCCGATCAGATCCGGCAGCTCGATCGGCAACCTGTCAATCTCGGCTTCCTTCAGCTTCCGAATCGCGGCGCGGGTGAACTTGGTGTTCTTCTTGACGATCGTCGTTCCACCCACCTTGATGTCACGCGTCGCGCGCTGACCCGGCAGCAGATCGAATTCGATACTCTTCGAGAACTTGCCGCCCTTCTCGATATAGACCGTCTCGGTCGAGTAGAAGTAATTGAGGAGGTCCTGCGTCGTGTATGCGAGCGCGCGAAGCAGCACGGTTGCATGCATCTTCCGTCGCCTGTCGATGCGAACGTAGATGATGTCCTTGTGGTCGAACTCGAAATCGAGCCACGAGCCACTGTAGGGGATCACTCGCGCGGAGTAGAGGAGCTTGCCGCTGGAGTGAGTCTTGCCCTTGTCGTGATCGAAGAACACGCCAGGGCTTCGATGAAGCTGTGAGACGACAACTCTCTCGGTACCGTTGATGATGAAGGTACCGGTGTCGGTCATCAGCGGGATTTCGCCGAAGTAGACCTCTTGCTCCTTGATGTCGCGGACGATCCGCTCGCCCCCATCATGGGTGTCATACACCATGAGCTGGGTCGTCACCTTGATTGGAGCCGCGAACGTCATGCCCCGCTGGCGGCACTCATCGACGTCGTACTTGGGCTTCTCAAGGTTGTAGGAGACGTAGACTAACTCGCTCGTCCCATCGAAATCCTTGATCGGGAAGACGCTGCGAAACACCGCTTCGAGCCCGATCTCCTTGCGCTCGCGCGGCGGAGTGTTCGACTGGAGGAACTTGTCGTAGCTGCTCTTCTGGATGTCGATTAGGTTCGGTATTTCGACGATGGGCGCGATGCTACCGAGATTCTTACGGTGTCGGAAGTTCGATTGGACCTTGGACGCCATATGCCGTTCCTCCAGACCAGACACGCCTAGCGGGCACGGCGCACATCGCCGCCCCGCGAGACGTTTTCCCCCCACGCTCGCTCAGATATCGCCCGCGCAATGAAGCGCGGGCGAGGTTTGTCATTCGGGATTGAACAGCCAGCACGAGGTCCTTACTTGACCTCGACCTTGGCGCCGGCAGACTCGAGCTTCTTCTTGATGTCTTCGGCTTCTTCCTTGCCAACGCCTTCTTTGATTGGCTTCGGCGCACTCTCGACCAGGTCCTTGGCTTCCTTGAGGCCCAGAGCCGTGATCTCGCGCACTGCCTTGATCACGTTGATCTTGTTGGCCCCTGCATCAGCCAGGACGACGTCGAACTCGGTCTTCTCTTCCTTCTCCGCTGCAGCGGCTGCCGGAGCGGCAGCGCCAGCAACGGCGACAGGCGCAGCGCTCACGCCCCACTTGGTCTCGAGCTCCTTGACGAGCTCTGCGATTTGAATGACGGGAAGGTTGGAAAGGTAATCGACAACCTGCTCACGGGTAAGGTCGGCCATGTCTCACTGCTCCTTGTGCCACTCGGGCTTGGGCTAACGTTCTTCTTGATTCGATTCTATTGGGATTCTGGGTTGCTCGCTCATTCTTGCGAAGAGCAAGCGATGGGTCGGTCAGGGCGCGTCAGTCGAGGGTGTCCTCGACTCAACCGCCCTCTGCCTGGCGTTGCTTGGCGGCAAGAACGCCGACCATCTGCTGGGCAGGTGCGTTGAGAAGTCGAACGAGGGTCTGCGCCGGCGCCATCATCGTCGCAAGCAGCATGGCGCGGGCCTCGTCCTTACTGGGCAGTGAGGCTAGCTGGTTCTCAACACCCTTGGTGTCCAGAACCTGACCGTCCATCAAGCCAGCCTTGATCTTCAGCTTCTCGTTGGTCTTCGCGAATTCCTTGGCGATACGAGCCGCAGCGCTTGGCTCCTCGAAGCTCCAGGCGACACCGGTCATGCCGCGCAGCGCCTGATCGAGCTTCTTGACCACTGCCTCGTCGCCGATGGCGAGCCTCACCAGGCTGTTCTTGACGACCTGGTACTTGACGCCTCTGGCGCGAAACTGGTTTCGGAGTTCCGTAACCTGTTCGACGTTGAGACCTGCGTAGTCGACGAAGACGGCAGAGCTCATGCGCTCGAACAGCGACTTGACCTCGCCGATCAATTCAGCTTTGTCTGAGCGAAGCATCAGTGAGCCTCCTCCGCCGTCGCCGCGGCAGCGTTGGTGTCGATGCGGACCCCAGGACCCATGGTGCTCGACAGCGTAATGCTGCGAAAGTAGATGCCCTTGGCCGTCGCTGGCTTGCGCGCGAGAAGCTCGTGGATGATCGTCTCAGCGTTCTCGATGAGCTGCTGCTGGCTGAACGACACGCGACCCATCAGGCAGTGGACGACGCCGGCTTTGTCGACTCGGTACTCGACCTTTCCTGCCTTCGCCTCCTTCACGGCTCTGGCAACCTCGAAGGTTACGCTGCCAACCTTGGGGTTCGGCATCAAACCACGGGGACCGAGGACGCGGCCGAGACGACCCACCAAGCCCATCATGTCGGGCGTGGCGATGCATCGGTCGAAGTCGAGCATTCCACCTTGAACTTGGGCGACGAGTTCGTCAGCACCTGCGAGATCGGCTCCCGCTTCCAGTGCCTCCTTCTCCTTTTCACCCTTGGCGAAGACCAACACGCGCACTTTCTTTCCGGTCCCGTTCGGCAGTACGACTGCTCCACGAACCATCTGGTCGGCGTGTCGGGGGTTGACGCCGAGGCGTACCGCGATATCGACGCTTTCGTCGAACTTCGCGTAGGCCGCCGCTTTGACCACAGCGACGGCCTCCTCGACGGAATGGCGCTTGGCACGGTCGAATTTCGCCAGTGCCTCTCGCTTCTTCTTGGCAATTTTTGGCATTGAGTTTCGTCTTTCGACTCCTGGGATGCGGCAGGGTGCTTCGAATGGCTCGAAGCCGAACCACCGCTCCAGTAGATTCACGTCAAGTCGGGCTTCGGGTGCCCTTACTCGACGTCGACCCCCATGCTTCGAGCAGTGCCCGCAATGCTGCGTGCAGCGGCCTCGATATCGGTGGTGTTGAGGTCCTTCAACTTGGTGGCAGCGATCTCTCTGGCCTGGGCCCAGGTGATCTTGCCGACCTTATTCTTGTTGGGTTCCTTGGACCCACTGCCCGGCTTCCCGGTGGTCGCCAGCCCACAAGCCTTCTTGACGAGAATGCTCGCGGGGGGACTCTTCATGATGAAGGTGTACGAACGGTCGGCGTACACCGTGATCACGACGGGAATGATCGTGTCACCGAGCGAAGCGCTCCGGCTGTTGAAGTCCTTGCAGAACTGCATGATGTTGACGCCGTGCTGACCGAGCGCGGGGCCAACGGGAGGCGAAGGATTCGCCTTCCCAGCCGGGAGCTGCAACTTGATTAGACCTGTTACCTTCTTCTTTGCAGCAGCCATTGTCTCACCGCTTTTCTACGTGGGAGAAATCGAGCTCAACCGGGGTGGGGCGACCGAAGATGCTCACCATGACCTTGAGCTTCTGTTTGTCGGGCTTCACTTCCTGAACGGTCCCTGAGAAGTTCGCGAATGCGCCGACTACGACGCGAACCTCGTCGCCTTCCTGGAACTGTTGACGGGGCTTGGGCTTGACGGCCCCCTCGGTGATGCCCTTGCGAATACCCTCGATGTGGGGAGGTTTGACCTCCTGAGGCTTCTGGTTGCCCACAAACCCCGTGACTTTGGGCGTGTCCTTGACGAGGTGCCACACGTGCTCGCCCATCTCCATCTCGACGAACACGTATCCGGGGAAGCTAGTCTTGCTCTTGACCCGAGCCTTTCCATCCTTGGCGTGCTCGGTGACGGTCTCGGACGGAATCAGGATTTCCCCGAACTTGTCCTCCATCTTGTACTGACGGATGCGTTCCTGGAGAGCGGCCCTGACCTTGTTCTCGTAGCCTGAATAGGTCGTGACGACGTACCACTTCTTGTCGGACATGCTGAGCACCAACCCCGCTTAAGCGCCGTACACCAGCGTCGTCAAGAAACCCCAAAGCCGGTCGAGCAACGAGATGTAGATCGCCGCAACGATGCTCGTCACGACCACCACCAGGGTGCCGTTGGTCACCACCTCTTTCTCGGGCCAGGTCACCTTGGAAAGCTCATCCGCAACGTCGTCAGCCCACTGACGAACCCGCGGCTTTCGGTATGCCTGAACCACCGAGACGAGGCCGACCAGCGCGCCGATCGCCAGCATCATCGAGCCTCGCTCCTCCTCACCGTAGAGAATCAGCTGCGGGAAGGACCGCACCAGCGCCGGCCAGTCGGCGAGGAGATTCCAGATCGTCGATAGGACTTTGCCGCTCAGGTAGGCAACAAGCAGGCCGGCAGCGATAAATGCTGCATGGACGTACTTGCGTGGCCCCAGACTCGTGGCCGCCTCCTCTTCCGGGGACGCCTCTTCCGCCGATGCGTCGGCCACGACGAGACCCTCGCGTTGGAGCAGTCCGGCACCGGCATCAGCTTCGGCCGACTCAGCGTCGTCGCGCTCGTTCTGCTTGTCTTCGTCCTTGGTTGCCATTGCTGTCCGGCTTGTGGCGAGAGACTCGCCTTGGGCAGGGGCGGAGAGACTCGAACTCCCGACCGGCGGATTTGGAATCCGCTGCTCTACCAACTGAGCTACACCCCTAGGGTTTGGTTTCTGACAGCGGAGGCGAGCTCCGCTGGTAGTCGTTTCTACCTGCTCTCCACGTGAAGCGTATGAGCGTTGCAGCTAGGACAGAATTTCTTGAACTCTAATGGCCGACTACCGTCTTTGCGCGATCGCGTGGTCTTGTAGTTCCTCGCTCCACACACCGAGCAGCTGAGGGCGACGGCGATCCTACCGCGTGAGCTGGAATCCGGCTGCATGCGACGGGTCACCGACGCCCCCTTGCTTCGATCACTCGATGATCTTGGTGATAACGCCCGCGCCGACGGTCCTGCCGCCCTCGCGAATCGCGAACCGCATCTGCTCCTCGAGCGCCACTGACGTGATCAGCTCGACTTCCACGGTGACGTTGTCACCCGGCATCACCATCTTCACACCTTCGGGCAACTGCACCGATCCCGTCACATCCGTCGTTCGGATGTAGAACTGCGGCCGGTAGTTCGTGAAGAACGGCGTGTGACGCCCTCCCTCTTCCTTCTTCAGTACATACACCTCGCCGAAGAACTTCTTGTGCGGCTTGATGCTCCCGGGCTTGGCCAACACTTGCCCGCGCTCCACGCCTTCCTTATCCACGCCGCGCAGCAGGCATCCGACGTTGTCTCCCGCTTCCCCTCGGTCCAGGAGCTTGCGGAACATCTCTACGCCCGTCACCACCGTCTTCTGGTCTCGGTCGAAGCCGATGATCTCGACTTCTTCGTTCACCTTGATGACGCCACGCTCGATACGGCCCGTCGCCACCGTTCCGCGACCCTTGATGCTGAACACATCTTCCACTGCCATCAGGAACGGCTTGTCCACCTGACGCTCCGGCTGCGGAATCCCAGTGTCCAGCGCCTCCAGAAGGTCGCCGATCGACTTCTCCCACTTCTCTTCGCCCTGCAGTGCAGGCAGCGCCGCTCCGCGCACCACCTTCGCGTTGTCGCCGTCGAACTTGTACTTCGACAGTAGCTCCCGCACCTCCATCTCCACCAGATCCAGCATCTCCGCGTCGTCCACCGCGTCGCACTTGTTCAGGAACACGATCAGGTGGTTCAAACCCACCTGCCGCGCCAGAAGCACGTGCTCCCTCGTCTGCGGCATCACGCTATCCAGCGCGCTCACCACCAGGATCGCGCCGTCCATCTGCGCGGCTCCCGTGATCATGTTCTTGATGTAGTCCGCGTGTCCGGGGCAATCGACATGCGCGTAGTGCCGCGTCGGCGACTCGTATTCCACGTGGCTGACCGCGATGGTCACCGTCTTCGTGTCGTCCCGCACGATGCCGCCCTTCGCGATATCACCGTACGTGATCTCCTTCGCCATCCCCTTCCGGCTCTGAACCTTCACGATCGCCGCGGTAAGCGTCGTCTTCCCATGGTCGATGTGACCAATCGTTCCGACGTTGACGTGAGGCTTCGTTCGTACGAACTTCTCTTTGGCCATCGCTGATCTACCTTTTGACTGTGCTGGGGCTTGGCAATGCGTCTGGAAAAGCCAGGGTCCGACTTCGAGCCCACCACCAGAATCGAACTGGTGACCTCGTCCTTACCAAGGACGCGCTCTGCCATCTGAGCTAGGTGGGCGGGGCGTTGCGGGGAGACGGTTGCCTGTTGATCCAAGGCGACCGGAGCGGGAGACGGGATTCGAACCCGCGACGTTCAGCTTGGAAGGCTGACGCTCTACCAACTGAGCTACTCCCGCGAACGGAGAGGCCGGGAGGGATAGCGCCGCCCGGCAGACCTGACCACCAATAATTGCTTCCGACTCCTCGGCTGACTCACTGACACCCCCGGAAGCGGAGGCGGTGGAGGGTGTTGGATTCGAACCAACGTAGGCAACGCCGGCAGGTTTACAGCCTGCTCCCTTTGGCCACTCGGGCAACCCTCCAGTTATACTAAAATTCTTCAACCTCACCAAGAAACAAGTCCTCGAGGCCATTTGCCTGCTCGGAGCTGACGAGGGGAGTCGAACCCCTAACCTTCGGTTTACAAAACCGGTGCTCTGCCGGTTGAGCTACGCCAGCGCACACCAACGCTTCGCGGGCCGTATTGAAACTTCCACAGGATGCGGTGGTGCTTAGGCTGTGCTGTTCCACGACCAAGACCTGGCGAGTTCGTCTGGCAGAACCCCAAATCTGCGGGCTCTGCAAGGCAATTGAAGAGGAAAGTGAAGACGCTTGTTGGTTAAGGGTACGATGGGTCAGAGGTTCCTAACGCTGTCTTGGGGGACACCGCTGCGGTCCGCCGCCGAATCCCTCTTGGCATTCGAGCGACGTACCGTGACCCAGTGCAGGAGGCGCGTCAGGTAGCGCTTCACCGGTGGGGTGTCAAGCATATTTCATACCGGTGCGCTGCGCAGATGTTACTGCACTAACTATCAGTACTTGCCGAGCCGCGGGGGCGCCCCTGGGGCCGCCTAGTGGTTCTGAGCTGGTCTGGGCTTCTTCCGCCGCAGGTCGTCGAGCGCCTTCGCGAGCTCCTGCCGGGTATACGGGAGTCGATCGAGCGCCTCGTCCTCCACCCTTTTTGCGTCGAGGATCGCCTGTCGCGCCTCGACGGCACGCTCGGACCACGGAGATCGCTGACCCGTCCGCTCCGTCATCTGCAGGGTGTGTTCGAGCAGGGTGAGCGCCTTCTCGAGCAACACCGAGTAGCGAAGTCGCATGGCACCTTGGAAGAGCGCCGACGACACCTCTGTCTTCGCCGATGCCGGGGGCGGAACCTGCATCAGGTCGTGGTGAAGTGAGGCGTAGAGTTCGCTGGTCCGCACGCCAGCCATCGACGACCAGTGCGCGTCGTACGCGCGCATCGCTTCGGCATACGCACGCTGCGCGTCGAGCACGAGCTGGCAGCGAGCCTCGAGCACGGCAGCGAAATCGGCGGGTCGAGGGACGAACTTGATCCGCTGGGCGCCGACTCGCTTCGACTCGCCGAGGGCGAAGTACAATGCGGCAACGTCACGCGGCAATTGCCCGACGGAGTCGATTCGATGGTCCTCGATCACCGCCAGCCCCTCGTCGATGAATCGCTGAGCCTCCTCCAGCTGACCCCGCTCGATGGCATGCATGGCGCGGGCGGCATCGACCAGCGCTTGCTCAGTGGGGGTGGGCGTTGGTGTCAGGCGCTCGAAACTGTCGACGAGTTGGTTAGCGAGCGTCCAGTGCTCCAAATGCACGGCGAGGCGCATCGCGCGCGCACTTGCAAGAACGGCCCAACGCTGCTCCGGGAACTCCAGGAGCACAGCGCGGAATCGGCTCAGAGCGAGCTCCTGGGACTCCCGTTCTGCGCTTGCCTCGTCGTGGGCAACTCCCGCGTTGTAGAGAGCCCCGGCAGCGAGTGGGCCCGTTCGGTCGAGGTCGTACGCGCGCTCAAACTCGCTCGCGGCGAGACGCCAGCTTCCAGATTCCGCGTGCTGGGCGGCGCGAACGTAAAGCTCGTTGATGGAGAATGCCTCGGTGGGGGTCACGATGACCCTGGAGGTGGTGGTTCTGGACACCGGCGCCGACCGAGGGCCGGTGTCGGCACGAGCGCGACCCTTCACCGTGGCCCCCTCGGACAGCTGGGCAGCACAAGCAACCGTCAAGCCCAGCAACGGCAGGTAGTAACAGCGGAATCTCATTGGAGCCGCCGAATCATAGCGCAAATAGTGCTACCGCTGAAAACTTCGAAATCCAGCAAAACACGCCGCTCCGAGGCCTGGATGGTGGTTGACTCCCATACGTCCCTCCCTAGTCTATTCCGTTGTGGCGGGTGCCTTTGGCTGGATTGTGATTGGTCCACTGTGCCTTCGGGACAGCCTGGCCGATTCAGCACATCTGGAGGGCACTCTGCCGCGCGTCAACCGAAACCGGCCGTAACGTGAGGAGGTGCTGTAGCCATGAACGACGTACTCGCTGACGATCGCCTGGATGCCCTGGAAGCCCAACACCGTGTGCTCCATGCCGCCGTCAGCGAGCTCTCGAAACGGGTATACCTCACGCCCGAGGAACAGCGACTGTTCGTCGTTCTCAAGAAGCGCAAGCTGCTCGCGAAGGACGCCCTGTTCGCGCTTCGTCGCCAGACCTGAGTCCCGACCGTTGCAGCATGTATGCCGCTTCCGCCTCGGCAGGACGGCAGGGATCAGTTCACGATCGCCGCTTCTTGCATTGGAGTCTTGGGCGCAGCAGTACCCCACACTTCAGCATTGAGTTCGGCGAGAGCACTGTTCATCCGACTCAGCCAGTCCTTCTGGAGTGATCCAGGTGAGCCCGCTTCGAGAGCGCGGGCCAGCGCAAGCCAGTGCCGCGCTTCGGTTCTGTATCCGAGCCGATAGTCCGTCATTCCGCGCAGGTAGAAGTAACGCGCACGGTCGGTCACCTCGAACTCATCCTGGTCGGCTTCGAGGGCGCGCCAAACAGCAAGCGACGCTTCGTAGCGATCGTCCTCGAACAGGACCTGTCCTCGATTCAGGTCCTCGCGATGCGTTGCGCACCCCAATACAGCGAGGCCAATCACGAGAGCGAACCGTCCGGGCATGAGGCGAAGCGTACCGACAGACTGCCGCGACAATCAAGGGGGGGGATAAGCCACGGTGCCCCCCCGATCCGGCTCCCGCTCCGCGGCGGGCCGTGAGGGCATAACGGAGTCGGACCCGGGCGTTCTAGAGCCGTGAGCGCATACCACCAAGCGCGATTCCGACAGTCTTTGCGTCCCCTGCGGCTTTGCGGTTGACTCGGTCCAGCCCATGGCGCGCCCTGTGCTAGCGGGATTTGCACGGAACGCATGACAACACGGAAGAAAGTTCAACAGACCGAGCACTCCCTCGCCCCAACCTCGGACTCCTCCCGAGGCGCAGGTCCGACCAACCGAGGCGAGTCTCTGGATGCGGTCCTGACGAGCCCCGAAAGCCCGACGAGGCGGAGGGTAAGGTTGGGGTGGATGTTGGCGCTGGCGGTCGCCACCAGCGCACTCGCTGCTTGGTCGATCCGCGAGGTTTTGCTCCGCACAGGAGGTGTGCCCGCCGTCGCCCTCGATGATGCGTACATCCATTTCCAGTATGCGCGGGCCTTCGCGGAAGGGAGACCCCTGGGCTACTCCCCCGGCGCTCTCCCGTGTCCCGGAGCAAGCAGCCTCCTCTACAGCGGGATTCTGGGGGTCTTCCACGCGCTCGGCTTCGAGGGCTCAGCTCTGGTGTGGCCGGCCTGGGCCTTGGGCTGGGCGTCTCTTGGACTTCTCGGATGGGAGGTATTCGAGGCGGGTCGGGAACTCCTAGAGGAACGGACACGGCATGTGGCGGTCGTGGCCCTGCTGTGTATGGGGGGGTTCTCCTGGTGTGCGGGAAGCGGAATGGAGGTGATTCCGCTCGCGTGGCTGCTCCTACGGACAGCGCGTCGCAGCGCTGAATGGCTTGAAGAGGGCGCGGCGCCAACCGCACCGCGGGTGCCCTCGCCGCAGGTAGCGTTTCGGGAGCTCGTCGGCCTTGCCGTTGCCGGCCCACTCCTCCGCCCCGAAGGCGCCCTCGCCACGATCATGGTCGCTGCGGCTTTGCTGCTGCGTCCCCGTTCACGGCGTCGTTGGTGGGGTGCAGCGGTGCTCTCGGCGATTGCGCTACCTCCTTTGATTAACCTGGGTTTCACGGGAGCGCCAGCGAGCACTACCCTCGCGGCAAAGTGGTTGTTCGCTCGCCCGTATCCCAATGAGGTCGTGGATCGGATCGTCGAAAACATGGGGATCCTGTTCCAGGTTCTCATGGCCGGAGACGAGTGGGCTCGGTATCTCGTACCCGAGGGACCCGCCTTCGTGGCGTGGCTATCGCTCCCCGCGCTACTACTGCTCGGGCACCGGCGAGGGCGGATGTATCGTGGAGCGATGCTCGCAGTCGTGGGTTTGGGGATTCTGATCCCTACGACATACCATAGCTTCCTCTGGAACCGACTCCGCTATCTCTGGCCGTTCGTGCCGGTCTGGCTGATGGGCGTCGTAGCCCTGGGTGACGTCGTCTCCGAGTTCGGCGCGCGGTTCTGGTCCAAGCTCCGCGGCTGGGGATTTCTGGCAGGCCTCGTCGTCGCTGGCGCGTCCGCTCGCACGTTGCCCGCCACCATCCTCGATCTTGCGGAAAGCTCGGACGCCATTCTCCGTCAACAGGCAGACTTGGGTCGTTGGGCAAGGCGCGCCGTGCCAGTAGGCAAGACGATCGGAGTCAATGACGCTGGCGCGATCGCGTACTTCTCGGAGCATCGTGTTTTTGACTTCGTCGGACTAACGACCCTGGGCGAAGCGCGCTATTGGGCCGCCGGCGCGGGCTCGCGCTTCGAGCACTATGAAGAGCTCGGCGCAGCCAAACTCCCCGAATATCTGATCGTCTACCCCGGCTGGTGGCAGATGCCGGAGTTGCTGGGAAGGCAGCTCACCGAGAGAACCGTGTACGCGACCATCCTGGGCGGATACACCATGGTCGCCCACGAGGCGGACTGGTCATTGCTCGGTTCAGCACCGTCACCACTGCGATTCGCCCCTGTGGGCACAGAGCCGGTCGCAATCATGGATGAGCTGGACGTCGCCCACTTGAAGCAGGAGGCGCAGCATCGTTACTCGCTCTTCGACGCAAAACAGGCGGAGAACGTCCTCGTCGTCGAACAAGGCCGCGCAGACGGAGCCAGAATGAACCGCACGATCGAAGAGTTCGATCTACTCGTCGGGCCTAAGGCAGTCCTGGTCATGCGCTTCGGAACGGACTCGCCTGCGAATATCGAACTGACCGTGTCCGGGCAGTCGCAGCACGCCTTGGTGGATGCGGGGGGCTGGCACGAAGTCGAGTTTGCCGTACCTGATGACATCTCAACAGCCAAGACACGGATGACCGTGAGATCGGACCTCCCATTCCACAGCATGCACTACTGGAGCATCCGGCAGGACGCTCCGCACGCCGGCCGGCCCGCGCCAATGCGGTGATCCCTGCAGGGCTGGCCGAGATGCGACGGGATGATGGAACATTCCGCGGCCGGGGGTGCCGCCGAGTTCTCTGCTATACCGGTTCCCATGCGACAACGTGCGTTGGGCTCGACGCAGCTTTCCGTGAGCGAGCTCACTCTCGGCTTATGGCAGCTCTCGGGAGAGGCTCACGCCCCGACCAGCGCGGAGGCTCGCACGACCGTCGTGGAGCGAGCTCGCGCCCTGGGCATTGAGGTCTTCCAGTGCGCCGAGAGCTACGCGCACGGGCAGATCCTCTCCGATCTCGGACGCATCCTCGGCACCGACGAGAAGGCGAAGTTCGTGTGTCTCGTTGGAACCGACCGGGAGAGCACTCCGCCGCGCAAGCGTTTCGACCAGGAGTACCTCAAACGCGCGCTCGACCGCGCGCTCATGCGCCTCGGCCGCCCCCACCTCGACGTGCTGTTGCTGCACAACCCGTCCCCCAAAGCCTTCGAGCATGACGCCGTGTTCGATTGGCTGAGGGGACTCCCCGAATCCGGAGTGGTCCGATGCTGGGGGGTCAGCGTCGGCTCACCAGAGGTAGCCAGATTGGCCGTAGACCACGGCGCGCAGGTCGTCCAAGTACCGCACAACGTCTTTCATACCGACGAGCTCGACGCGATCACATCGAGGGTCGTCGAGAAGGGGATCGGGGTCTTCGCTCGCTCAGTGCTGGCACATGGTCTGCTTTGCGGACATTGGCCGCGCGACAAGGAGTTCCCCCCCGGCGACCATCGAGCAGAACGCTGGACCCCGGATGAGCTGCGGCGCCGCATCCAACAGCTCGACGCTCTTCGTCCAGCGGTCGGGGGCGACACCCCCACGATGCGCGCGTTGGCCGTCCGCTACGTGTTGCGGTCCACCATGGTAAGCTCTGCCGTCATCGGACCGAGGACTTCGCAACAGCTCGATCAGCTCGTCCGCGAGGCAAGCGTCGGTGAGCCGTGGGTCGACGACGACAAGCTGCGCGCCCTTGAGGCTCGTCTGCGGGAGGTTGGCGTGCGCTCCTGAACCGTGTCCGCGCACGCCTTGCACGGACACCCAGACTCGCTCCGGCGCGCGCGACTCCAGCCGCAGCGCAGCCCCAATCCGCCGCCTGAGTCGGAAGCCGCCACCCCCTGCCCGACGCTCGCGGCACCAACTCACAATGTCACGTCTAACCGTGGCTCTTCTGGGGCTGTGGACGCATTTCCGGAATCTCGGGCTGCCCTGCACTCGCTGCCTGGGAGCAGAGACACGCGCGCTGACTCGCTCCTTCCCAGGCGATGTGGGTCGGGTCTCGAGGCCGCTACCGCGCCGCGGAACGGCAATTCCGACAGCGACCACTTATCGAAGCGATGCGATTCGGCAGCAGGCCGAATCGTGATTTCGCGAAAACTGCCGCCACAGCGGGACTCGGGCAGATCGACCGAGGCAAATCAGCCCACCCCCACCAGGTCTAGCCCCCATCGCGCCTGGAACGCTGGCCGAACCCGCCCTCTGCCAACCCCAGGTAGCACAGAGTAGTTTTCTCACATTCATTGACAGATTTGTCGGCCCCGGCTTAGCGTTTCGAAACCGCACGCCACTTGGTGACTTCCTAAGGAATTATCGAGGTCTACCAGAACCTGACCGCGCTGCCTGACGCTCAAGCCACTTCTTGGAGGAATTCTATGCTCCGCTCGTCGCGCACCATTGCGTCGCTCATTCAAGCCCTCATTCTCGGCACGACAGCCACCGTTGGGTTGGGCACTGTCGCAACCATCGTGGTTGGCTGCAAGGACGAAGGGCAGCCCGCCTACTGGGTTGATAAGCTGGAAGAACCGAGCTGGCGGCCCCGTGCCGTCAAGCGCCTCGAGCAATTCTTCGAGGACGCAATCACGAAGGCCAACAAGGACATGCAGGCTCCCGAGGTCCAGGCCTTCCTCAACGCGGTCGTCGACCCGCTCACCAAGACGTACGTCGAGGGATACGACTCGCTCGACTCGAAGACTCGGGTTTCGCTCATCAAACTGCTCTCGGCGTTCCGCGACAAGCGCACAACGCCCGCCATCAAGAAGGCCTTCGAGGAATTCGCGAAGCGGCCCAAGACGTCCGTGGACGATGCGGACATCAAGTGGGCCGCGCGCGGGGCAAAGGAGCTGAAGGCCCCTGAGGTGGGTGGCGCCATGCTGGACGCATTCCAGAAGCTGAAGACCCACTCGATGCTCGGCGGGATCACCTATCGTGATCTCAACGAGGCCATGCTCGCCATGCCGCAGCAGACCTGGTCTGGTCCGCTGAAGCAGATGATTGAGGTGGAGATCACGCCCCTCGGACAGAAGCCGGAGCCTGCCGCGGTTGACGAGTACAAGGACCAGCTGTTCTGGCAGACCACTGCTGCCCAGCTTCTGGGGGAAATCGGCGATGCGAGCGCGGTCGAGTCTCTGCTCAAGGTCATGCTCGATCCCGCCAAGGGCGACGTTCAGGCAACCGCAGTGCTCGCCATGGTGAAGATCGGCAAGCCCGCCGTCGACATGGCAATCAAGCTTCTGAATGGTGACCTAGACAAGCTCGAAGAGTTCCACGTTGCCCGCTACAAGAAGGCGACCAAATCCGACAAGGCACCGGAAGGCGAGCCCTATCGGCAGGTCGCCGCGGTCGTGCTCGGCACGATCGGCAACGGAGCCGCTACTGCTCCCATGGTGAAGGCCCTCGAGGCGACCAAGGACGACCCCACCAAGGCCGTCATCGCCCGCGAGCTCACCAAGCTGCCTCCCTCCGCCGAATCCAAGAAGGCATTCAAGACGGCATTCGAGTCCGTGTCCGAGGAGGCCATCGTGCCGCCGGGCATGAACGCGCTACAGATGCTGGCCGAGTCTATTCCCCAATTCTACGACCCCGAGATGGTGCCATGGATGGCGGAGCGCGCGGCGAAGGCGGGCGGGGCTAACGAGGACAAGAAGGCCGTGCAGAGCGCCCTTACCGTCTCGATGCTCAAGATCGGCAAGCCTGACCAACTGGACATCATCAAGCAGGCGGTCAAGGACTACGGCACGCAGCTCGAGAAGGACATTCTCGGGCTAGCCGAGAAGCAGCTGAAGGCCTGCGGAGAACGCGTGCCCTGCTACCTGTCCGAGCTCGAGAAGAGTGAGAATCAAGACCAGAAGAACCAATTCTCCGGAATCAAGGCTGGCTACATGCTTGGTGTCTTGGGCAGTGACGGAACTCGCGATGAGATCATCAAGCGATTCGACGTGATGGAGAACGCAGCACTCCGCTTCGTTGCCGCACAGGCCATCGACCACCTTGCTCCGAAGGGCTCGACTGCCGATGCGGACAAGCTCCAGGCCATCATCGACAAGAATGCCAAGTCGGCGGACCGCGCGAAGATTCAGGGCGACCAACCCCTCAAGGAGGTCATGTATCGGATCCGGAGCCGCGCTCAGTAAGCACTGCTAACCCCCTGCTTGCAGGGTATGCGATGGAGCCCCGATGGCAAGCGCCGTCGGGGCTTCCCGCTTTGTGGATGGCGAGGTACCGGCTTCTACTGGATCCCGTGTCGCTTCAGCCGACGGTAGAAGGTCCGGCGCGGCATGCCGACGAGCTCTGCGGCCTTCACCCGGTTCCAATTGCACTCCTCGAGTGCAGCCAGAATCCGCTCCTTCTCGTCCCCACGATGTCGAGAGAGCGCGCTGCGCGGTTGAGATCGGGCGTTCCGTATACTCGCGACCTTCTGTGGCGAAGACGATGTCGAGTCACTCGGTTCGGACGGGAGCGGGCTCGGAGGCGGCAGCTCTGACGACGATTGGCGCGGAAGCTCGAAATCCTCAACCTCGAGCTCGGGCTGATCGGTGAGTACCCAAGCGTTCAGAAGCACGTGCTCCAGCTGCCTGACGTTCCCGGGCCAGTGGTAACCCATGAGCATGCGCAGAGCCGCTCGAGACACACTCCTCTTTTCGCGCCGGTAGCGCGTCGCGAATCGGCCGAGGAAGTGGTCGACAAGCTGGGGGATGTCCTCCACGCGCTCACGGAGCGGAGGCAGGTGCACCCCCACGACGTGAATGCGGTAGTATAGGTCCTCTCGGAACTGCCCGGCCTGGACGAGAGCCTCGAGATCGCGATGTGTGGCGAAAACGATACGCACGTCGACGGCCTCTTCGCGAGTTCCGCCCACGGGACGCACCTTGCCGTCCTGCAGCACACGCAGCATTCCAGCCTGCATCCGGTGGGGCATCTCGCCGATCTCGTCGAGCAGTATCGTCCCTTCGGCAGCCTCCCGAAAGAGCCCCTTGCGGTCCCGGTCGGCACCTGTGAACGCGCCCTTGATGCTGCCGAAGAGCTCACTTTCCAGGAGCTGTTCAGGCACGGCGCCGCAGTTCACTGCCACGAACTTGGCTCGTTTCCGCTGGGAGGCCTCGTGGATCGCGCGTGCCACCACCTCCTTACCCGTTCCACTTTCACCGGTGATCAGCACAGGAACGTCCGTATCTTTGACACGGTCGATGAGGGAGTACACCGAGCGCATGGCCTGACTCGTGCCCACGATGCCATGGTATCCAAAGTGACCGTAGAGGACTCCGCGAGTCTCCCGCAGCTCCTGCCGCGCCTGATGCAAACGCTGGGTGCGGTTGTCGAGCAACTTCTCCAGCCGCTGTTGGGCCGCCGCAAGCTCACGATTCGCGCCGGCCAATTCCTCGGCACGACGACGGTTCTCCGCGATGAGCCTCACATTCTCGATGGCGATCGCCATCTGGTCGGAGAACGCCTGAAGCATGGGCAGCTCCTTCTCGAACTGCACGCCAACGCGAAGCCGGGTTTCCAGGTACAGCGCCCCAATCGCAGAACCAGATGGCGAGCGAATCGGAACACATGCCAACGATTTGAGCATCAACTGGTGAACCGAGGCGTAGCCCGCCATGCGAACGTCGTCCCCTGCGCACGTGCTCACCAGTGGTTCCCCGCTGGAAATGACTCGCTCGGCGACCGACCTCGAGAAGGCGACATGCTCGTCGTCTCCAGGAGCGAGGCGCCGTGCATATACCTTGAGTTCCCCGTCGTCAGCCAGCAGGAGCAGGAACCCCCGCTCGGCCCGCAACAGCCGTACCGCATGATCAGTGATCCGACCTGCCAGTCTATCCAGGTCCAGCTCACCAACTAGCTCCGCATTGATCTCCAGGATTCGAGCGAGCCGCTGCTCGAGCACGGTCGATGTCGCAGCGGTGTGGTCTTCTGCAAACTCCATGTTCCCTGCCAGTATCCTCGGGGGCTGCGCCGCCACGACACTACGCACGCGATCAACAAGCCTGCGACGGCGAGGGTCATTCCAGTAGACCTCACGCAGGTCGCGCGGCAGCGGCGCAGCCATGGCTTCGAGCACGGCGGCCGCTTCCTCCCGATCGTGGCGAGACATCATGGACTGCCCGGTCGAGTCTTCAAGGTCAGCGCGCGCCGCAAGCGCCCTCCACAGCCATTCTCGCTGGCCAGCGTCGCGAGCGGCATGAACCGCGGCGTCGAGGGCATCCCGCGCCGAACTCTCGTCGCGACCAAGCCGAGCGACCCCGGCCTTGGCCACCAGAAACAGTGCGCGGTGCGCCGGCGCGTCACCGAGAGCAGCTTCGGCAAGCTCGAGCCGGCGACGCAAGCCAAACACCGATCCGCCGCCCTCGAGAGCCATGAGAACCCCCTCGAGCCTCGCCTCCGCTGCATCCACTACCCGCCCAAGGCTCTCATAGACCGAGGCGGAAGCCTCGTAGAGATCGGCCGCCACGTTGGCGGTGCCGTTGCGCGCGGTTAGCTCTGCGCGAAGGCCCAAGAGCTGAGCTCGCTGCATCGGCAGGAGCTCGTCCGCCTGCTTCTCGAGGGAATCGATGCTGCCCTGAGCTCGTGCCCAACGGCCGAGCTGAACGTCCAGATTCGCGAGGTTGAGCATCGCCTGCCGAACCGTTGATTCGCGTCCGCTGCGGCGACCCGTGTCGATGGCCGCCTCGTAGTGCGCACACGCCCCCGCGATGTCACCGACGATCTTGAGGACCCCAGCAAGGTTGAGCTGGGCGCTCGCCAGGGTGCTCGCATCATCAGCACGCTCGGCAGCATCGATTGCTTGGCGATAGGATGCCTGGGCCTCTTCGAGCTGATCGAGGCGCTGAAGGACGAATCCCAAGGACGCAAGCGCGAGCCCCTCGACGCGAGCGTTGCCCCGTGAGCGGGCGATATCTACGGATTGTTGCAGAGCTTCGCGCGCTTCGACGTGTCGACCAAGGTACGAGAGTGCCTGTGCCCGGTACGTCAGCGATTCAGCCTCGAACTCGGGTGCACTGCAAACACTGAGCTGCTCCAGAGCGGCCGCGAACTCACCACACCCGGTCAGCGCCCTGGCCATGTAGAGCGCCCACGCCGCCGCAGCGCCCATCCCAGGGGCGGCCAAGGCGAGCGCCCGAACCGCCTCGAGTCGGTCGCGCGCGCGCCCTGGTTGACCCATTCCAAACTCCCATCGGGCAAGCGCAACTGCGACCTCGAGCTGATGCGAGCACGATTCCAAAGACTGAACCAGCTCGCTGGCATCACGAAACCGCCCTCGATCGATGAGCCTCGCGAAACGTTCCAGATCCGATGAACCGCAGTCCCGCGGAACGTCCGAGGGTGTCGCCCCGAGAATTCGTTCCACATCCACGGCCGACACGACAGAATCCGACGCAAGGCGGCGTGCCAACTTGCGCAGAGCGCCCGGGCGCCCCCTCGAAACCCGGACCGCACGAGCGAGGGACTTCTCGCTCATCGCGGGCAGCGCTCGACGCAGGAGCTCGGACGCCACCGGCGGGTCGAGTGGCGGCACTTCCAGCGACATCGCCGCAGTCAGCCGCTGACTAGAGACGCAGACCAGCCGAAGCTGGGGCGTGACCTCGTTGACGAGGCGCATGACGCCGGGCTCGATCAGATCGACATCGTCAATGAGAAGATAGCCACGGCTCCACTCGAACTGGGCAAGCTGAGCCCGAAGCTCGGCGGCGTCCGAAGCAGTGGCCGAGTCCACGAGGGTTGCCGGGTAACCTTCGACGCTGAGCGCCCATCCCAACCGCTGAAGGAGTAGTGAGCGCCCCGCTCCCTCCGGACCGTGGACGACCAGGCGCTCTCCCACGTTGAGCCCCCGAGCCATTTCGAGGAGGCGTTCGGCAAGACCTTCGATCCCGAGAACGGGCCATTCGAGCGCCCTCGGACGGGCCACATCCTCAGGCGGGAGCCCCGCCGCGGCACGGAGCGCACTCGCGAACTCATCCGCCGACGGATAGCGTTGCCCCGGCTCCCCTGCGGTGGCGCATGCTGCAACTCGCTGGAGCGCTGGACTTCGCGTCTTGTCTTGAATGAGAGGCAGGATTTCGAGCAGGGTCGCCCCCAGCGAATAGACTTCGGCCCGCACCGTGAGCGCGCCACCACGAAAAAGCTCTGGAGCCGCGTATCGCGGCGTCAGTCCCTCGACCCGCGCGCCACCGTCTCGCCACCGCGCAGAGAGACCAAGGTCGACAATCGTTGCGCTCCCGTCGTCGCCCACGATGATGTTGGCGGGCTTCAGGTCACCGTGCAGTAGCTCGGAGCGGTGAAGCACCGTGAGCTGTTCCGAGGCTTGTACAAGCGCCCGCAGCGCTCGCTCGGCCTCCTTCGACTCGATCAGATCGTCCAAGCACCGCCCTGGTACCAGATCGCGAACCAGGTACGCGCGCCCGCTCTTGGGCAGCCTGCCAAAAGCTCGGACACGGGGCAGCCCCAATCCCTCGAGGGCGGACAGGGCCGCAGCTTCGCGCACCAGCGCCGCCCGAGCCTCGTTCGATGCCTCCTCGGTCAGAAGCTTGAACGCAAGACGGTCGCCGGTCCTCCTATCGCAGACCTCCCAAACCTCACCCCCGCCCCCGCGACCGAGTTCGGCGCCGAGTGTGAGGTTACTTGGCAGCTCGCTGACGTCCACGCCGTTCGTGCTCAGATTCCGTAGTCAGCGCCCAAACCGAACCAGAAGCCCGTGAGCCCGAACCCCGTGTCGAGCCGGGCAGCGAAGTTGCGATGCGGCTTGTAGCGAACACCGGTCTGAAAGGCCAGCCACGGGAAGACAAGCGGTTTCGAACCACCATCGGACCAACTGGGTTCCGTGTAGCCGTCATAGTGATCGTTGTCGTCGCCGCACCACGGATGGGCATTGACGCCCTCACAGACTTCGTATCCGCCACCGTTCGCGCCGGGACGAGCCTGTTCTCGAATGAGATCTCCCCAAACGATACCGAAACCACCACTCATCCCGTAGTTTACGCCGAACTGGTCACTGACCGGGTACGTCCAGAGGAAGTCACTCGTGAAGTAGAGCACCTTCATCTGGCTCTCCACGATCTCCCAAGCCTCGTCGGGATCACTCTTGGCCTTGAAGGGAGTCGGCTCCATCGAGTAGTCGGCGAACCAAGCACTCAACAGGAACTCGAAGTTGTCCTTGCGAATGCCGAACTCGGGTCCGAAGGCATCGGCATACACGGTTGTTCCGCCGTCCCCAAACAGGCCCATCATGAACTTGGGGACCACGAGACCGCGATAGCGGGCACCAACGAAGAGATAGGTCTCGCCAGGCTTCTCGTGGGGGGAGTCGGCCTCGTCAGCCTTGGCGGCGCCGTCAATCTCGGTCGGGTCCAGTGTCTCCTTCTCTTTGTCCCCTTCGCCGTCCTTCTTCTCCTCCGCGCTCGTATCATCGGAGGATCCGCCATCATCCGCAGATCCGTCGTCGGCCGCGTTTGCATCGGACGACTCCCCACCGGAGTCATCGGCAGAGTCACCAGCTTCCTGCGCCCAACCGACGCCCGCTGCCAGAGCCATCGCAAGCCCTGCTGCGCCGCCCACGAAATGCTTCCTCATCTTCATCAGTGATCTCCCGAACTGCGCCATCTGTGCCAGCCGGACGGGATGGTGCCACATTCACTAGACGTGGCGCAAATGGACTGTGCCATTGTCAGCGCGTCCGACAGGGAAATCTCGAGACGCGCCCCCCCTGCCTGTCACCGAGATCCTAGCGCCTGCGCCGAGAAGAGAGCAGGCTCCGTCCCACGGCCCTAGGTGGCACAGGCCAAGGCAGGGAAAGCGATCGATTGAGTGCTCGACAAGAAATTCCCATAAAGCCGGATTATGAGCGTGACACAGTACCTCCGCCCCGCTCCCGGCCAACTGTTTCTCACCCCTACTGGACGCCTGCAGGTCCTCGCTTGGGTGACTGCCGAAGACTCTCGACCTCCACCTCAAGAGCCTCTAACCGCCGCTCGAGCTCATGGACGCGCTGCTCGGTCGTGAGCCCCAGCAAGCTCGCCAGGCGGGCGGATTGCTCCTGAGTGAACTCGTTCACCTTCCCGGGCACCTGCAACGCCGCGAGCATGGCGCGGATGAACTGTTCGTTCTGCATCAACTTGGTAACCCGAGGGTCACTCAGCAGCTGCAGTCCACGTTTCTTCATTTCGTCGCCAATGCCCACTGCGGTGTGCTCCTTTCGTGCTCTGAGGTTGCTCAGAGTCGTTGGTTCCGGCTCATAGGCGACCCCTCAGACAGAATCAACAGTCAGCCGAGTCGGAGTCCCCAGACTGAGGCGCGCTCAGCCTTTGGGTGAGCCGCCCCCCCAAGGTGGCGCCCCGCTGCACGTCCGCAAGCTACCGTCCGAAAACCAGAATTTCAGGAACTCCGTCCAGCAGGCCACACCGAGCCCATGGGTCGGGAGCAGGGGAGGCCGACCGAGAACGGCTGCCTTATGCAGGTGGACAGCCCCCAACAGCCGCGGTCGGAGGCCTGCTGCGCGCAGTGCGCCACGAACACGGGCGCGGTGCGTACGCAGCAAAGCTCGGAAGTGGTGCGAGGGCTCCTGCGGGTGCGCACCGCTTGGACGCCGCCCGAGCGGGCACCCGCTCCGTGACTTCTACCGCAGGGCGGCTCGG
>CAYRKE010000024.1:51502-54921 GCA_964424695.1 uncultured Polyangiaceae bacterium
GCTCGGCTGCGGTAGGTCGGGCCATGAGGAGCTCGGGAGAATACCTACCTTGGCCTTCAGCTACGCTGGACGAACTGGGAAACCGGATCTCGAGCGTTGCCCCCAGACAACTCGAACGGCCACGCGGGCAGCCTCTCGATTCCGCGCAGGGCGTTCCCTGCGCTCACTCCCCCACAGGCGCGCCTCGTTCGCACTCGAGGTCATTCCCACTGAAACGCTTTCCGTTGGTGGCGCCCGAAATCCGACTCCCGCGACCTAGCCCCGGGCACAAAACGGGCTAGTCTCTGCGGGATGTTCAAGCGAACACGCATCGCCACGACACTGCTCGTGTGTGTTGCACCGTTCTTCTTCTGGGGATGCGCCTCTTATGTTCAACGTGGCAGCGCGCTCTATGGCGAGGGACACTACGTTGAGGCAGCCGAGGTCTTTGAACGCACAGAGCACCGCCTGAGCGAAGCGGACAATCGGGACTCTGCCCAGTATGGGCTCTACCGCGGCCTCACCCTGCTCGCTCTCGGAGATCTTCGCAGCTCCCATCGTTGGCTGAGCTACGCCTACAACGTCGAACGAGGCGTCCCCGGCTCCCTCGAACCTCGCGAGCGGGCGATGCTGGACCAGGGTTGGACCTCTCTCAATCAGCGACTGATGACCGAGACCCAATCACCTCCGGCTCCCCCCAACACTGCCGTCGCGGCACAGCCAGGCGCAGTCACCCCTGGCGCCCAGGCGGGACAGGCGCCACGTCCGCAGGCTCGCTCCTTCGCGCAGTAGGCTCCGCGCAATCGGACTGCACTGGCACATGCACGAAAGCGCCCGCGAGGAGGGTCGGAATGGAAGCCGCTCGGCAGTGACCGTAGCCGTTCCCCCCTGAACGAGTGTATATTGAGGGAGATCCAATCCAGGTCGAAACGCCGTGACCGCTCATCCCTCCATCCGCAGCACTTGGCCCGAAAAGCACGCTCCCGATCCTGGCGCTGTCGAATGCCCCGACAACTCCAAAGGCGAGCCCGCCCCCAGCATCGCGACCGGCACCACAGCGTCGGCGCCCGTTCCACCAGAATCGCGCTCCGGCGCTAGCGCCACACGTGACGCCGAAGCCGCGCTGCGGCGTCCGGAACTGTTCATCAATCGCGAACTCTCATGGCTCGAATTCAACGCACGGGTTCTCGCCGAAGCGACCAAGCCCGACGTGCCCCTCTTCGAGCGAGTCAAGTTCCTCACCATCTTCTCCACGAATCTGGACGAGTTCTTCATGGTGCGCGCTGCAGGCCTACTCGCGCAGCTCTCCGGAGAAATCGAGGATGTCCCCCCGGACGGCATGAGCCCGCACCACCAGCTCAAGGCCGTCAGCAAGCGTGCTCACGAGCTGGCCGCGGAGTCTTACCGAGTCTGGAACGACCTACTGAAGCCGGCGCTTCGCGATGCAGGCATCGCCATGCTCAAGCCCGAGGAGCTCAGCGTCACTGCACAGAGCGAACTCGACGCCCACTTCGAACATGAGATATTCCCGGTACTGACACCAATCGCCATCGACCCGGTCCACCCGTTTCCGCACGTCCGTAACAAGTGCATCAACGTTGGTATCATCTTCGCGCCGCGCGGACTCAGCAACGAGCCGTCGTTTGGCCTCGTCCAATTGCCGACGACTCTGCCCCGCCTCATCCCCGTCCCCGCCGAAGGGACACGGCGCGCCTTCGTAGCTCTGGAGGACCTCATCTTCCGGCACGCCGCCAGGATCTTCCCCCAGATGTCGATTGCTGGCCAGTATGCCTTCCGGGTCACGCGCAACTTCGACATCCAGATCGACGACGACGAGGCGGAGGATCTTCTCAGCGTACTGCAAGCGGAGCTCCGGCGCCGCGAGCGTGGAAACGCCGTCCGGCTTCAGGTCGGGGCGAACGCTCCCGAGGATTCCATCTCGTGGCTGTGCAAAGAGCTTGGACTCGACCCACAACGAGACGTGTACCGCCACGATGGAATCCTCTTCCTAGGAGCCTTGTCTGCGTTGGTCGACAAGGACAAACGGCGCGAGTATCGAGATGAAGCGTTCTCTCCTCAGTACTTGCCCCCGTTCCGCGACTCGGACGATTTCTTCGAGACGATTCGCGGTCAGGACGTCCTGCTTCATCATCCCTACGAGTCATTCGAGGCAGTCGTGGACTTTCTCTGGCAAGCCGCGGAGGATCCCGACGTCCTTGCCATCAAGCAGACGTTGTACAGAACGGGAGGCGAGTCACCGCTCGTCCGCGCCCTGCAGCGCGCCGCGGAGCTGGGCAAGCAGGTAACGGTGGTCGTCGAACTCAAAGCGCGCTTCGACGAAGAGAGCAACATCCAGTGGGCGCGGGCGCTGGAGCGCTCAGGCGTCAACGTCATGTACGGGCTACTCGGTCTGAAGACCCACTGCAAGGTACTCTTGGTGGTACGTCGCGAAGCGGGAGGGCTTCGCCGGTACGTGCACCTCGCGACAGGCAACTACAACCAGCAGACGGCAAAGCTCTACGAGGATCTGTCCCTGTTCACAGCCCAAGAATCCGTCGCTGAGGACTGCACCGCCCTGTTCAATCTGCTCACTGGATACAGTGCCCCCAAACGGTGGAATCATCTGCTGGTTGCACCGCTCGGGCTGCACGAGGGTGTGATTCGTCTCATCGAACGAGAAACGGCGCAGGCAAAAGCCGGGCAGAAGTCGCGCATCATCGCAAAAATGAACGCCTTGGTGGACGCTGACGTGGCGGTGGCGCTCTACCGAGCCTCCCAGGCCGGCGTCAGGATCGACCTCAATGTGCGCGGCATATGCTGTCTTCGACCCCAAGTTCCGGACGTGAGTGACCACATCCGCGTTCACACCGTCATCGATCGATTTCTCGAGCACGCCCGCATCTTCTACTTCGAGAACGGCGGTGCCCCCGAGGTCTACCTCGCAAGCGCCGACTGGATGCCCAGGAACTTCAAGCGGCGAATCGAAACGATGTTCCCCATCCTGGACCCCGAGCTGAAGAAGCGCGTGCGTGAGGAGATCCTCGACACCATGCGCCACGACAACGTCAAGGGGTGGGAACTCGGCCCCGATGGCGCGTACAAGCAAGCCACCACGAACGGCAAGACAACCGTTCGCAGCCAGCAACGCTTCATGGAAATTGCCCGCGATCGGGGTCGTGACAAGGACCCCCTGATCGGCATTGGCTCGCCTCGGCCCGCGCCGACTCCATCGGACACGCTCGAGCAGCTGCGCAAGGCCCGCAAGAAGCGGAAACGCATCAAAAAGCACCACTGACGCTGGGCATGCGCTTGCGGCCCCGGAAATCCGCGGCCCGGGACACACGCACTAGTGCCCTGCCGCTTCGAGGCGGCTCGTGACCGGTCCGGTGCGAGGCGCATACCGAGACGACGCCGGTCCCCACGAACCTGCAAGGCCCTCT
>CAYRKE010000025.1:0-54877 GCA_964424695.1 uncultured Polyangiaceae bacterium
TGTCGGAGGATTCTGACGTTGAAGGTAATGAGCAGCGCGAGGGTGAGTCGTGAAGCCTTGAGGTAGGAGAGGGCCTGCGCCACATGCACGGGAGCGATGTTCTCTACGGCCTTGAGTTCAACGACCAGGCTTCCGTCCACGAGCAGGTCCCGTCGGCTCTGTCCGACAGCTCGTTGACTGGGACGCTAGGCTCAATAACACCAGAAATCTTTGCGGTCTTTGCGGCTTTGCGGTCCATTCCCCGCTATCGGTCCGCGCCGATGGCAGTTGCTCCCCGCATAACCGACGGGAATGAGCCGGGGCGAGATCATGGCTGCGCTGAGACTGCGCGACGAGAAGCACTTCCGGGTTCGCCATCAGCAAGCAGCAGTCGCCTCTGGACTCGTGGAGATGACCATCCCCGACAACCCGAACAGTCGGAAGCGGCGATTCGACAGCCCGTGACTCCGCTGGGTTACGGTCGAGCACTGAACAACGCCGCCGTGCGGCTCGACGGCCAATTCCGCGACTTCTCACGCACCACCGTCAGCGCCCTTCCACGGTTCGCCATGCAGTCGGACGAGCAGCTCTTCGCGCACGAAACGAGCCGCATCCTCGACGTCCCAGGCGATGGTCGGAGCAAGTAGTGGCTCGATGTCCTGAGTGAAGGCGGTGTCCGCCAACTTCGATGCAAGGTTCGCCTCGAACTCGGCGCGCGGAACACGCTGTCCCCCCTCGTCGAGGTAGCGCTTGAAGCAGGCAATCACTCGATCAGGGTCGAGCTGCGCCAGCCGCTGCGCAGTCCACAGGTCGAACAGGTCTCGGCCCTTCTTGCGCTGGTAGAGCGCCCGCAGTTTGGTCCCCATCAGCTCGTCGAGCTGGTAGGTCTTGATGGGCGCTTCGCCCGAGAACCATCCCGACTGAACAGCGAACTGGTGTTCGATCAGCTCGAGCACGTTGAAGTGCTCTCGCGAGTTGATCTCGATCTTGAGTCTGATCGGCAGCGGCGGTGGACCTTCCGCTTGCATGCGGTACTGCAACACCACACGCCCTTCCTTGAGTGTCCGACGGGGCTCACCAAGCCACGGATCCAGCCGCGCCCGCATCGCGTCCAGAACGTTGCCGATCGGAGCCGCCGCGACCTGAACGAGATCGATATCCTCGGAGTAACGCGCTGCTGGCCGTAGGTGCAGCTTGTACAGCGCCGTTCCACCCCGAAACGCGATGGCCTCACGGATCTCCGTGGCGCTGAAGAGCTCGACCAACGCGCGGCTGAGGATGAGGTCCTGCTCGACTTGTGCGTCCTGGATCCATGGCGCCTGCGAGCGCCATTCCGAGATGAAATTGCGGGGGATCATAGGTCGGGCTCCACGGTCGTATTCAAGAACAGGCGCCAGCGCGCGTGGAGCGGCGTCCCATCAGCAGGCGCCGATGGAACTAGCGTGGTCGTCTCATTCACGACGCTGGCCACGTATTTGGCGAGGGGCTCCACCTTGTGCCCCGCCTCTACCAGTTCGAGCAGGTAGCCGAGGCGCTGCGCCCACGGGACAGGAGACAGGGGCGCGATGGCAGCCAGCCGCGCCGGATCCAGTTCCTCGGCGAGGTCCTGCAAAACCGTGGCAACGTTGTTCAGTCCGCCAGAGTGCTGCGGGTAGCCTACCAGATCGAACGCCGTCGCCTCGGGCGTTGCCACGATGAGGTAGCCACGCGGCGTGTTGCGGCGCAGGGTCGGGATGTCCGCGACGTTGCGTCGGGCGATGAACACGACGCGAACCTGACCACAGTCGATTTGTTGCCGATGCTTTGCGACCATCACCTGGAACACCTGGGGCTGCTGGTGGGCCGCTCCGTGGTACTGTCCCGCCGTGAGTAGGGCAGCGTAGTAGTCGAGGCCGAGGTGCTCCATGAGCTGCGGCAGGAACTGCTCTGCTGGTACACACCCCATGCGCCGATACTCGGGCGGCACGTTCACGTAGAACCCTCGATACGGGCTGGCGATATTCCCCTTCCGCAGCAACCGTCGTAGCGCCGCTCTAGTCGCGACCGGTGACCCCCCCAAACGCCCCGCCATGCTCTGTGTCGTGAAGTGGTAGACTCCCCGCGACGCGAGATCGTCAACGACCTCACCGGCAGATGGGGATCCTGGCGCTTCCGGATTCACCCAGCGAAAGTAACTCCCAGAGTTACTTTCGTCGACCGAACCCTGTCCAGGGCGGGATGCTCTTCCGTCTTGCCTGTAACCCGAGAGGAAGCCGTGATGGCCCCGCTCCCGCAGCGAGTCGGCTCTGGCCGATAGCTCGTTGATAGAGCCGCTTGGCTCAGTAACCCCAGAAATCTTTGCGGTCTCTGCGGCTTTGCGGTCCATCCCCTCCTATCGGTCCGCGCCGACCGCAGTTGCTCCGCGCGAGCAGGAACCCCGAGCGGCAGCGCGGGATGCGCACTGCCGCTCGTTGGACCTGCGATGGCGCGTGTTAGCTACGGGAACCGCACGGCAGCGGTCGCCGTCTGTCCAGGTTGGACATTGACCGAGGTGACCTTCCGTCCGTGCTGCGGATGGATGAACACCACGGTGTGCTTTCCAGGGGCGACCTTGAGGCCGATCTTCGGCGTGCTGCCACGCGGCACTCCGTCCAGCACGACATTGGATACGGGGATGGAGTTGATGTTCAGCGTGCCTTGAGTGCCCGCGGCGACTGCCGGCGCAGGCCTTGGAGCGGGCGTGGCGGGCCGTGGGGCGACAGGCCGTGCCCCGCCGCCGCGCCGGGGCTCCGGCGCCGGCTCATCCGCCGAACTTTCGGGAATCAGGTCGATAGTGAACGTCTTCTCGGCCTTGCCGGGCTCGAACTCGAGCGGGCGCTCGTACGTCTTGAAGCCGGATTTGGCTGCGACGAGCGTGTAGCTCTTGTCGGTCTTGATATCCACGTTGATGGGGAGACTGGGGATAGGTCGGGTCTTGTCGCCACTGACAATCCGAACCTTCGCACCGTCGGCGTTGCTTCCGGCCTCGATGATCGCCAGTCCCTTGATGACCTTGGGCTGGACCGGACCTACCGGCGTCATCTCGTTGGCCTTGACCGTGACCTTCTGCTCTACGGGCTCATAGCGATCGTTGCCCGCGACGCGGATCGTGTGCTCTCCCGGTGTTAGGTCCTTCACGTCTTGGGGAAGCGGACCGACTTCCTTGTCGTCGACCCAAAGCTTCAGACCGGTGCCTTCTGCCGATACACGCAACCCCGTGCCGTCGCTGATGGGGGCCAGCTCGAGATCCAGGACGTACTCCTTGCCGCCCTCGATCACGGCGGGCTTGTCCGCGGTATCCTGATACCCGGCTGCGGACACGCGAACCATGTGCGTTTCGGCGCTCAGATCGACTCGACACGGTGAGCGATCGCACACCTTCTTGTCGTCGACGCGAACCTCGACTGCGTCGACCCGTTTGCTGCCGGGTCCGGCGACCGTGACGATGAGTGTGCCCGTCCTCGGAATCAGAAGGACGACGATCGCAGCGATGAGAAGGAGCGCGAGGCCACCGACGATCACCATCAGCCCAGCATTGGACCGTACCGGCGCCGGGGCCGGTGGGGGCATCGCGGACGCTGGCGAGATCGCGGGCGCCGGGGGACGACGCGACACGAGAGTTGGCGCTTTGCTGGGCTGCGAGGCTGGCCGCGGCTCGGCGTGTCCGCCCAGAAACGGCGGAGGAGGCGGCGGGTGAGCCGACGCATGAGGGTCGGACCGGGTCGTGGGTGGTACGCTGCGAGAACCGCCCGGGAACGGGGCTTCATCCGAACTGTGACGATCGAAGATAGCCGTCTTCTCGTCGTCGTCGTCCCAGTCGATGTCGACGTGACCGCCGGCCTTGGCAGGGCTGGGCACCTGGGACTTCGTGGGGGGAGGGGGAGGAGCCGGAGTCCGGGCCGCACCGGGCGGAGCTGGGGGAGGGGGAGGAGCCCCAGTCCGCGCGGCCCCAGTGGGAGGCGGAGGAACGCGCGAGGATCCCAGTGGCTGCGGCCCCGGCATACCGCTCGATAGGTGGAAAGGCGGCGGACCGAGCGGACTCGACGGCGCCGGGGGTGGGGGTGGCGTCTTCCGTGCTGCTGGCGGTGGCAGCCCCGAGTCCAAATTGAAGAGCGCTCCGATCCCCGAGTCCAGCTTGGGTCCACCGGGCGCCGAGGGCAGCGGAGCTGTCGGTTCGTCCGCGCTGAAGAGCCCCTGCAGAGGCGAAGCGACAGGCGAACTAGGGGGCGCCGGCGGTGCGGGAGCGACCGGGGCACTCTTGGCCGCGACCGGCGGCGGAGCGCGGTGATCCCCTAGCGGCATCGGGGTTTCCGTCGATGAATCGTCGGGCACCGGAGGGGGAGGCAACCCCAAGAGAGTCTTCTGGCGCGCCGGGACCTCCAGGGGGCGAGCCACCGGTGGCATCGACGCGCTCATCGGCGGGGGAAGTGGTGGACCGCCAGTCGTCGACCCCGACGGACGCCCAGACGCCAGCGCTGAGGAGGGACGTGGAGGCGGAGGCGGAGCGACTGAGGGTACCGGCGGAGGCGGAGCGGCCGAGGTCACCGGCGGAGGCGGCGGAGGTGGCGCGGCCGAGGTCACCGGCGGAGGCGGCGGAGGTGGCGCGGCCGAGGTCACCGGCGGCGGAGGAGGCGCAGCAGCCGAGGTCACCGGCGGAGGTGGCGGAGGTGGTGCGGCGGAGGTCACCGGCGGCGGAGGAAACGCAGCAGCCGAGGGCCCCGACGGAGGTGGCGGAGGTGGCGCGGCCGAGGTCACCGGTGGCGGAGGAGGCGCAGCAGCCGAGGCCCCCGGCGGAGGTGGCGGAGGTGGCGCCGCCGAGGTCACCGGCGGCGGAGGCGGAGCGTGCCCACCTCCAAACGGCGGTGGAGGTGGCGCGCCGATGGATGGCGGAGGCGGAGGTGGCGCTCCGCGGCTGACCATCCCCGGTGCCGCTGGAATGGATGGCCGCTTCATCAGCCCTTCGAAGACGTCAAGATCAGAACCGCCCTTGTCGCTCATCCGGCTTGTTCTCCTGCTTGGGCGGGGCACTGCCGGCCCAAAGTCACGCACTTTCCTAAGAACCCAGCATTCGACTGCAGGGGCTGACGTCCTCGAAACGGTCGATAGCCCGTGACCAGGACTCAGCGAAACCTGAGGCGCACAGCACCTGCGGTTCGGCGGGCATACAGTACCTCTCCGCGACTGCCTTGGCGAGCAGAATGCAAAGATTTCCCGGCGCTTTTTTGCCCCTCGGGGCTCTCACGGGAAACGCAACGCATGTGTCGGCCATAGAAAAATCTGGCTCATCTAGAATGAGGTAAGTCGGTAAATCGATGTGTGCCCAGCTATGCCTCATTCCCCGAATCCGATCACCCGCGTGCATGTCACGGACTGCATCAGGGGGAATTGGGGAGCGCTGCAGGGTAGACTGGCTCGACCAGCTTAGGGGGGGAGAAACCGCGCCGCGTCGGGCTCGAATCAACGCCCGAGCAGATCGGCTCAGCAGCGTATGTGGCGGTCAGGTTGGGGGCGGCCCCTTCGGGTCATGCTCACCACCCGTCTCCGATGCCGGCAACCCGTTGGCGGTCGAATCGGACTGTGGCGTTGCTGTTTCGGTCTGAGTGCGTTCCTTGAAGTAGCGCACCCTCTTCGCTTGCAGGGGCTGCCACTCGCCGGGGGGGACGATCGGGGTTTCGGTAAAGATACGGCGCGCGCTCGGAAACTGGCCGCGTACAAAGGCGAGACCGTTTCTTCGCCGGGCGATCCTGTTGCCGCCGAGGTCTCGTACTCCAGCCACGAGAGGTTGGGGTGATTCGAGGAAAATGGTCGAATCACAGCGTAGAGCGCTCAAGACGCGCTCAAGGGCTGGGCCAGCGGCGGCTGCGAGCTGGCCGTCCGCAAGCTCCACCAAGACCAGCATGTCGTCCTGATCGATACACATGGCGGCTGAATACGAACCGGCGGCCGATGCGCCTCTCGCGACCAGTACTGAGTCCGCTCCGCCCTGGTCAGCGATGCGCCATCCTGTGGGAGTCCACCACAAACTCGTGCCTTCATCTTGTTCAGAGGGGCGACGGAGCACGACGATCTTCTCGCGCTGCTCGCCGTCCTCGGTCTCCGGCATCACCGCATGGGCATCCATCTTCAGCAGGCGGGCCAGTGTCGGCGTTCCCCCAACTTCAAGCTTCAGCGTGCTGGTTGCGATGGCGTGGGGCCAGCCGTGTTGTGGTAACCCACTTGTGGTCCAGAGGCCTTCGGAGCCACTGGACGTGGGGAGGCCGAGCAAATCGCGAGGGTGGGCACCGGGAAGGACTGGACGCAAGGTCAGGTAGAAGAAGTCACGCTGCTCCCGCTGAATGTATCGCGGGAAGTTCATCAGACCCATGTTTCGGATCATGCGCCGGCTCAGGAACTCCCAACCTGGCATGCCCGGAACCTTGCCGGTCGCTTCCCACTGGCTGTCGAGGCGTCTGGAAGGCTTGGGCAATTCCTCGGCCGGCGCCGCGTGGTAGAACTCGAGCCCGGTGTGTCCGGGATTCATGTCGAGATGAATGCCGTAGCTGCATCGGGTGAGGAGCATCGCTTTGGCCAGATGCTCCGCTTCGAGCCGCAATCCATAGATATAGGCGACGAATCCCTCTTCTGTCAGGCAGAGGGCGGTTCGGACCGTGCGGGTCTCGTCGTCCCAGCCCGGTGGCACCCCGCCCCACCACGTTCTCTGGTAGGGGTTGTGTGTCCCATCGAGCACGAGGGGGGTCATGTTCTGTCGGAATGAGACGATGTTCTCGGGAATCGACTCATCACGCGGCCAAGTGCCAAACCCCGTCGAACCGTCGGCAAGTCGCACGACAGTCGCTGCAAATGGCTTGGGGGGGAGGTAGACCACACCATCGGCCATCATCCCAAACTCGCCGTGAGTGGCCTGAAAGCCGCCGTTGAGTGCGGCAGCGTAGCGCCGCATGGTCTTCGGGTTCCTCGGGACGAGCCCGGGCCCCGTCTCGCCGGTAGCGCTCTTGGGCTCTCGGGTTCCGCTCATCGTGTGGAGCTCGACCTGCCGGGGGTCCCAGAGAGTGATGAACGTCTGCGACCACTTGCGCTCGGGGTCGACGCGGATGAAAGTGAACACGAAGGGAGGGGGGGCGTTTTCCTGCTGCGCGATGAACGGATCGCCCCCCAGCGACCGCCACTGACCCTCTCCCTCGAGCGGATGTGCCAGGACAGGTCGAATCGGGGCTGGGGGCCATCCGATGTCCGAGCGTGTGAAGCCAGTGGGTTTGTAGGTGTTGAGCTCGCCGAGCTCCTCCGCCAGTGCGTCTGCGCCGTCGTCGCCCGTCACATCTCCGCGCAGGCGCTCCGCCACATCCAAGGCGGAGAAAGCAACCGCCTTGAGCGCCTGCATTCGGTCGGCGCCGAACCACGGCATGGCACGGACTCGATCCACCGCCCAGGTGACCAGGTTCCCTGGCCGGCCCTTTTCGAGGCGCTCCTCTGTCAGCAGACCTTCTGCGGGAAGCTGCGCGGTGCCAGAGGTCGGCACGGTGACGAGCCTGCCGTCTGCCTGCACCAACAACGAGTCTCCCGCGAAGCCGAGGGTGACGTTCCGCGCTGGGGTAGCAAGCTTGAAGACCCGCCTTCGGACCCCGCGTACCGTCCCGAATTCCTGCAGGTTTGTTAGCGCCACCTGATACCGAGCGAGGGTACCCCACCGATTCGATGGCGGGAGCGGTTCACCGCGGAGGTCCACGAAGTAGATAAGGTGCGTTCTGTCGGCGCCTCCGATCGTCCACGCCGCGCGGGTGTCGGACGCGACGAGTTGCTGTTCATCGACAGCAGAGGTTTCGCTCAGTGGTGCGAGATCGACGAGGCGCCAGACGCGTCCCTCGGGCGTCGAGCGGACTCGCGCTAGATAGATGTCGGACAGCGAGTCTGCCTCGTGCGCCCGCACAAGCGCCCGTCGCGACGTCGCAATTGATTGGAGCGAACCAGGAATGGGGTCGAGCCAGATGACGTCGAGGGGCTCAGTTTCCAGCGCCTTCGCTTCAAGGGCTCGAATCAGCGCACTCGTGGTGTCGGGCGAACTGGGTACTGTCGGGGACTGAAGCAGGATATGGATGCATAGGCAGAGTGGCACCAGCGCTGCCAGCGGACGCAGAACCAGCCACGGCGAGGAGCGTGCCCTGGGCAGTGACGGTGCGCCTCCCGTTCTGCCTGGCCGGGCTGACTCGGTGTTCAAGGCCGCACGGGCGACCACGGGTCCATTCACCATCCCTGCTTACCATTGGCCTTTCCCGGAACCAAACCCAACAGCGTGTCTACGATGTTGGCGAAATGGTGTCATCCTGGTTGGCGTTTGCGAGCGTTCTCCAGAAATGTGAGCGACTACCAGTCGGCACGGCCCGTGCTAGGCTGGCTGCTGTGAGCCTCACGCGACGACGATTGTGGGTGTTGGCCGGCCTTTTGGTCGTTGGTTGTCTGTCTCCAACGCTTCCGCTGCCGCCCCCGAGTCGCCCCACTGTCTACGGCCCCGATGAGTCTGGAAGTGTGACTCTCGTGGGATCGGAATCTCCCAACGTAGCCGTGATCGCGGAGAACCTCGACAATGGTACCATCAGCGGGCAGCGGACCGGCTCGGACGGGCTCTACGAGATCCGAATGAAGGCCGAGGTCGGTGATCAGGTGGCGATGTACTACATGAAGCAGCTCGAGATGAGCGACACTCGCTACTTCGTGATCCCGGAGCCCCCTGAGCCCGTGCCCGGCGTGGGGAGCGGGGGCAGCGGCGGAGAGAGCTCGACCGAGGCCGGAGCCGGAGGGGAGGCCGGGGCCGAGGCGGAGGCAGGGGCCGGGGCCAGGGCCGAGGCAGGGGCGGAGGATTCTTAGCCGCGAGAGGTTGCGTCACTCGACGGTGCGCAGGCTGACGCGACCAGTCTTGGTCCGTAGGACTGGAGAGGGGCGGCAGCTCTGCGGTGCCGTCTCGGCATCCGTGTCGTGGATTTCCACAACCAAGTCGTAGTCGGATGCGTGGGTGACGGTTCCAATGCGCATCTGTCCGGGAGCCACGGGGCCACCTGACACGAACACGCAGCCGTCGACACCGGGGGCCTGGCCCGCGTGCCTTCCGACCATCACAAGTTCACTTTCCTCGCTCGGACCTTCGATCAGAATCTCGAGTCGGCTGCCGACGAGCTCCCGATTCTTTCGCTTGCTGATGCGACGCTGGACTTCGGACAGCTTGTGCGCTCGTGCCTTTGCCACGCGCGTGGGGACCTTGTGGCCGAGCTCATGACTTGGCGTGCCGACCTCGTCTGAGTAGCGAAATACGCCAACCCGGTCGAGCTCTGCCCAGCGCACGAACTGCAGCAGTTCTTCGAACTCTTCCTCGGTTTCGCCAGGGTGCCCCACGATGAAGGCGGACCGAAATACCAAGCCCGGAATGTTGGCGCGCAGCTGCTCGACCAGCCCTCGCAGCCGTGCCCCACCATGGCCGCGACGCATTCGCCGCAGCATCGACTCTGCCGCGTGTTGCAGCGGCATATCGACGTAGGGCAGAACCCGCGGATGATGGGCAAGGAGCTCAATCAATCTCGGGTCGAGCTTCTCCGGATACAGGTAGTGGAGCCGTGCCCATCGGATCCCGGGCACCTCCGCCACGCTCTCGAGGACGTCCGCGAGGGAAAACCTCTCGTCCTTGAGGTCACGACCAAATGCGATCGTATCCTGCGAGACCAAGTTGACCTCGACGACCCCCGAGGCTGCAAGTTGTTCGACCTCCCTGACGATGTCGTCCTTGGTTCGCGAACGCTGTCTACCGCGGAGCTTGGGAATTACGCAGAAACCGCAAGTCCGGTCGCAGCCCTCGGCGATCTTCACGTAGGCAGTGCCGCCACGCATGGTGAGCGTGCGCGGGTCGCTGGAGCGAATCACCCAGCTTGCCGGGTTTCCGACGAGGATCCTGTCTGCCGTTCCCGCCAAGACCTGCTCGAGTCTCAGCATGTCGCTCGAGCCGAGAAAGTGGTCGACCTCTGGCATTCCTTCGGACAGCTCTTGAGGATAGCGCTGGCTGAGACAGCCGGTGACGATCAGTCGCTCGCAGCGGCCTTCGGTCTTCATTCGGGCAAGACTGAGCACTGTGTCGATGGACTCCTGCTTGGCGTCCTCGACGAAACCGCAGGTGTTCACCACGATCACTTGGGCGTCCGCCGCCTCGGTGACGTGTTTGAAACCCGCGCGTTGCGCGACACCCAGCATGACCTCGCTGTCCACACGGTTTTTCGGGCATCCGAGGCTGACGAAGTGGATCGTGCGGTCAGGCATGAGCCCCCGTTTGCATGGAGAAGGCGTGAGTTGGTCGGTTGCGGTTGGGGTTCAAGCGGATTGGATCATGAGCCGCTTGAACTGGTCGAACAGGTCCAACGCATCGTGAGGACCGGCTGCCGCCTCCGGGTGGAACTGCACGCTGAAGGCTTTGGCGTCCGGAACGCTCAGCCCTTCGCTCGTGCCATCGTTGAGGTGCAGGTGAGTCGTTCGCGCACGCCCGCCGAGGGAGTCGACATCGACGACGAAGCCGTGGTTCTGCGTGGTGATCCCGACGCGTGCGGTGTCCAGCTCCTTCACTGGTTGATTGAGGCCGCGGTGCCCGAACTTGAGCTTGTAGGTTCGACCGCCCAGGGCGAGCGCCAGTAGCTGGTGCCCGAGACAAATGCCGAAGATCGGCTTCTTTCCCAGGAGCTGGGCAATCGTCTTGATGGCATAGTCCACCGCCGCCGGGTCGCCCGGACCGCTGGACAAGAACACCCCATCTGGATTCAGTGCGAGGATCTCCTCGGCCGTCGCGCTCGCGGGTACCGCAGTGACTCGGCATCCCGCGTCCACGAGGCAACGGAAGATGTTCCTCTTCGCCCCGAAGTCAATCGCCACTACCCGATGCTCGGGTTTGGTGGGCGCTGGCGCGGGGGAGGGAACTGACCAATCTCCTCGCGATTCCGCGAAATCGTAGGCTGCGCGAGGCGTGACCTGCCGAACCAGGTCGAGGCCCAACATGCTTGGAGCACTGCGCGCGCGATCGACGAGCGTGTCCGGCGCCTCCGTACCAATGCAACCATTCTGCGCCCCGCGGTCGCGAATGAGCCTCGTCAACCGTCGAGTATCGACGCCCCCAATGGCGGTGACGCCTTGTTCCCTGAGATATGAGTCCAGGCTCTGCTGGCTGCGCCAGTTCGAGGCCATGAGACTCGGGTCTCGCATCACGAACCCCGCGACGCGGGCGCGTCCATCAACGCTCTCAGCATCCTCCGCAGTGATGCCGGTGTTGCCGATCTGGGGCGCAGTCATCGTCACGATCTGACCGGTGTAGGACGGGTCCGTAAGGACCTCCTGGTAT
Source organism: uncultured Polyangiaceae bacterium (assembly GCA_964424695.1). GTDB lineage: Bacteria > Myxococcota_A > Polyangia > Polyangiales > Polyangiaceae > JAEWRL01. The sequence continues at coordinate 11,357 of CAYRKE010000025.1, forward strand.
CCGGTCATACCGGTGGTGAAGACGACCTCACCAACGGCACTTGCCTCAGCCCCGAATGCAAACCCCTTCAGAATCGTTCCATCGGCGAGCGCCAGGGTCGCGGGTTTTCCGCTCATGCTTTTTCTCCGAGGCCATCGTGGGCGACTCGGCCATCGACGATCGTCATCAACACGCGCCCCAGGAGCTCGCGCTCGAGGAAGGGCGTGTTTCGGCTCTTGGAATGGAGCGTGTTTCGATTGGGTTTCCAGACCATGTCAGGGTCCACGAGCGTCAGGTTCGCGTCGGCGCCCACCCGGAGGCTGGGAGGGGTTAGTCCGACCACTTTGCATGGCCCGCTACTCATGACTTCCACGAGGCGCCGGAGATTGCCGTCGAAGAGCCGGCGGACCAGACCGAAGCAGAGCTCGAGTCCGATCATTCCCGACGCTGCCTCGTGGAACTCGCAATCCTTCTCCAGGGTCGAGTGAGGAGCGTGATCGGTTGCGATGGCGTCGATTGTCCCATCGAGCAGCGCGATTCGAAGCCGCTCGATGTCCTCGGCCTCGCGGAGGGGAGGATTGACCTTGCACGCCGTGTCGTAGCCGATCACCGCCTCATCGGTGAGTAGTAGGTGGTGGGGCGTCACTTCCGCGCTGACAGGCAATCCGCGCGACTTTGCCTCGCGAACCAGGGCTGCCGTGCCCGCGGTTGAAGCGTGGGCAACATGGTACCGAGCGCCAACGTAGCTCGCGAGCGCGATGTCCCGCGCCACGATGATGTCCTCAGCGACGCGCGGCCAACCACGAAGCCCCAGGCGCGCGGAGACAGCACCTTCGTGCATGTCCGCACCGTCTGTGAGGGTCTCGTCCTGGGCGTGCTGTATCACGGTCAAGTCGAAGTTCTTGGCGTATTCGAGGGCACGCCTCATCACCGAACTCGACTGGACGCATCGGCCATCGTCGCTGACCGCAACGACCCCGGCTTCGCGGAGCTCCCCCATCTCCGAGAGCTGCTGGCCGCGCAGGCCTGCGGTAATGGCTCCGATCGGATGGAGCCTGCATCCGCCCGCTCGAGCGGCGACGCTCAGCATGAGCTCGGTTACCGCGCGACAATCGTTCACGGGGGCGGTGTTGGGCATGGCGCAGACGGCCGCGTATCCGCCAGCCGCCGCCGCGCGAAGCCCCGAGACGATATCTTCCTTGTACTCGTGCCCGGGCTCCCGAAGATGAACGTGGATGTCGACGAACGCTGGCAGTAGGCAGAGCCCGGTGGCGTCGACGACGCGCGCGGAGCTGGCGGAAATCAGCTCTCCCGCCGCGCCCACACCCAGACGGCCGATCCGTCCCTGCTCGACAACTACATCCACTACGGAGTCGAGTTGGATCGACGGATCGATCGCGCGAACGTTGCGGAAGACGAGTGGTTGAAGGGGAGCTGCCAAGGCGCGGGGTAGATAGCACGCGCCGCCCCGCGTGCGCACGCTCGAGCAACTGATCTCGGATACCGGTCGGTGGCAGGTGGGCCGGCCGTAGTTCTCCTGTTCGGGAGACTGTATTCGCGCAGACCGACGAGCGCGAATGCTGACTGGATATGGGACGCTACCGGGTGCGTGGCGACCGAGCGGGACAGCCCGCGACGTCGCGTCAGCACACGTGGCGCGGTTGGCGGCTGGGGTGCGTGCTGGCGGACGCTGCAGGGCTTGGCGCGCGCGGACAGAATGGCTCCCGTTTCCAGATCAGCAGCAGTCGCGCAATTTTCTGCGCGCACGGGATCGGGCGGGCCGCTGCTTCGCGCCGCCTGTGTCGGATCAAGGTTCTCCCCCGGCCGATATGGGACAAACCCCGCATTCGGGGTGGCAGCGTGCCCTGCGTTGCGTGGTACGCTCAGGCCGTCATGGGAAATTCGCAGGGAAACAAGGATCGTGCCAAGCCGTCGCGTCCCGTTAGGCAAGCAAGCGGTGCCTCACTCCCTCCGCCGCCATCGCGTCGCTCCGGTGGCGCTTCGGAGGGGCCTGTGTCGGTTCGGTCTGGACCTTCGGTGCCTCCACCGCGTCCTGTTCGAGCCAGCGTTGCGCCGCCGCCGCCGCGCCCGCTTCCCGCGAAGGTTTCCGCGCCTCCGCCCAGCAAGGCGGCACTGAGTCACGCTCCGCGGTCGGAAACGGACAGCGCCACAGAGGGCGGTGCTTCCCTTCCAAAGCGTCCCCACCCGCGACCTCCGCGCCGTCCTGAGCCTCCGCCACCTCGCAGGGTGGAGGCGCCATCTGCTGCGCCCGCGGCTCCGGTCGAGAGCGCGGCAAATCCTGGGGTGGTCGTTTCCACCAGCGAATCCGCTGTCGTTGATCGCGTGAACGTCGAGGGGCCAGCCACCGCATCTGCCCCAATGGGTGAGGCGGCTCCGAGCGTTCGACAAGTGGCTCCGGCGGTTTCGGGGGCGCCAGCCCCATCCATGGTTCCGCGCGTCGAGAACCTTCGGCCGAAGCATTCGACGCTTCCTCCGACCGCGGCGGTGGTCTCACCCGCGCCCTGGGCGGCCAAGTCCGCGCGGGATGCAGGAGGAAGTCGTGCCGTCGAAGCCGAGCTCGCGCGCCTGCTCGAGACCGCGAAGCTCGAGACTCGAATCGACGAGCCCGCCGAATACCGGCTCAAGGAGGCTCGGCAGCTCATCGAGATGTGCGAGCGGGAGCTCGCGAGAACGGATCCGCGTTCGCGAGCCGAATCCCATCGCGTCGCCCGGTTGCACTACGAGATGGCCAGGCAGTACGAGCACCCTCTCGGCGCACTCGCAGAAGCTGCGGATCACTATAAGAAGGCTCACTCTGCGTGGCCGGAGTTCGTTCCGGCAATTCGTGGCGCACGTCGAGTCCTCGGTCGACAGGGCCAGTACCACGCGATGCTGCTGCTCCTGGATGCGGAGATTCGGACAGCGTCGGATCCGAAGGAGAAGGCTCGCCTCTGTCATGAGAAGGGACGCATCCTCGACGATCGCTTGGGGCAGGGAAAGGCGGCCAGGGACGCATTCCGCGCAGCGGTAGCGTATGATGCCACTGCTCCGGTCATCGTGGACGCGCTCGAGCGAGCCGAGCGCGCCGCGTCCGCGTGGGTTGAGCGCGACGCTGCGGTTGAGAAACTGTCCAACCTCATCGTCCAGGATCCTCGCCATCGTGCCTCCCTCGTCGGCGAGCGGGCTCGCTCGGCCGAGGTTCACCAAGGGGATGAGTCCGCTGCTGTCGAGCTCTATCGCGGCGCACTCTCGCTCGATCCTCACGCATCTGGCGCTCTGCCGGCGCTCAAGCGTCTCCTCTACGCCCACAAACGTTGGGGGGATCTAGTGTCGACCCTCACACTCGAAGCCGAGCTTTCGAGTGACCCTCAGGTTCGGGCGCTGGCGCTCTTTCGTGCGGCGCGGATCCAATACGACAGACTCGGCCAGGTGAAGGAGGCCATCGCATCGCTCGAGAATGGCCTCCGCAGCAGTCCGGACGATCTCATGATTCTCGAGGAGCTCGCTCGGCTGTACGAGTTGGCTCAGCGCTATGACTCGATGGTTCTAGCTCTCGAACGGATCGTCGCTCTGGGCAAGGAGGTGGCCGACCGGGCTGGGCTCCTTCACCGCATTGGCCGCGTCTACGAGGAACACCTCTCGGATGTGGACGCCGCGATCAAATGGTACGCAGCCGAGCTCGCGATGGATCCGGCGAGCCTTCCGGCGCTCCAAGCGCTGGCCAGGCTCTACACCGAAAGGGAGGCATGGACGGCGCTTATCGAGGTGCATGCCGCGGAAGCCGTTGCTGCATCGGATCCGGAACGGCGCGCGGCGGCGTATGCCAAGGTCGCAGAGCTCTATGAGGTCCGACTGAATGATGGGGAACAGGCGACCGCGTACCACGCTCATGCGTTGGGGGTTGTCCCTGGCTATCCTCCGTCAGTGAAGGCTTTGAGCCGACTGTATGCTCTGACGGGTAACAGTCGGGCGCTCATCGAGCTCAGCGAGAGGCTCGTGGACCTCGCTTCAGACAACGAGACACGGATTACTCATCTGTTCAAGATTGGGCGTCTCTACGAGGACGCTTTGTCGCTTCCCTCTCACGCATTTACCGCCTATCGGCGGGTTCTCGAGGTGGATCCCAAGCACCTCGGTGCGATGCACGCGATTCAGCGTTCGGCGGAGAGGGCCAACATGCACAGCGAGCTCGTCGAGGCGCTCGAGCTCGAGGCAAAAACGATCGCCGACCGCAAGGCAATCGTCGCCCTGCATCACCAGGCTGGCGAGGTGCTCGAACGGAAGCTGAACGATCCCGAAGCGGCCATCGAGCGCTATCGGCGGGTCATCGAGATCGACCCCCGGTACGAGCCCGCACTCGTGAGCCTGGGGAGGGTGTACGAGGCAGCGGGGCGGTGGCAGGAGCTCGTCGAGGTCTACGAGCATCAGCTCGCGATTCACCCCAAGGGGCTGCAGGCTGCCGTGCTCTGGTGCGAGATCGGTGCGATTCAGGAGCGCCGGCTTGGTCGAGACGACAAAGCGCTGGAAGCCTATCGCAAGGCCGTGGAGCTGGAACCCGCCCACGCGCCGTCTGCCCGGGCGCTGGAGCGCCGCCTCGCTCAGGCGGGTCAGTGGCTCGAGCTAATCAGACTGCTCGAGCGTAGCGCGGAGCAGCAGTCGAACGACGCCATTCAGGCTCGGTTGCTGTTTCGCGCCGGCGAGATATACGAGCACCGGTTGGCCAAGCTGGACCGTGCGATGGTGTGTTTCGACCGCGCCGTCGCACTCGTTCCGGACTTCCGTCCAGCCATCGACGGGCGCGCCCGCCTGCTCTCACAGCAGCGGGACTGGCAGAAGTTGGTGGAAGCGCTGGGGGAAGAGGCCGACCACACCCGCGATCCGGCACTCGCAGTAGCTGCGCTCATGAGACAGGCCGAGCTACTGCGCGACGAGCTGGGGCAACCCGAGCGAGCAATCACCAGCTTCGAGTCGGTTCTGCAGCGGTCTCCCGAGCATCTTGGGGCGCTGCTCGGGGTTTCGGTTCTGTACGCTGCCGCGGGGAAGTGGGAGCAGCTCGTGCGCGTGCTGAGCGTTCAGGCCCGGATCATGAAGGACCCGCAAGCGCGAGTTGCGGCACTCAAGACACTGGCGAACGTTACCGCGGCGCACGGCCTGGCGGACGCGGCCGCGCTCCGGCAGATCTATACTTCGATTCTGCAACTCTCCGCCGGAGACAGTGATGCGCTCCTTGGTCTCGAGTCGATGGCCATCGAATCGGGGGACGCCGTGCTTCTGGGGCAGGTTGACGCCCAGCTCATGGAGGTCGGCGACAGTGCCGTCGCGGCAGCGCACCGAACGCGCCTTGCCGAAGCCCTGGAGGTGGCCGGGGACAGTTCCGCCCTGAGTCTGTATCGAGAGGCAGTCCGCCTCGATCCCGAGAACCTCGCGGCGCTCAGAGGAATCACCCGTCTGGCTCGGCGCAGCGGCGATGCCGCGGGCGTCGAGGCTGCGGCCGAGAACGTCGCGCGGATTGCTCAGGATACCGAACTGGCCGGGACACTGCTGGTCGAGGCAGCGGCTCTGCACGTCAAGGCCGGGGATGGCGAAGCCGCTCTGAGAGCCTTGCGGCGTGCCCTCGAGGTGGCGCCGGAGCATGAGCTTGCTGCTCGTTCGCTCCGCGAGCTCATGCTGATGGCAGGACGAATCCAGGAACTGCTCGACTCGCTGATTCACGCCGCGCAATCCGCTCCGTCCAAGGAACGCGCTTCGACGCTCTGGGCACAGGTCGCTGAGCTTCAAGCCGAAACGCTGCACGACGTCCCGGCTGCGGTGGCCACCCTTCAGCGCGTGATGAAGCTCATGCCTGGGCATCAGGCCACGCTGATGAGGCTGGCCGATCTCTACGCTTCGGACTCGCAATGGGCTGCCGCAGTCGATGTTCTCAAGCGAGCGTTACCGGCGGCGGTGCGCGCTCCTGAGCAGGCGGCGATACAGTTGCGTCTCGCGATTATCCTCGACGAGCACCTCAAGGAACCCAAGGCCGCTCGCGACGCCCTCAACGCGGTGCTCACCGTTGAACCGAGCAACGCTCAGGCGCTCGAGCGAATGCTGAGTCTTCAGGTCCGAGAAAAGCAGTACGACCAAGCATCCAAGACCGCGCTACGCCTCATCGACGCTGCGGGAGATGACGAGACGAAGGCTCGCGCTCTCGGTCATCGAGCTGAGCTCGAGCGGCGTTTGGGAAGGACGGACGAAGCGTTCAAGTGGTACCAGGAGGCGGTTGCCATGGTGGGTGGTGGGCGCGTGGCGGCCCGGTTCCGCGCGATGCTCGAGCAGCAGCGCGCCGATGACCTGCCGAGTTGGCAGGGCTACGCGGGCTCTCTCATGTCCCATCTCGAGAAGGCGCCCGCTTCCGCGGACGTGACACCGACGTGCCTCGAGCTCGGCAGGACTCTCTGCGACAATTTGGGACAGCCTGAACAGGCCGTGCAGGCCTTGGAGCATGGTCTCAAGAGCGCACCGTCGAGCGTCGAGCTTCGACTGGAACTCGCTCATGCGCTCCGCCAGGCGGGCAAGGTGAGCGAGGCCGTCGACGCGCTGAGGCGCGCCCTCGACACTGATACTAGGCATGTAACGGCTTGGCGGGACTTGGCACGCGCGTTCGGGGGGGCGCAGCGAACCAACGAGGCTCTGGCCGCGATCGGAGCGCTGGTGGTACTCGGAGAGGCGACCGAGGAGGAGCGGGCTGCGCTCGCCACGCGTCCCTCACGACCCGCCAGCGCTGCGCCTGGAAGTGTCGACGAGTCTTTGATCGCGGCGGTGCGGTGTCCCAAGGAGATCGACACGGGCGTTGCTCTGCTTGCGTCGTTCCACGATGGCCTACCCAAGATCTTTGCCACGGAGTTCGAGCGATACGGTCTTACTTCGCGGGACCGGATTGGGGCGCGCGCTGGTCACCCACTTCGTAACGTAGTGGATCGCACTGCCGCAATACTCGGCGTGGCGGAGGTCGACCTCTATGTCTACCGCGCGCCGAATCCCGCTGTTACGATCGAGTTCAGCGAAACACCTTCGATCCTGGTGGCCGACTCCGTCGGCAGCCTTCCGGAGGCCATGCAGGTGTTCATCGTGTCGCGCGTCATGGCCAACATGGCCAGGCGTATCCAGGTCGTGGATCGACTCGCTCCACCCGCGCTCGAACTCTTGCTCACCGCGGCAGCGCGGGGCGCGAGCAGCACCTTCGGGGCCGGAAAGGGCGACGAAGAGTACCTCGTGTCGCAGGCCAAGAGGATCAACAAGTCGCTGGGCTGGGGGCGACGCGGGGCACTCGAGGAAACTGCCCAGGCTTACGTCGCGCGCCCAGTTCCAGACGTTGCTGCCTGGTTCGCGAGCGTGCGGCTTACCGCGGCGCGGGTCAGCCTTCTGATTTGCGACGACTTGCCGGCCGCGATCGATTCGGTTCGACGCACCGAAGGGGACCTCGCAGGGGTTCAGGGCGAGGCCCTCGCCCGGAGTGCCGCCCTGATCGATGATCTGATGCGATTCTGGGTGAGCGATTCAGCGTTTGCGGCGCGGCGGCGCTTGGGAGCGTTCTGAACGCCGGATTGGTGCCAGCGGTCGAATGCTGCGTGCGGGCCGGGTCGGTGGCTTCCCGGGGGGGGGCCGCGGCACGCCTTGGAGGCGGACGCCATGACTTGCCCCAGCGACGAAGAGCGGTTAAGGCTGTCCGGGTGACGCCTTCCAGAATTCTCGTCGTGGGTCTCTCCCTTGTGTCTACGGTCCTCGCGTGTGGTGGGCCGCCGAGGGAGCCTGAGGCCGCCCCGGTTCCACCGCCAGCTCCGCTCGAGCCCAGTGTCACGGGGCAGATGGTGACGGCAGACGACGCGGCACCGGGGGAGGCGTTGGGCGACCAGGGGCCAGCTGAAGCAGCGGCACCATGCCCTTGCCGTGCCGCTCAGCAGGAGGAGCAGCAGCCCACGCCGAAGAGCGGAGATGGCGACGCACCCGCAGAGGCGGAAGCCAAGCCCGCTCCTTGACGCGCGCTGCGATCTGCCGACCGGTGGACTCCGCTGTTGTCATGGGCGGGCGGTAGAGAAGCGCGCTCGCTGCAGGGGCGCCCCAAGCAGACGGCCATGAGCTCGCGAGAACGGTGACGCGGGTCACACAAGTGGCGCGATATTCCCACCGCGAACCCAGGATTTTCCGCTGTCGTGCCTGGCGAGGGTGGGGGGAGATGGGGTAGCCTGGGACCATGAGTGGCGGCGGCTATCCTCCAGGCTTCGGTGGTCCCGGTGGCAATCATCCCCCTGGCGGCTTCGGACCTCCTGGCTCCCCTGGGGGATACGGGGCGCCTCCTCCGGGTCAGCCGCCATACGGCGGCTACGGCGCAACGCCGGGCGGATACGGATACGGTGGTCCCGGTCCCGGTTATCCTGGGGGCCACCCGGGTGCTGCGCCCAACGCACCGTATGGAATCGATCCCACGACTGGCTTGCCTTTCTCCGACAAGCAGAAGCTCGTGGCATTCCTGCTTCAGTTCTTCTTTGGCATGGTGGGTGCCGGGAGGTTCTACACCGGGCACACGACGATTGCCGTGCTCCAGCTCCTCTTCGGTTGGCTCACTTGTGGCCTGTGGCCATTCATCGACTCAATCCTGATGCTGATTGGGAAGGTTCCCGACGCCCAGGGCCGGCCACTTCGGGACTGACAGGGGCACGGCGTAACCATGACGGCGATCGCACGAGGCGCGTGGGGGGTGCTGGCGCTCATTGCGGCGTGCACGACCGTTCCGAGGGGGACCGAGACTGCGAGCGGGGGCCGGAGCGCGCCGCCGGTGGCTGAAGCCGACCAGGTGAGTTCAGCTCCCGCCAGGCCGAAGACGGCGTCGGGGAGTCCGATGAAGGGCGATCCGGTCGTTGCCGATTCGGGGAGCCCGCGTCCCTCGGAACCACACGATGCCGGGGAATCGCTGGATGAGGAGAAGCGGGGGGAGGCCGCGACCGCGGGGCCACTCGTGGCGTCAACGGATCCGACACCCAGGCTCTTCGACGAACAGGGCAAACCTCTCCCGCAGACAGAAGCCCGTCCGTCGACGGATTCTGCTGCCTTTGTGGCTGGCGGGAGGCTCCTTTTCGACGCCATCGTGGCCGATGATGCAGAGCGAGCTCTGCCCTTCTTCTTTCCGGCGGTGGCCTACGAGCAGGTGAAGGACATTGCGAACCCCAAGCGCGACTGGGAGTGGCGGCTCGTCGGCGCGTTCCGACGAAACATACACGAGTACCACCGGCTCCTCGGGAAAGCGCGCGACCAAGCCAAGTACCTCCGCATCGAGGTGCCCGAGGATCGAGCTTCGTGGATGAAGCCGGGGAGCGAAGGAAACAAGCTCGGGTACTTCCGGGTGCTGAGATCGCGGCTCGTCTACGCCGACGCGGAGGGGCGCGAACGTGGGTTGGAGATCACGTCGTTCATCTCGTGGCGCGGTGAGTGGTACGTGGTCCATCTGAACGGTTTCAAGTAGGCTCTCCGATCCAAAGCGCGTCGAACCCTTCCCGGCGTTGGAATGCTGAATGCGTTGGCCTTCCCAGAAGACCCGCGACCGTGGGGCGCGGAGTCTGCCTGTAGGCTGAACGGCGGGTGGGCCGGTTCTGCTGTCGCTGACCGATGGGGTGAACGCAGAAGATGCTTGCGTGACCCGAGGGGTGTGAGCTAGACACTCGCTCCTTGGAGCGGCTCACGCGTGCTCTAAGACGTCACGCGAAGATGGCGGAACTGGCAGACGCGCTAGATTCAGGTTCTAGTGGGGTTACTCCCGTGGAGGTTCAAGTCCTCTTCTTCGCACTCACGATGAAACGGTTGAAGGGCGTCAGTTGGCGCCCTTCAGCGTTTTTGTCGACCTGGTTACCGTGCCCGGGAAACGTGGAGCTCTGATGGTTCGGACGTGGCATTGACGGCCCAGAGTGTCCCGGTGGGGATCCGCTTCAGCGAGACGTAGCGAATACTGGAGCGCAGCCTTGCGCGGCTACGTGAGCATGCGAACAGCCGCAGCTTCGCGACCGTTTCTCCGCTTTGCGTTTCAGGTACCGCGCAGCTGGTGACGCCGGACTGGGGTCGCGAATGGGGTTCAGCCCCAGGGTAGCATTGCACGGCTGGCGTAAACCGTGAACGGTCGCAGCGTGCCCGAGGCGACTGCGGGAGGACCACACAGCACGACGCGACGATGGGGCCGGGCGCTGGGGCTCGGGCGCGGGCTCGCTTTACGCTGGCCCGCTCGTGCTAGATCTCGCGGGCTTGAGCGCGACGCTGGTTTTGACCATGCTTGTGGCGCCCATACTGCCCCCGGGAAGGACTCGACGATGCGCATCTCCCAGAACTCTCTTGTTGGTACCTTGGCAATCTCTCTGCCGCTCTGGTCTGGCTGCGCCGGAAAGTCCGCCGATGAGTGCATCATCGGGACCCAGAGCTGCATCTGCTATCCCAACAATTCCTGCGACGAGCCATTCGTATGCAACGCCTCGACCAATGTCTGCATGGAGCCGCCAACGGCGGGGGCAGCGGGGAACGCAGGTGACGATGGCAGCGGAGGCGCGACCACAGGTGGATCGGGAACCACTGGCGAGAATGGGGCAGGAATCTCCGGGGTTGCGGCTGCTTCGGAGACTGGTGGGGGTACGTCTACGGGGGGCGCGTCCACGGGGAGCACGGCCACCGGGGGCAGCGGCACTGGCGGCATTGTGGGTGTTGGGGGGGAGTCGACAGGTGGGGCAGGGACCGGTGGCGAGTCTGCCGCGACAGGGGGTGAGTCGGAGTCTGGGGGAATGAGCAGCAGCGGTGGGGGTGGTGGCGAGGAGCCCACAGGCGGCACTTCGGGAATTGCCGGCAGCACGGCGGTTGGAGGTGCAGCCGGTAATGCGGGCGGAGCTCCCGCGGGCGGCGCGACGACTGCGGGCACATCGGGCGAGGGCGGAGCTGGGGCGCCAGCGCACATCCCTGACGACCGGGCGCCGTGCGTCAACATTGGGTTCATCGGCGAAGACCGATCGACGGCGGATGGTGCCAGCGAGAACCAAGTGATTGACTGGTTGGGCTCCCTCGAGTCGGTCAATGTCGTTCGCATCGAGGCCACCGCGCCACTCACGGACGAGTTGCTCCGGGAACTACACGCCATCATTGTGGGGAACATGCAGTCAAGGGTCGATGCGGAGGCGCTGGAAGAAGGAGAAGAAGGGAAAGTGGCGCCCTACGGTGAAGGGGACATTGATGCTCTGACCGCATGGGTCGAGGGGGGTGGGGGACTGCTAACGCTTGCGGGATACACGGGGGATGAAAACGCGGCTCGGCCGGCGACAGAGCTGCTGAGCTACATGGGACTCGGATATGACTACGTGGGCAGAGGTTCTGGCATCGTCGGCGAGGGCTCCCCACCCAATGTAGTGAGCCCGGTTTCGGGGATGAACCATCGCGTGATCACGGGTGTCACCCAGCTTGGCGCATACCTCGGGTATCCGGTGATGACCGACAACACGAGCGACCGCGTGCTCATCGAGAGCGGAGACTTCGATCTGGCCGTGGCGCACACGCAGGGCGAGGGTCGAGTGCTGGTGTACTTCGATGACTGGATCACGCTCCGCTCGGAGTGGTCCAATCACACCGAGCTGCAGCAGGAAGTCTTCTGGCGCAATACGCTGAACTGGCTTCTCTCGCCGGTTGACTGCAGTCTACCGAGGTAACGGGGGAACGCCTTCCCGAAGCACTCGGCCGGGTCAGGGCTCAGCCTCGCTGGGCCCTCGCGATGAGTTCCACGTGGGTTGTGCGGGGAAGCATGTCGAAGGCATGAACCGGCGAGAAGCGCCACCCATGCCTCGTGAGCAACGCCGCGTCTCGAGCAAACGCGGTGGGGTTGCAGCTCATGTAGACGAGTTCTGCGCCCGAGAGCGAAACCAGGTTCGACAGCACGGGAGCATCCAAGCCGCGACGCGGCGGATTGACGAGCACCAGGTCAGGTGCTGGCCAATTCCGAGGCAGTTCCTCACCGAGGTTCACGACCCGAAACTCGGCCGGCACCATCGCCTCTTGCGCGTTGCGTCGCGCCAGGGCGATGCTCTCATGCACGCTGTCCGCCCCGAAGAGCTGGAGATCCGGTCGCGCAAAGCGGCTTGCCACTGTCAGGCCCAGACCACCTGCGCCGCAGTACCAATCCCAAATAGTCCGAGGCGGTCGTACGACGTCGGCCCCGAGCCCGTACATTCGAGTACAGACGGAGGTATTGAGTTGGGAAAAGGCACTCGCTGTGAGGCGAAGCCTGATGGGGCCGATGGGCTCGACAATCTCTTGCTCACCGTAGGCTAGGGTGGACGCGGAAACGCGCATCGCATTGCCCTCGCTGAGATTCACCGAGTACGAGATCCCATGCCACTCCGCACAGGCGGCAAGCTGTGGCGTGTACTCTGCGATCCATCGGCGAGTCTGTCCTGCAATGATCAGGTCGAGGAGCGTGTCGCCGTTTGGGTTGGCCCGGAGACTTGCATAGCGAAGTCCGTCCGGTTCTGGGTACACGGGTACCTGGAGCGCTGCGAGCGCACGCTGGAGAGAAGCTGCGCGTTCGGCAAGAGGCGGGCGCAGTACCTCGCAGCCACCCATGGGGCTGATGTCGCGGCTACGGGGGGCGAATGAGCCCAGAAGGATTCGGCCTGTCACGTCGCGTCCTGCGGCGAAGTGGGCGCGATTCCGGTATCCGACCTCGCTGTCTGCTGGGGTCCAGACCACTGGGAGATCGAGCCCGTGCTGTTGCAGCGCAGTCACGACGTGGGTTGTCTTCATCGCCTGCGCCGCGGCAGGGGTAACGTGGGCGACCGGGCAACCACCACACCGGCCACGCGTCGGACCAGCGTGCGGACAACTTGGGTCGCGGTAGCTCGGGCCGCGTTCACGGACGCGCTCGATCTCGCACCAGGCGACGGCATGGTGGCGACTCCGGGCCACCACGCGCACCTCCACCACGTCTTCCGGCGCTGCGCCTGGAACGAGGAGGGCGAGCCCATCGCGACGCGCTTGACCGAGACCCTCGGCGTTCAAGGACTCGATGGCGAGCGTCGCTCTAGCGCCGACCAGCATGGCCAGGCTATATCACAGCCGCTGCGGATGCCCACCGCCCGCGGTGGGAGCGAGTGCGAGTCGGGCGACGCCGCTCACCTACTCGGGGAGGACCATCAGGTGCGGAGTCGAGTGGAGCGTCGTGCCCTCGGCTTCTTCCAGCTCATCCATGCACTCGCACTCAGCGCGACAAGGTCGCTGGCGAATCCTGGAGGGTAGGTCCGCTGGCGCTGGAGGTACCACCAAGAAGCGAGGCTCTCCGCCTCGAAGCTCGAGCAGGGGCTGACTCGGACCCACGGCAGACTGCAACGCCGCGACGACCTCGGTGCAAATACCGGAGGCCTCAGCGCCGCGGATGACGAGGCCAGTGCGGTCCCAGGAGTGGGCGGGGAACTTTCGCACCCCAGCCGAAATCCTCTGGATCAACCTGGAACGTGACTCGCCCGGCTGCTCGACGATGAGCACGACCGTTGCCGCCACGAGGAGTTCTGCGAGGCAGTCGGGCCACACCGCGCCGTGCTCCACAACCACCAGCCACCCCTCGCTTCGGCCCGCGGTGGCATCAAACGGAGGGGTCACCGGCTGCCGGTCCTCGTATGTCGTTTGGCTTGAGGCGCCGGGAGGGGGCCGGAGGCCTTTCTCACTGGTCTCCCCGGCCTTGTCGCGCGGAGAGTTGCTCACGCCTGGCAGATCGGCGGTGAGGCTTGGCGCACTCCGAGCCTGCCGAGCCGGGCCCGTCACGGAGGAATCAGCTGAAAGCTGTCGAGTGTTCGCTGGAGTCACGGTTCTGGTTTGCTTTGGAGAGCGGCCTGCGGAAGAGCCCCGAACATGGGCACGCCGTTGTGCCCTGCCCGGTGCGACAACTCGGATGGGGGCCGAGATATTCCTGAGATGACGTGTCTGGTGTGTGACTGTCACTCGGTTTGAGCCACGCGGTCGTCAGACGGCGCGCGTAACACCGCCCCGCTACCAGCATGGTGAAGCTCACCCTTCGTGCCGCCCGGTTGGTCCAACGACCATCCGTTGAGCTTAGATGGACTCATTCCCAAGTGCAGTGGCAAGAGCCTACATGAGGCCACGATGTAAGTTCGTTGCCCCAAGCCGCGCGGGCATGGCTATCAATAGGACCCGTCACAGCAAGGCTAGAGCATGGACACGGTCTTGCCGCTTCGCAACCGGGGCGGCTCGATTTTCTGAAGAATCTCCGGCGCGCCTCACGGCCGCGCACGTCAGCTGCTGCCAACGCCACGTAGTAGCGAAAACGAGGGGGGCCGCAGGCCAGTTCCTCCCAGTGCTCCACTGTTACAATCCCGTTCCGCTCCGGCGGCACGCGCGGTATGGAGGCGTGGTCATGAACCGAATGCACATGTCCCTCATCGCTCTGGTCCTGACCGCCTGCTTCTCGACCAACTCGGCAACGCAGAAGCATGCCGACTTTCACCACTGTGATCCCGGAGCGGTCGAGGCCGCGGAAGTCGACGTGAGCGGCAAGAAGATGATCCAAACGAATGGCTGCGGTCACCAGGAGCTTTTTTTCTGTGTTGGTGCCAAGTGCCGTTCGCCCCGCCTGCTGACCGTGCGGCTCTTCAGCGCCAAGCACAAGTGTCAGGAAGCGCAGGTGCAGACCACGTCCGAAGGGGAGACGTGGACCGCCAACGGCTGCGGGAAGACGGCTCGGTACCACTGCGTCGAGGTGCCCCAGGAGGTCGCGCAGTGTCAGCCGATTGACTAGGGCAGCCGAGAGACTTTCTGTGTCCCGAGAGCGCTACCCGGTCGCGCCCGGGATCCGAGCCCTCCGCGCCGCTGGGGTGGGTTCCGACGTTCACGAGTCCTCCTACGTCGAGCAGGGGGAACCAGCCACAGCGCTTCGATACTTGGGGTTGACGAGCGCCGGGTGATCAAGACTCTCGTCATGAGCACGGACGCGGGGGCGGGCTCCTCGCCCTCATGCATGGCGATCGCGAGGTATTGACGCAGAGACTCGCGGAAAGCGCGGGCCGCTCGTGCGAATGGATCCGCTCGACATCGGTCGGGTCGTCGCGTTTCGAGAAGTGAGCGTCGCCCGTGAACGTTCGGGCGCAAGTGAGCACCGCCATCGAGCGTCGGGGGCCGGCCCCATCACACGGTCTTGCTCACCACGGCCCGCAGCAGGTGGCGTTGGGCAAGTGCGAAGACTAGCAGTGCGGGGATGCTGAGGAGGACATTGCCAGCCATGACAATGTGCCACCGGATGCCGGTGCCCTGTTCGCGCAACAGAGCAATCCCAAGGGGCAGGGTTCGGACCGTATCGTCGGTCGTCATGACCAGCGGCCAGAAGTAGTCGTTCCAGTGGAAGACGAAGCTGAAGACGAAGAGACTTGCGAGGGTGGGTCTCAGCATGGGCGCGAGCAGAGAGAAGACGATGCGGAGCTCGCTGGCGCCGTCCATTCGGGCCGCCTCGATCAGCGAGTCGGGAACGCTGAGGAGCGCCTGGCGCACCAGGAATGTGCCAAACGCGCTGACGCCGAACGGCAGCACCAGCCCGGCCATCGTGTTGATCAGACCAGCGTCGGCAAGTAGCAGAAACACCGGAACGAAGCGCACCTGTGCGGGGATCAGGAGCGTGGAGACGACCAGCCCAAGGGCTACAGCTCTTCCTCGAAAATCCAATTTGGCAAGGGCGTAGCCGGCCGGCAGCGCGACGAGTATCTGCAACACCGCTATGCTCACGGCCATCAGCGTGGTGTTCCATAGATAGCGTGCGAGCGGCATGGTTCGCATGACCTCCCCGTATGCCGACCAGTTCATTGAAGCCGGGAGAGGGGCTGCGGGCGCGCGCACGATTTCGGGGAGCGTCTTGAAGCTGGTGACGACCATCCAGGCGTAGGGCAGGAGCCAGAGGGCGGCGATGCCAAGCAGAGCGAGATTCAGGAGCAGGCGGCGCATCGTCAGATCCCTCCCCGGCGGCGCCAGGACCAAAGCTGAAGGCCGGTGAGTGCCATGAGCACGAAGAAGAACATGACGACCTCGGCGCTAGCGCGGCCGACGCGCAGGTTCTGAAAGATCTGCTCGTAGATCGCATAGACGAACACCGTGGTCGACGTGCCGGGCCCTCCCTGCGTCATGACTCGAACCACGTCGAATACCTGGAAACTCAGGATGAGAGCAGTGATCTGGACGAAAGCCGCGGTCGGCCGCAGCAGAGGCCATGTCACGTGCACAAAGATGCGCAGACGGCCAGCTCCGTCGAGTGCAGCAGCCTCGACGAGACTGCGGGGGACGTCCTGAAGCCCTGCGACAAATAGCACCATCGCGTACCCGGTGATTTTCCAGGCCGTAATGAGCGCGAGCGTGTACGGGGCAACCCTCGGATCGCCGAGCCAATCGAGGGTTGGCAAGCCTAGGGCCAGCACCAGATGCGAGAGAGCTCCAGCGTCTGTATCGAGCACCCAGAGCCAGAGTAGCGCAACACTGACCCAGCTCACGACGTAGGCGCTGAATACCGCCCCGCGGACGAAGGCTGTCAGGCGCCCTGGTCGAGCTAGTGCCAAGGCCAGGATCAGGCCGGTGGTCGTCGAGCCAGCCACGACGACCACACTGAACACTAACGTCGTGAGGAGCGTCGATAGGAGCTCCCCCGATTCTACGAGCCAAACGTAGTTGGCAACGCCCACGTACCGCGGAGGGGTCAGGAGGTCCCAGCTGTAGAAGCTGCGATAAAGCGCGTAGAGCAGCGGGTAGAAGAAGAAGACGGCAAGGAACGCAGCCGTGGGAGCAAACAGCCAGTAGGGATCCGACTTTCTTCGAGGTTTCACGGCGGAGCTCCAGTGGCCAGGCGTCGGGCCTCATCGAGGATAGCGCGGGCGTCCTCTCGAGCGAGCACGGCGCGCTCCAAGCGTGGCTCGACGATTTCCCGTTGGATCCTGAAGAGCTCAGGAGCCCACGGCCAAGGCATTGCGACGTCGAGCTGGTCGAGCGAGGCTCGATCGTTCGGATGCTTCGAGTAGTAGCCCACGTCCTGGAGGTGGGTGATGGCGCTCCTGGTCACGGGCAGATAGCCAGTACTCGTCGCCCACTCCACCACCTGGTCTGTGGCGTGCATGAAGCGCAGGAACGCCCACGCCGCCCGTTGGGAATCGGGCGATGCGCCGCGAGGAATCACCCAGTGGGTGCCGCCCGTCGGCACGGCGTGGCGGGTCTTCTTCGGGAGCCGCGCTGCATGCACCCGGAAAGGCGCGTTGTCCTCAATGTAGTGGAGAAACGCCGTGCTGGTCCAGATCATGGCGGTGCGACCAGCCAAGAAGTCCTGGTTCGTCTGTTCCCAGGCATTGTAGTCGCGCCCGGGCGGCGGTTTCATGGATCCATCCTCGTGGATCAGCGTCTGCCAGAGTTCGATCGCCTCTCGACCTGCCTCACCACCCAGGACTGCACGCCCTCCGCTGTCGGTTAGCCGCCCCCCGGCTTGTCCAACGAGGGCGACCCAGAACCACCAGTCGACGGGGCATCCAAAGCCGTGCCGCACTGTGCGCCTGCCACGACGTTCCGTCAGTTCTTTCGCGCAGGCGCGCAAATCACCCCACGTTTCCGGGGCGCGGAGGCCTGTGCGCTCGAATAGATCGGCGTTGAGGTAAGCGATGGGTGTGGAGCGGTTGAATGGCAGAGCGACCAACGGGTGCTGCCCCCCGTTTTCCCAGGAGCCCGCCTGTCCGAGACTGTCCACGATGTCGAGCTCGCTGGCACCCGGGAAGTCGTCGAGGGGCTGGAGGACTCCGGCGCGTTCGAGGTACGGGATCACCTCACCGACCACGTGACTGAGCGTCGGTGCAGCTCTGGCAGCGATGGCTGTGCGCAGCTTGGCGAGGCCCTCGAAGTAGTCGCCCTGATAGACCGCATCGATGAAGTATTCCGGGCTCTGCTGGTTGAAACGTGCCACCAGCCGCTCCAAGACCTCGCGATTCCGCCCGCCGTAGCTGAACCAGAGGCTGGCGTGTTTCCGTCGCGTCTGGTGCTGGCAGCCGACGAGCGGGGAAAGGCTGGCTGCCCCCAGCACGCGGAGCAGGTCGCGACGCTCGAGCCGGAGACTGGCCCTACGGGGCTGCATCTTGCCCCCGCGGCAGCGCCCAACCGGTGGCGGCGTCGAACCAGAGGAGTCTCTCCAGAGGAAGCGCGACTTGAACCTGGTCGCCCAAGGAGGGCGCGTCGAACCCAGGCACCTTGGCTCGCACCAGCTGCCCGGCGAGTCCGAGCTCCACGTGAGTCTCAGCGCCGTGGGGCTCGATGGCCGTTACCGTGCCCGTCGCCATGGGGCTGCGACTGGCGGCGGCACGTTCTCCAAGGAGCACGTGTTCGGGGCGGATACCGAGAAGGAGCCGGTCGGCGCGAGCCTCGCTCGCAAGCCGGAGCTCCCCGAGGCGCACACCGTCGCTCACCCGCTCGACCGAGCAGAGGTTCATGGGTGGCGTTCCGAAGAATCCTGCCACGAATGCTGACGCGGGCGCCTCATAGATTCGTCGTGGCGTGTCCACCTGCTCCAGACGACCTTCGCGGAGCACCGCAATGCGGTGGCCGAGGGTCATCGCCTCGGTCTGATCGTGAGTCACGTAGATGGCGGTTGTCTGGACGCGAGCGAGGAGCTTGGCGAGTTCGGTTCGGAGCTCCGCTCGCAGAGCGGCATCGAGGTTGGACAGGGGCTCGTCGAACAGAAAGACTTCAGGCTCACGCACTAGCGCCCTTCCCATGGCGACACGCTGCTGCTCGCCTCCACTGAGCTGCGCGGGTCGCCGTTCCAGGAGGGCCTCGATGCCGAGCATGCGTGCCGTGGACAGTACCGCGGCGTCCCGCGTGGGCCTCGGCACCCTGCGCATGCGCAGGGGAAACTCGAGGATCTCGCGTGCCGTCATGTGCGGATAGAGCGCGAACCCCTGAAACACCATGGCGACGTCGCGAACCTGCGGGGGAACCCCACGCATGTCCCGGTCTCCGATCAGGATGGTCCCATCATCAGGGGTGTCGAGGCCGGCCACGAGCCGCAAGGTGGTGCTCTTGCCGCAGCCTGACGGTCCCACGAGGCACAGCACCTCACCAGCGGAAATTTCGAGGTCCAGGCGATCCACCGCTGGCCGGGGCGAGTGGGGAAAGTGACGAACGAGATGGCGCAGTCGTACGGGGGATGCCATGCGAAGAGTGCCCATTGCCTTGGAGGCAGATTAGACGTGTGGCGTTTGGTGAGAAGAGGCGTCGGGCGAAGAGCGATGGTATATCGAGGCGCCGGTCTTTGGCGAGCTGTCGATCCGGCTGTTCGGTGTGCAGTGGTTGCTGGTTTGCTTGAGCTGATTGTTTCGGGACCCCTTCGCCGTGTGGTGACGCTGGCTGTTCTTGGCGCAGGCGCCTGTGCATGCGATGGGCTATCGCTTGGTGGTGAGTCGGCGGCTGCGGCCAGTGCCACTTCCCGGCGGATCCCGTCATCGCCGATGGCGGGGACGGCGTTCGGGACAGCGGATTCAGGTGGCGCCCTTCGGATCGAGAAACCGCGGTGTCCGGACGGGATGGCGAGGATCGAGGGCGGGCCTTTTTGGGTAGGCTCTACGGTCGGCACAGAGACGCCCGAGGAGAGCCCTCGGTACCGCACCGAGGTGGCTGAGTACTGCCTGGACGTGTCGGAGGTGACTGTCGCAGCCTACTCCTCTTGTGTCGAGAGCGGCGACTGCGAGCCTGCTCACGCGGACACGAAGCTCTGCAACGCGGACCGCCGAGACCGCCAGGACCACCCCGTGAATTGCGTGACCTGGTATCAAGCGCAGGCCTTCTGCGAGTGGAGGGGGGCGAGGCTTCCCACGGAGCCAGAGTGGGAGTACGCCGCGCGCGGCGGTGAAAAATACCTGAAATACCCGTGGGGCGAGGCTTCGCCCGATGGCAATGCTTGCTGGAAGAGGCCCTCGTCCTGTCCGGTACGGAGCTATCCACCGGGTGCATTCGGTATCTACGACATGACAGGGAACGTCTGGGAGTGGGTTGCTGACGGCTTTGGGCCTTATCCTTGGCCGGATCCCGACTCCCCGCACCGCGGCTATCGTGGAGGCAGCTTCAGTAGGCGCTTCGAGAAGTGGATGCAACCGCGCCTTCGGAACTGGTGGGCTCCGGAGAAGCACGGAGCACATCTCGGGTTTCGCTGCGCGACCCACCCCGAGGGGGTGAAGTGCCCGTTTGGGAGCGACGTCCATGGCGAGTGTCTCCACGGGATTCGCGAGATTGAGTGCCCATCGGACAAGCACTTCAACGGTTTGCGCTGCGCTCCCGAGGAGGCAGTGACCGAGTGTCCCATCGGGCGTCATGCGGAACCGGGGTTCGGCTGCGTGCGCGATGCTGCACTGCCGCGCGGGCCAATCGAGTCCTCGAACACCCGAGAGGTTGAACGGACCCGGACGAGGGAGTTTGACTCCGATTGCCGGACGAACTATGCGGGAAGGCCTCGCGCCTACCGGTTCTCCGGGGGCAGCCACCCGGCCAGGAACCTGGCTTCGAAGCGTCGAGGCTGCAAGAACCGGGACGTCGGCGTTGGATGGAATTCGACCTGTTGTCCGTGACCGTGAGTCCAGTCTATGCACCGAATGCTCCTCAGTCATCTCTCTCTCTTCTGCTTGGCTGTGGCCACGGGGTGCGGCGCTGCGGCAAGCGAGTCTTCACGAGGTGCTGGAAGTCAGCCGACTCCGAGTGGTGCGGCCGCGTCTCCTGCTGACTCCGTCGGCGCGAATTCTGGGGCGTCTGCGGACGCTGAGGCGGCCAGTTCCGACCCGTCGGCAACCCCGTCTGATGCGGTTTCTCGAGCCGAGGTACAGCCCTACGAGTTTGCGTCGGGTCTACTCGTCTCCGGTGAATACCGGGAGCCCGCGTCCGGCGTTCCCGCGGGAACCACGGTGCTGCACGTTGGAGATTCGTTTGCCGGTGCGCTTGGCATCGAACTCAACAAGGTGCTCAAGAACCTCGGGGTTCAGGGGTATCTCAAGTACAAGGTTCCGAGTTACATTCCGGGATGGGCTTCGGGCAAGGAGCTGCCCGAATACCTGACGAAGTACAAGCCCGACCTAGTTCTGGTCACGCTCGGGGCCAATGAAATGGAGATCGGCGACCCCGGGCAGCGCGCGCCGCTGATCCGTAAGCTCGTTGAGCGCATCGGAGATAGACCGTGCGTTTGGATCGCGCCCGCTCTTTGGGGCAAGGACAACGGCCTAATGGAGATTGTCCGTCAGAACATCTCCCCATGCAGGTACCTCGACACCAACGCGCTAGTCAAACACATGCCCAGAGCTGGCGACAAGATCCATCCGCAAATGGACGCCCGCTCCGACTGGGCTGAGTTCGTCCTCCGCTGGCTCGCTCGCGAGCGGGTTGGTGCGCCGGGGAAGCCCTGGGCTCTCCGTCCCGAGCCAGCCACGAGGGCGAGCTGACTACCTTCGGGGGGCCGCGTCGCCTGGCCGTCAGGCGAGCTTGAGCAACATCCGTTCTCGCGCAACGAGGGCACCCGGCCAAGTGCGCCGGACCTCGTGTTCGAGATCGGCCATGAAATCGTCGTCGTGGTTCGGATCGTGATGAAACACCGCCAGCTGGCGCACGTTGGCGAGCCTGCAGAGTCTGACGGCCTCCTCCCAGGTCGAGTGCCCCCAGCCGATATGGTTCTCGAACTCCTCGTCAGTGTACGTGGAGTCGTAGATCACCAGGTCGGCTCCCTCGATCAGTCCAAGGACGTTCTGATCTGGCTTTCCGATGACATGCTCCGTGTCCGTGACGTACGCGAGGGACTTGCCGGCGAAATCGATGCGATATCCGGTGGCGCCGTTGGGATGATTCAGCGGCGCTGTGGTCACCGAGATTTGTCCGAAACGGAACCTGTCGCCGGCCACGAAGTCTTCGAACGTCAGGTCGGCATGCATCGCCTCGAGGGGCACGGGGAAGGTTGGCCGCGACATCTGTCCGGCGAATACCTCGCGGACGCCGCCCTCGCTGCGGAGGTGGCCGGCCATGATGTGAAAGTCCCGCCCTCGCTGGAAACCGGGTGCAAAGAACGGGAACCCGTTGATGTGATCCCAGTGCGTGTGGGTGAGCAGCAAGCGGGCGCTGCGCACATCCTCGGCAAGAAACTTCTTGCCGAGTTCACGGATGCCCGTGCCTGCGTCGAGAACGAGCCGTTCATCACCCAGCCGGAGCTCAAGGCACGAGGTGTTGCCTCCGTAGGTAACATACTGAGGGGACGGGCACGCTATGCTGCCGCGGACGCCCCAGAACTCGACCTCGAAACCCATCCGCCGGAGGATAGCACGAGCACTCGCCCTAATGGGAGGGCTACCCCGAGAACCTGAAGCGCCCGGATCCTTGAGGAAAAACGGGGAGCGGCCATTGGGCCAATGGTTACTGCGGATTTATTGCGACTTGGCGGAGGAAATGCGCTAAGGGACTGCCCCCGCCGGCGCAGTTGTGGCCGGTCGGGCAGCGGACGCCCGCACAGCCCCCGCGCAATGGACTAGAGAGAGCAGTAATGAAGGACGGCATTCATCCCAGCTATCAGCCCGCGGTCTTCGTCGACGGCGACAACGAGATCGTGACTCGCTCGACGACGACGTCTCCCGAGAAGCGGACCATCAACGGCGTCGAGCACAACGTGATTCACGTGGACATCAGCGCCTACTCGCACCCGTTCTACACGGGCAAGCAGCGGATTCTGGACACGGCGGGGCGCGTTGAGCGTTTCCGGCAGCGCTACTCCAAGAACCCGAGCAAATAGTCAGTCTCGGCGAAGAGCGGGTGGTCCTGCTTGGGGCCGCCCGTTTCATGTTCCATGCAGGTGCCTCGGGGTGCCGCGTGAAAGGACTGCTCGCGGCGCACTAGTCGTTCAGCCGCGTGAGCTCCGCCTCGAGTCGTCGGTTGAGGTCCGGTTGCTCTTGTGTCGCGTCGAGCGGCGTCTCATTTCCTTGCTTTGCGCGTCGGCGGAGACGGCGAAGGATGACGACGAGAAGCAGGGCGCTCGCTCCGGCAACTAGGGGCGGCAGAATCCACCCTCCGACTGCGGGCGGCGCCCCGGACAGGTTCTCGCCGGGCACTCGAAGTTCCAGTCGCGCGCGGATCTCCTCCGTGGCCACGCCTTCGTCCACCCACCGTCGAATGTCTTGTCGCCAGGTGGCGGCGTCGGGACTCGAACAAGCAGCCAGCGTGCGCCCGGGGCAGAAGGGGCTCATGGTGTGGCTCGCAATGTCTCGGGCCCGCCTTGCCGCGTCAGCATCGGCGCTCGCGGGCTGCAGAAACAGCACGAGCAACGCGGCGGCGGCAATTCCGGCGAGGTGGCGATGGGCGTGGGTCACCGCACAAGCATAGACGGAACCTGACTCAGGGGCCAGTCGCGAACCCGAGCGAGGGGTTTGCCCTGGCTGCGCGAGTCGCATCAGGGCTATTCCGAGAGGGGCGCGAAGAGGTCTTCGAGGTCGTCGGATGAGAGCTGGGCTCGGTCACCGCTCAGCAGCGTCTCCGCGAGCTGCCGCTTGCGCTGCTGCAGCCGAACCATGCGCTCCTCGACGCTTCCGGCCACGATGAGATTGTAGACGAACACAGGACGCGTTTGCCCGATTCGGTACGCTCGGTCCGTTGCCTGGAGCTGCGCTGCGGCGTTCCACCACGGATCGTAGTGGATGACGGTGTCCGCTCGCGTCAGGTTGAGGCCGGTTCCACCCGCCTTCAAGCTGATCAGGAACACCTTCGCCTTGCCCGATTGAAAATCGGAGACTGCGCCTTCGCGGTCGACGGTGTTGCCCGTGAGCGTCGTGAAATCGACGGCTCGCTCGGCAAGCCCACCAGCGAGCAGAGCGAGCATGCGCGTGAATTGGGAGAAGACCAGCACCCGTCGATCCTGCTCGAGCTGGCGACTCAGCAGATCGAAGAATAGGTCAAATTTCGCGGACTGCCTGACGAGGCTCGCGCTTGGGACGGTGACCAACCGCGGGTCGCAGCAGACCTGACGAAGCTTCATCAAGGCGTCCAGAATGGCCACGGTGGATCCCGTGATGCCCTTGTCCTTGATGGCCTTGCGGACGTCGGCGTGGGCCGCTGCGCGGATGCTCTCGTAGAGGTCCCGCTGGGGTCCCTCGAGCTCCACGGGCCGTAGGATCTCCGTCTTTGGCGGAAGGTCGCGCGCCACCGACTCCTTCATTCGTCGCAGAATGAATGGACTCACCCTGTCACGGAGTTGCGCCAGCCGCGCGTCATTGGCGTCGCGTTCGATGGGGAAGCGGAAAGCCTTGGAGAATGCGCTGAGTTCGCCGAGCAGCTCTGGCATGGCAAAATGGAACAGTGACCACAGCTCCTCAAGGTTGTTCTCGACGGGCGTTCCCGAGAGGCACAACTTGTGGCGAGCCGAGAGCGAGTTTACGGCACGGAAGGCGAGGCTCCTGGGGTTCTTGATAGCCTGAGCTTCATCGAGAATGATCAGGTGAAACGGCTGCTGCTGGAAGTGCTCCTGGTCGCGGACCAGGATCGGATAGGTCGTGAGCACCACCGGTGCCTTCGCGATGTTCTCCCGCTCGAGCTGGCGTTTGGGGCCGTGGTAGACGCACGGACGCAGGTGCGGGGCAAATTTCTCGAGCTCGCGGCGCCAGTTGCCGATCAGGCTGGTTGGCATCACGATCAGCGCAGGTACATCGAGCCGATGGGCGGCCTTCTCCGCGGCGAGATGAGCGATGGTTTGTAGCGTCTTGCCCAGGCCCATGTCGTCGGCGAGCACTCCGCCGAAGTCATTGGCGCGGAGCTGCTGAAGCCATGCGAGCCCTTCGGCTTGATACGGCCGGAGTGTGGCGCGAAGCCCGGGCGTGTGCGCTGGCGGTGACGACGTCGCGGTGCGGACCTCCCATCCGCGTCGGAGTAGGGGCTCGGCCCCACGCCAGCAGACCTTGCCGTCGTCCTCTTCCAGCGTCTCCTGGAGTCTGGCAACGGAGGGCGCCTGTGCTCCGGGGAAGTTGAGTCTGTCGAGGGTACGCGTGTCGTTACGATAGAGCTCGAGGAGCACGCGGAGAAGATTGCGCAGTCGCTCCGGCGCGAGCGTCAGGTATCGATTGTGGCCGACCCGAACCGCGCGAAAACGGGCCGGGAAGCGCAGTAGCGTCTGCAAGTTGTCCGAGTCCGGGGTCTGCTCCAAGAGCTCGAGTAGCGTCGGTACCAGGTTGATACGGTGTCCCTCGACTTCCACGCCGAGCTCCAGCGCGAACCAGTCTCGACGCTCCTCGTCGGCTTCGACATCGGCGTACCAGTCCGGAGGCTCTTCAACGATCTGATACGGATAGTCGGGGTCGATCTCGACGCCCCAGCCTAACGCGCGGAGCTGCGGCAGCGCATAGGCCGTGAACGAGCACCACGAGTGGACGTTTCCGTCCGGGTGGATGAGGTAGTCGGCTTCCGAATCAATCGAGGGTAGACAGTCATCCAGGCAGTCGATCTCCACGGCGCCAAAGCTCTCGAGCAGGCACTGGGCGCGCCTTTCTGCCTCGGAGTCGCGGGGCACCTCAGGCGATGGACGCTTGGATCCAAACGGGGAGCTCTGCTCATTCTCCTGGGGACGGAGTTCTACTCCGTTGTAGTTGAAACGTACGGTCAGCGCCGGGATCTCCTGTTCGGTGCCCTCATCTCCAGCCATGACGGACTCGAGAAACAGGCGCAACCGAACCGTCGGTGTGACCAGGGCTGCAGCTGTGTTCAGTGACTGCGCAAACACTCAGCAAGTTGGAGCACAGCTTGCTCTGGATGTCGATATCTTGAAGCGAGTTTGTTGGTGGACCGGTCTAGGATGATCTCGCCCGATGTGCCCCGTTGCTCCTTGAACAACTGGCGCCAGGGGATGAGCGGGCGGATGGTCGGTCGTGGCTCCGCGGTGCTTTGCCCCGTTCAGTACTGTGCGAGTGCGTAGCGGACGGCCCCTGGGTGGGGAGAGGCCGCTTTCGGGTGGGATCGAGGCGTCGCGGTTCGGGTGAGGCAGCCGCCGCGACGTGTTCGGGGCGGCGCAGCAAGGCACTCAGCCAGCGCGATCGTCACGTCACGAGCGGCTCGGGCCCGGGGACACTTGGATACGAGTTGCGCCTGAGGCGCGCGGCCACACGGGTCGACGGCGTGACGCTCGTGCTCGCGGGTTGAGGGGCAACCGACGTCTCGCGCGAGGCGCCGCAATCCATGGGCACCGACCCGACACCGGGGATGGGCTCTGACTCGCATGCGCTGCGAAGCGAGCACCGGAGTGGCAAGCCGCGTTGGTGCGCTGCGACACCGCAGCGTTCTCTCGCCGAAGCGCGGCCCAGTGGCGCCAACGAGGGGCACGTCGTGACTAAGTTGCCCTCGCCGAAGCAGAAGGACGTGAGAGCCAGCGCGTCGCTGGAGTGAGTGTGGGTCGGCCGGGTGGTGGCCTTGCCGAGAGCGAAATGACTGCCGCGGGCGTCGGGGAGCCAGTGGCACAACGAGAGCACCTTGGGTAGGTTGGCTGCGCCGAGCAACTCCCTCCGGGGCAGCGGTACATCAGAGGACGACATCCCATGAGACGCAATATCGTTCATATCGGCGCATCCGAGCTCAACTACGAAATCCGCGCCATTGCCGAGCTGGGGCGCGAAGTCCAGAGGGTCAGTGGCAAGCCGATTCTCTGGGAGAACATTGGGGATCCAGTGCAGAAGGGGGAGAAGGTTCCGCAATGGATCAAGGATATCGTGGCCAGCGCAGTTCAGGAGGACCGCGCCTATGCGTACTGCCCGACCCGTGGTCTTGACGCCACGCGGGAGTTTCTTGCTGCCCGATTGAATGCGCGCGGAGGCCCACAGATCTCGCCGAACGATATCCTGTTCTTCAACGGGCTTGGGGATGCGGTGAGCAAGGTCTACTCGATGCTCCGCCGTGAGGCGCGGGTCATCGGTCCGTCCCCGTCGTATCCGACGCATTCCTCGGCGGAGGCCGCGCACGCCGGCTCGAGCCCCATCGTGTACCAGCTTCGTCCTGAGCGCGGATGGATGCCCGACCTCGAGGAACTCCGTAACAAGGTCAAGTACAACGACTCCATCGCTGCATTGATGATCATCAACCCTGACAACCCCACGGGTGCCGTGTATCCCCGGCATGTTGTCGAGGAGATGGTGGCCATTGCGCGCGAGTACAACCTCTTCATCGTTGCAGACGAAATCTACTCGAACATGGTCTTCGACGCGGACGACTACGTTCCCCTGTCAGACGTAATCCAGGACGTTCCCGCGATTTCCCTCAAGGGGATCTCCAAGGAGATGCCGTGGCCAGGGGCGCGCTGCGGCTGGATGGAGGTCTACAACCAAGAGCGAAAGCCGATGTTCAGGCGGTACATTCGCTCGATTCTCGACTCCAAGATGTTGGAAGTCTGCTCGACCACGCTGCCCCAGATGATCATCCCGCGTGTCTACAGTGATCCCAGATTCACGCAGTGGACGGAGGAACGCAACGCCTTCTTCCGCAGGCGCGCCGATCGTGCTGTCGAGATCCTTTCGCAAGCGTCGGAGCTCATCGTGAACAAGCCCAAGGGCGCCTTCTACGTGAGCGCGGTCTTCGGGGAAGAGCTAACCGATCATATGAGCCTCCGCATCGAGGATCGAAATGTGGAGCAGGTGATTCAGCAACGCTGCCAATCGGGGATCACGCCGGACCGCAAGTTCGCCTACGAGCTACTCGGCGCCAAGAATCTATGCGTGGTTCCCCTTTCGGGCTTCATGAGCTCGCTCCAGGGGTTCCGCGCGACCCTCCTGGAACGCGACGACGCCACATTCGAATACGCTTTCCGAACGATGGTCGAAGCCGTCGAGGAGTTCGTGGGGAGCGTCTGAATTCGCCGTCATGTATCTCGGATGGCGGTAGGAGTGACGCGAAGTGGCGCATCAGTCCTGCCGCTGCTCCGCTTCGACGCGGCGCCGCCTCGAACGCCGCCTCGGACGGCTGCGGGCCTCCGGTCGGAGTCCGAGCGCTTCTGCCGTTGCGACGGCTTCGAGCCGCGAGCAGCCTAGCCAGCTCGCGACGGTGCGCGTGACCTCGTCGTTGTTCGCTGTTGCCGTTCGAATCTTCGATCCCAGTCGCTCGAGAACGTCACAGCGCACCGCTCTGGGGCCGGTGACGGGGAACCCGACGAGTCGGTAGGTTTCTTCAGCAACGCCAGGCTGGCGCCGCAACGAAACCGTGGCTGGGGTCGGGAGGGGAGGCATGAGCCTGCCCGGTTCCGCGGCCGCGCAGAGCACCCGCCTGATCTTCAAGTGGGGGGGCTTGAGTAGCCGAGACACAAACACGTATTTCTCTCCGAACACGACTCCCGCGCGGAGGAGGTCCTCCCGCTCAGCGTCAGAGAGGAGCGAGATCTGCTCTGACGCATCGCCCGCGCGCATGGTGCCGAGATTCTTCTCGAGCTGATAGACGAGCCCCCGCACTGGCGCGCGCGCGGACGCTAGGGCTTGCCCACGCAGAGGCGCGAGGAGTTCGTCGACCAGGTCGCGACCGTACGCTGCGAGTCGCCTCGAGATACGACTTGCGGCGCCAGCGCCGACCTTGTCGGCAAGCAGAAAGGTCACATTGGGACGCAGCCTGTCGGAGCCGGGACCGAGTCTGGCGATGATCTCGCCGCGATGTCCGATCCGACCGTCCTCGAAGAGTTCGAATCCCTCGTGCGGGGATGCGACGAGGGACTCGACCCATTCGCCTAGGTTCGTGCCTCGATCGCCGTTCATCGCAGCGCGGAGTTCGACGAGCGACGCGAACGGCCCGTTTTGGATCGAACCGCGCTGCTTCGGATCGTCGAAGGGAGACAGGGCGACGCTGCGCCGCGACGTGTCAACGAAGCGCTCGACGAGTTTCTCGTGAAGAGCATCGCTGAGCTGGTCCTCGATGGCCCGCGTCCTGGCCTGCCAGTGCTCTGGGGACTGAAGCCAAGCGGGATGATTGGCAACATAGTTCCACGTTCGCACGAAGGAGATGCGCAGTGTCAGGGTTTCGATGTCGCCCCGCGTGTCTGCGAGATGTTCGACCTGAGCGGCTATCCAATCGTCGTCGAGTCTCTGCTCCGTCTTCGTGAGCTCGACGAAGAGCTTACGCAATAGCTCGGCGTGGGCTTCGAACATGAGTTGCCGATAGTCTGGAACCTGACAGACCTGCCAGAGCAACTCGACTCGCTCTGGGCTGTCGGCGAGTTCCCGAACGGACGCAAGCCTCGCCAAGTGAACGAGGACGTCGTAGTCCTCGACTCGTTCGATGGCGCGGAGGGCAGGGTGAGGGGGCGGCACTCGGAGCGAAGCGATGAGTTCGTCGATGCTGGAGTAGTCGAGCTCATCGTTGCGCCAGAAGAGGCGCTCGGCGGGGTAGAACCGATGGGTTTCGATGGCTCGCGCCAGGTTCGGAGCCAGTGCCGGGAGCGGCTGAAGCGTGCCGAAGGTGCCGTCCGTTCGGTATCGCCCCGCGCGCCCGGCAATTTGGGCGATCTCGGTCACGTCGAGTGTGCGGTCTCGCCGCCCGTCGAACTTGCGGAGCTCGCTGAAACATACGTGCGTCACATCGAGATTGAGCCCCATCCCGATGGCGTCGGTGGCGACGAGGTAGTCCACCTCTCCAGATTGATAGAGTGCGACTTGCGCGTTGCGCGCCCTGGGTGAGAGTGCCCCGAGCACCACCGCGGTCCCGCCGCGCCGTCGCTGCAATCGTTCGGCCAGTGCGTACACGTTCTTGACCGAGAAGGCGACCACGGCACTTCGCGGCGGAAGTCGTCCGATGGGGCTCGCACCCGTGGCGGTCAGCTGAGAGAAACGCGGGTGTCGTTCGATGGTGGCCTCGGGGAGCAACTCCGAAACCAACGGTCGCATGGTTTCCGCGCCGAGGAACCAGGTCTCTCTGCGCCCGCGCGCGCCGAGAAGGCGAGCCGTGAAGACGTGGCCCCTCTCCGGGTGCGTGGCGAGCTGGATCTCGTCGACCGCCAGAAAGTCGACCGGGAGCGAGGTCGGCATCGCTTCGACGGTGCAGATCCAGTATCGCGGGTTTCGGGGAATCCGCTTCTCCTCTCCGGTTACCAGGGCAACCGGACCTTCTCCCACCACCGCAGTGACTCGGTCGTAGACCTCACGCGCCAGCAGCCGCAGGGGCAGGCCCAGGATTCCGCTGGGGTGCTCCAGCATGCGGAGGATCGCGCGGTGAGTCTTTCCCGTGTTGGTAGGGCCGAGGAGCGCCGAGACCGTCGGGCGGGCGAGGTCCACTGCGAGAACCATGGGGCAAGCCTAGCAACGGTGAAGCCTCGCGCGAGCATGAGGGACGCTCGACGCGCCATGCCCTGCAAGTGCTGCCCAAAACCGGGGGACTCGCATTTCCGCACACTGGGCCGGCAGGGCAACGCCCTGGCACGCCGGGTTCACTGCACCCGAGACGCCGGAGGGAGGCGTCTCGGTGGAATGACGACTGGCGGTACGGAAGCTCCAAGTCTCGGGATGCGGTACGTCTTGCCCGCAACAATCGCGCTCTTCCTCAGCCCGTTGGCTTTCTTGATGTCGGAGACCGTCGTGTTGTATCGCTTGGCGATCTTCGCCAAGGTGTCTCCACGCACACAGCGGTAGCTCTGGTAGGCAACGGGTGCGCTCGCAAGGCCGCGCTCGACGAGGATAGCATGGAGGCGCCGTGCCGATTCCTGGGCGATCGGATTGTAGAAGCGAACGTGTAGGTGGGTCCGGTGCCCTTGCGCGTGACGCAGAATCGCTCGGCTTCGTCCCCCATCGTGGAACACGCCATGTACCCAGGTCTCGTCCTCGCCCACGCCGACAGCGTGTCTTTCGAGCAGTTCGAGGACGCTGTGGTCCGCCAGGATCATCTCGACGTCCGTTTCGATGAGGAGTGCCCTCACGAACGTCCACGTACGCGCGAGATCGAGATTGCCCTCATGAGCGATGGTGTACCATGGCACGTCCTTGGACCCATAATAGTAGCCGACGTCCACGTCGCGTCCCGACTGGTGGCTTCGGTGAGGGCTCAGTGGACCACCTTTCTTGGCGCTGATATCACCGATGGTGATGGCTTGGGTCTCCGGGTGTGCCGCACGGACGGCGCGGACTGCCACTGTCAAGTAGTCGATGGTTTCCTGAGTTCCCCATGCATTGCGCGGATCGACCTTCTTCCACTCCGGGGCATCGGGAAGCTCGATTCCATTGAGTAAACGTCCGAAGTTGGGACTGCCGAGCGACAGCGATCCCAGTGACTCCAGAGACCCGTCGACGAGTTCCGCGAGGCGCTCTCTGGACCAGCCATCGAAAGGGTGAGGTCGGGCTTGCGCCTGGCCCCGTTGGGGCGTCGCTGCGCTGCCCAGACCCTCGTCCTCGGGGGTCTCGGTGCCCACACTGCCTGCTGCCCCACACTCGCCATTCCTGGCTTCGTTGGGGTCCCCGCAGGCCGGAGGCGCCTCGGGCGAACCAGGTACCGCACCCGGTGATGGGCGCGTCAAGAACGGAGGCGGCGGCAGCAAGGGTTCGGGGTCCTGCCAGGCGCATCCCCAGAAAATAAGCCCGAGCGCGATGCGAGTGACTCTCACGAGCACCCGCCGCAATGCGGACGCACCGTCTCGTACACCACGCTACTTCAGTGCAGCGCGCATCCGCTCCACCAGCGGTCCCGCAGTGTTTGGGTCGAGCTCTCCTGCTGGCCAACCGATGCCGAGCCCGGCGTCAGTGCTTGGCTTGGGGATGATGTGAAAATGCACGTGCATCACGACTTGATGCGCCGCTCGGCCGTTGTTCTGGAGAATGTTGTACGCGCTGCATCCCGTGGCCGATGTCACGGCCCTGCACAGCCTCGGCAGAACGCGGCCAATGGCTGCCGACGCTTCATCGCTCAGTTGGTCCACTGTCTCCGCGGGTTCTTTCGGAATGACGAGGAGGTGTCCGGGCGCAAGGGGGGCCACGTCAAGGAATGCGAGTACGTGCTCGTCCTCGTACACCCGATGTGCGGGGATCTCGCCGCGAAGGATCTTGCCGAACACGGTATCTGCCATGGCGGTAGCCTAGTTCGACCTGCGCTGATCGCGAAAAGGAAATTCGTTGCGGGCGTGGCATCGAGGCAGTCGCGTCAGGGGCGTCGACCCAGCGGAGGCGTCACGATGCCGACTGGGAGGCAGACAACCTCTCCGGCCTGGGTTCGCACCAGCCCCCGGGGTCACCTCGCGACCCGTTTCCGCGCGTCGCAGCGGGGCCGAGCGCGTGGGAACGTGTGACGGGATGCCTGGTGGCTCAGGCATGGATGCGCGTTGAGGTTTCGGGCTTCGGTATTCAAAGGAGACGCGACGTCCGGAAATCCCACCACGGTAGAAGATTGCGCGTTTGCGAAGGCGCCAGGGTCCTGATCGGTCCTCTGTCAACTGCCAACTTTTGGGCCGGTGCTGTTCCACGCTCGATACTCGGTCGGGCCAGACGCGGGTCGGCACCTTCGCGACTGGCATCCGAGGGGCCGCGCTTTCGAGTCCGCTTCCTGGTAGGGGGCCGGGTGACGGGTCTTCCGACGAACTCCGGTGCGGGTGCGCATTTCCTGGGCTATCGTGGCGGCGTGAGCACCAGGGACGGTACTTCGATACAAGGACTCTTCGACTTGTTGGGTCGCTTCAGGCGGCGGTGGCCGGGGCGCGGGTGGAGCTGGGACTCCAGGTTCAGCTGTGTTTCTTCGTCGTTCAGCGCGGAGCTCGAACAAGAAGCTCGGGCGGCCATCGCTCAGACCTTCGCACTGCAGTTCACCCAGCGCTCACTGCGGACAGCGCCGCCCCGAGTCGTCGAAATCGCCGAAACCACTGGTGGTCTTCGTCCGGACCAGCTGTTGGTTCTGACCGAAGACTTTGGGGGACACGAGGGGTTCGGGTTGTGGTGGCCGTGGGGTGACGACGTCACAATTTCCTTCCGGGTTGGCCTTGTGGGACCAAGCGCGACGCAGTACGAAGAGGAACTGCGGGAAATCTTGGGCGCGGCCTGGTAGGCTCCGCGTTCACTCCAGGCGGAGTCTCCCGGAGTACCGCGTTGTAGGCCACGGTCTTGGGTGTTGGTGTCGTCGGTCCCTTCGGCCGTTCTCTTCGGCCGCTTTTCCCGGGACCCGGACGATCGTGGCACGCCCCGGGATCTCGTTTGCTGTCGCCCCAGCCCGGCGGGGCTTCCATGATGCGGGGACTTTGGGTCAGGAAAGCACGCGTTGGACGTGCGTGGGAATCCCACGACCGCGCTCGAGTCTGGTAGTCTCTGCCGCCGAAGATGCGGCTCCGACCCAGCAAGCCGCGAAAGGATTCCCGGAATGCGCCCCGAAGAAGTGCCTGCCCTGTTGGAGCAACCGCTCCAAGACCCCGAAGCTATCCTGGGAGCGTTACTTTCGACGCTTGCGGACGGAAGCGTTGCTAGCGAACTCTGGCTAGCTCTGCAGGATTCCGCCGAACGCAGCGGAAAGCAGCAGGCTCTGGCGGCGGCCTACGATGCCGTGACAGCTCCGGGAGGCATCGATCTGCTGAGTCCGAGTGCCCAGTCGCACGTCTTACTGATGGCTGCGAGGGCGAAGCGCGCTACCGGGGAGTTTTCCGCTGCTGGCGCCTACATCGAGCGAATCATGGAACTTGCGCCGGGCGACGAGGCCGAGCACCGCGCCGAGGAAGAACTCCTCGAGCTGTACGACCGAGGCATGCGCGACAAGGCCCGCGCGATGGAACGGGCCGAACGCCTATTGGCGCGGGACCCATCGCATGTGCGTGCTCGTGAGGTCGCCGAGTCGTGTTTGGAGCGGCGATCACTGGCGCCAAGGGCGGCTGCTGTTCTGGCCGGTGTCTACGACGCAGCCGGCAAACCCGAGTTGGTGGCTGCCATGCATGCTCGTGAGCTGAGCTCGGCGCGTGGCGAGCGCCGTTTGTGGCTCCAGCGGCGCTTGGCGGTTCTTCGTCAGGACATCATGGCAGATCCTGCTGGGGCGCTGGACCTGCTCAAGCCGGTGGTCGCGGCCAGTCCTGCGGACGACGATGCGCGCGAGAGGCTCGTCAAGCTGAGTCTGGCGCTCGACCGCGGTGAATCGGCGGTGCGGATCCTGTTGCGGGCTCTCGTTCCAGAGAACGAAGCGATGCTTCGCGCCAAGGTGGCGGTGCAAGTAGGCCAAGTCTTGCTCCGCTCGGGACAAGTCAAGCGTGCCGAAGGGGTGTTCGAGCAGGCTCTTGCCATCGGCGGCGATGAGGCTTCGAGACTGGCTGCAGCGCGCGAGCTGGCGGAAATCCACGCCAAGGCGGGACGCCCCACGGCGGCCTCGCGGGCACTCGAGATCGTGGTCACTCTGGAATCCGATCGAGAGATTCGAATGGATGCTGCACGGCGTCTGGCTCGCCTCTGTGAGGGCGATAGTCTGGAGCCTCGCCGCGCAGCACAGGGATGGCTCGCGCTCCTCGATTCACCGTGGTTCGACGAAGCGATCGCTCGGCTCGAGTCCTTGGCGGACTTGGAGCCCGTTCGCAGCGCCGTAATCGAGTCCCTCGCCGCACTGAGCGCGAGTGAGACGGATCCCGTCCGCTCGAAGGCTCTTCTGGTCCTGCTGGCGCAGCTGCGCGCCGCGGGCAGGGATACCGACGGTGCCGTCGAGGTGTGGCGTCAGATCGTGAAGCAGAGCCCCAACGATCGGGAGTCGCTGGGGGAGCTCATTGCGCTCTGCGAGCGAGAGCGAAGGTGGGAACCTCTGGGGGGAGCGCTCGAGATCGACGTTGAGCTTGCTCCGGAAGAGGAACGTGCCCAGCTTCTGACCCGGCTCGGCGCCGTGCAGACATGGCACCTGGACGATCCCAAGGGTGCCGTGGAGTCCTTTGCCCGCGCACTCGAGAGTGACCCGGACCAGCAGGCTGCGCGACAGGGGCTCGAGCACCTCCTGGTGGCGCCTGGGGCTCGCCTCGAGGCGGCGGTGGCTCTCGAGAAGCTCTACCGGCGCATCGGCGCCAAGGCCGAGCTCTGCCGCGTCATGGAAGTTCGGGCCGAGGTTGAGACCGAGCTTACCAGGCGATTGTCCGCTCTCGCCGAGGCCGCGGAGCTCGCCGCGACCGGGCTCGGCCATCCCAGGCGGGCGCTGGCGTTGGCTGGCAGAGCGCTTCGAGAGGCGGTGCGTGGAGCACGCGATGCCGTGCCCGTGTGGGTCGGCCGAGTTGAGGATTTTGCCCAGCGCGCGATGGACTTCCAGGCGCGTGCTGAACTGCTGGGGCGCGCCCTTGCGCAGAGCGCAGTGGACTGCCCCGAGTTGGTCGTGTTGGCCCGAGCTACGGCGTCCGCGCTCTCGTCCATCGGGGATCAGCGAGCGGCACTCGAGGTGCTCGAGCCTCTCCAGGTGTCGTCTTCTTCGGCTGATCTGGATGCGGACATCGCATCGCTGCGCGGTTTGCCGCCGCTCGACGAGCGGATTCGCTTGCTGGAGGCCGAGCTCGAGCGGGAGACCGATCCAGAGACGCGCCGCAGTCTGCTTCACACGCTTGCCCACTTGCAGGTGCGATTGCAGGGGGGGGCAGCCGCTGCCATTGCAACTTGGGGTAGAGTACGTGACGAATGCCCCGCCGACTGGGTTGCCCACCAAGCGCTGATCCAGGCCGAGCTTCAGGTTGAGGCGCTAGACAGAGCAGAAGCTGAACTCGCCCGAGCGGTTGGGTCGGTCACCGGTGAGCTGCAGATCCTGGGAAAGTTGCAGCTGGCAGAGTTGCTGGCGCGCAGCGGCAAGCCGAATGACGCGCTGAAGCTGTATCGCGAGCTGCTAGGCGTAGTTCGGGTGCCCGAGGAGTTCTGGTCTGCCGTCGAGAGATTGGCGGCGGAGCAGGCCGACACGCGTCTGGTCGCTGAGGTTCTGGAGCGGCGGGTTGCGGTCCTGTTCGACCCGGTAGCGCGGGCGACGCTTCTCGCTCGTCTGGGGGACGTTCTGGGCGAGCAGCTGGGCGCGGAGGAGCTGGCGGTGGCCCGGTGGCTCGAGGCCGCCCAGGGGTACGAGGGCGACGCCAGTGACCTGGAGCGGGCTGCGCGACTCTACGACCGCGTTCTCAAGGCACTTCCTGGACAGCGCGTCGCTCGAGAACGGCTGCTCGAGCTGTGGGCGCGCAGCGGACGTTGGGACGAGCTCAAGGCGCTAGCCCTCGAATGGTTGGGCGAGGGAACCGACGCTGGTGCCGTTCGCTGGCTACTCGGTCTCGAGGCGCTTGCGAGGGCGGGCGGGGGCGCGGAGCGCTTCGCTGATTTGGTTTCCGCGGCCGCAGACCAGTGCAAGGTACCTCGGGTGGTGGTGGACCTGCGTTCGAGCGTCGCTCGGGTTCTGGCGTCCGATCCACATTTCGACGACCGAGTCATCGAGATCTATCGGGATCTCCTCGGGCAGGATGCGGCCAGCGATACGTTGGAGAGTGACTACAGGGTGTTTCTTGGTTCGCGTCCGGCGGGTGGGAAGATATCTCTCGAACGGCGTTGGCTGATGCGTCGCCGTTCGGAGCGTGCCCCCACGGCCGTTGCTCGGCTCATCGCCTGGGCGGAGATGGAGCGCTCCGAATTCCAGGATCCTCAGGCCGCCGTACAGCTGTATGAGCAGGCTCTCAAGCAGGACGCCGACCGCGTCGATGTCTTGATCGTGTTGTGGGGCCTCTATGAGCAGCTCGGGAGTCCCGAAGCCTCCCTCAGGGTGGCAACCGAGCTTCGCGCCCGGAGTGAGGGTGAGTTGCGCAACGTCGTTGACGTTGCGGTGGCCGGGCTCTTGATGGAGAAGCTCGGACGTCCGGTGGAGGCGCTCGAGGCGATCGAGTCGCTGATTCGCGTGGCTCCGGTTGCGACCGAGGCGCTCCGGATCGTTCATCTGGGTCTTGCTCACGACAATTCGCGGCAGCTTGCAGCCTCGCTTCTGGAGCGGGCAACCGAAACGGTAGACGACCCCGAAGCGCGTGCGGAGGTACTCCAGCTGTTGCTCGAGACGTCGGCCAGTATCCCAGGGTTCGAGCAGGAACGAGCGCGATGGTATCTCAACCTCGTCGACTGCAGTGTGAACAGTCCCGAGGCGGGGCTCGCGACCGCGCTTCGAGCCGCCGAAGAGTTGCCCGATCGGATGGAGCTCTGGGAACGAGCCGAAGGCTTTGCTCGGGACCTCGGCGCACCGCAGCCGGTGGCAGACGCCTACGCGCGCGCTCTCCACGACGACCTACCGGTATCGACCGCCGAGGCCCTGGGGCGACGTATGGTCGATTTCCATGAGGAGTGGTTCAACGAGCCCGAGCGGGTTGTCTCTCTGCTTCAGCGAGTGCTGGAACTGGCCCCTGGGGCGAGCTGGGCCTTCGATCGGCTGAAGCTCGAGTTCAACGGATCGGGGCGCTGGGAGGAGCTCTTCCGTCTCTACGATCGCGCAATCGCCCAGGCGGAGACCGACGCCGCGCAGGCCGATCTGCTGCGCGAAGTCGCGATGGCTGCCAAGGACTTTGCTGGGGATTCGGAACGAGCCATCCAGTACCTGGTGCGTCTTCATTCGCTCGTGCCCACGGACGCACGTGTCGAGGGAGCACTCGAGCGGCTCTACGAGCGCGGGGGCCACGCCGAGCCCCTGATTCAGCTGCTGACCAAGCGGATCCCCAGCAGCGACGAGCATACGGCGCGCAGCCTCAAGTTGCGAATTGCGGGGCTCCGTCTCGACGTGGGCCAACCGCTCGAGGTGCTAGCGCTCATTGACGAGTTGCTCGAATCTGGCGGAACGCGGGGGGATGTAGCGTTGCTCCTGGAGCGTCTCGTCGTCCTTCCCGCCTCGCGTGATTCGATGGTTCCCCGATACGCTGCAAAGAAGGGGATCAAGCCCAAGCGAATCCCTGAGATCTCGGTTCGCGAGCGCGCGGCGAACCATCTGCGCGACTACTACGATTCTGAGGGACGGGTCGCTGACGTCGTCCGCATGCTGGAGGTATTGGTCGAGGTCGCCGATGAGCCGTCACTCAAGGCGGAGCGACTGCGTCACACGGTGGACGTGCGGCTCAAGAAGCTGGGGGATCACCCGGGCGCTTTCGACAATATGCTCAAGTTGGTCGCTCTCGAGCCCGACGTCAAAGAGCATCGGCGGCTGCTTGGTGAGCTGGCTCGCGAGGTTGGTGGATACGAGCAGCAAACGGAGCTACTCGTGTCGCTAGCTGACTCCACGAAGAGTCCGCGCCTGCAGGTTCGTCTGCTTGGAGAAGCGGCCATCGTGCTCGAGTCGAGCCAGCATCAGACGGGTGCCGCGATCGAACTCTATCTTCGCGTCTTGGGACTGGCGGAGCACGATGAAGGGGCCGCGCTGGAGGCCGCGCGAGCTCTGGACGAACTGCTGAAGAAGGTCGGTCGTCACGACGAGCGGTGCAGCGTTCTCGAGCGTCGCGCGGCCCTGGAGTCCGAGCCTGAGGCGCGCAGCGCTGCCCTCGGCGAAGCAGCGCGGGTGGCCTTCTCGATCCTGAACGATCCGGCAAGGGCGGTGTCCAATTGGCAAGCGAGGCTTGCCGACGACGCCGAGGATCTGGAGGCTTTGGACGGGCTCATACAAGCCCTGGAACGCGCGCGCCGGTGGGGCGAGCTGGTGAGCGTATTGCAGACGCGGGCAGGTCTGCTCGAGTCGAAGGACGCGGCGCGGGGAGACCGCGTGCGGGTGGCCCGGATCCTTGCAGAGCAAATGCATGCCAGGGACCAAGCGATTGCTGCCTGGACCAGTGTGCGTGAGCTCCACGGGCGTGACGAAGAAACCTTCGTCGCGCTCCGGGAGTTGCTCTACTTGGAGCAGCGCTGGTCAGATCTCGCTTCGCTGCTCACCGAGGAAGCGTCGGCTGAGTCCGATGGCTCGCGGCAGGCGGAGGTTCGCAGGGAGCTTGGTGAGCTCCACCGCAGCCGTACCGGCGACGTTCGGGCAGCGCTTGCTGCCTATGTTGGTGCGGGGGATTGGGAACGCGCCATCCAAGTCTCTGCCACTGCCAACGCGAGCCGCGAGCTTGGTCGTGAGGTGTGCGCCAGTCTACTCGAGCTTGCAGTGACGGCCTGGAACGCCGCCCCGCAGGAACAGGCCGAGGGCCCGCAGGTGGCTGCAAGCTGGGCGATCGATGAGTTGGCGACGCGCTTGCTCGAGGATGGGCTGTATGAGGAGGTCGTTGAACTCTTGATTCGCGGCACGAGTCTCCCATTCTCCCAGCTCAAGAAACGACAGCTCAAGCGGGACGCGGCGATTCTCTGCTCGGATCGGTTGAAGCAGCCCGGCAAAGCGCTCGCGTTCTTTGGTGAGCTTCTCGGGGAGGATCCGGGTGACGGTATCGCGGCGGAGACCGTTCCGCGCTTCGCTGCTCTGCTCGAGCAGCAGGGCGACTATCCCGAGATCGCGCGACTCTGGGAGGACCAGGCTCGTTCCTCGGCGCAGCGGGGCGATGGCGGGACAGCCGCTGCGCACTGGGTTCGGGCAGCCCAAGTCTGGGAGAAGCGCGTCGGGAATATCGGCCACGCCTTGGTGGACTACGAGCAGGGGGCGGCACTCGGTGGCGTATCGGCGCTGGAGGCGGTGGCGAGAATCCACACGGAAGCAGGCCGCCATCGGGATGCCGCCCAGGCCCTCGAGATACTGGTGGAACGTTCACCTCGCGAGAAGACAGCACAATTGGCCTTGCGATTGGCGGACACGTATGTCGCTGCGGGCGCACCCGCCAAGGCACGTGCGGCTCTAGAATCAGCTGCGGATATCGCCCTCGACGCTTCGGCCTTGCGTCGCAAGCTGCTGGAGCTCTACCGCGACGCGAGGGACTGGACGCGTCTGGCCGATACGCTCGTTTCCGAGGCGGGTCGGCTGTCGAGCGGCGCGGAGCGGATTCGCTACTTGCGTCAGGCGGCGGATGTGCACTTCCTCGAGCGCAAGGACCCGACCGCTGCTGTGCCACTTCTGGCGAAGGCGGTCGGGCTGGCGCCGGCAGATGCCGAGCTCCGGCTGGCACTCGCGGATGTGCTTTGTGCATCGGAGCGATTTCCCGAAGCAGTCCTCGTGTTGCGTGAGCAGCTCGAAAACTACGGAGCGAGGAAACCCAAGGACCGCGCACTGGTGCATCACGCGCTTGCGTTGGCGCTGCTCTCCAAGGGCGAACGCGCCGACGCTCGCATCGAGCTCGAGGCCGCCAATCGGATCAACCCGGCCCACCCGGGGGTACTGCGGGCGCTCGCCCGAATTGCTCTCGAGGACGGGGAGCTCGCTCGCGCCGAGCAGACCTACCGCGCCCTGCTCCTGGTGCTGCCCCCGGCTGAGTCGTCGAGAGGCCCCAGCCGTGCCGAGGCTCTGTTCGATCTGAGCGAGGTCGCCCAGCGACAGGGGGATGCTGTACGTGCCCAGGAATTCGAGGAGTCCGCGTTTGAGGCGGCGCTGGAGTCGCGCGGGGAAGCAGCCTGTCTCGAAGTGGCGCTCGCGCGGCGCGACCGTCATGACCTGTTGGCTCGTCTCCTCGAGGTGCAGCTCGAGACGGCACGTTCCGCGCCCGAGACTGTGCGGGCACTCGCCGCGCTCACCCGACTCTACGCCGACCGTCTTGGAGGAGTGGGTCCCATTGAGCAGAGGGTGCGTCAAAGAGTGGCGCTGCTCTACGAGCAACTCAAGGTAGACGCCGTCGAGGACGAGGAGGCATGGGTTGCGCTAGGCCAGGTCTTTGGCGCGCTAGGTGACGAGGACGCTGAGGTTCAGGTGTTGGAGAAGCAGGTTGAAGCGCTCCTGCAACGGGGTACCAAGGGGACTCGGGACGCAGGCCCATTCTACCGACTTGCCGAGGTGCAGATCGCGTCTCCCGCAACCCACCAACGGGGCCTCGAGCTGCTTCAGGTGGCCATGGACCTGCGCGCCGAGCCAGTGCGTGCCGCCAGGATGATGCGGACGGCAGTGGAGCGAGAGCTTGGAGGGGAGCAGGCCGTTCTGCTCTACGAGCAGGTGGCACGCCAATCTGGAGACGCAGCCCTGCTCGCGGACGCACTGCTTCGCGCTGTGCAGTTGCCAGGTGATCGTGGCGACTCGCTTCGCGAAGGGGTGCGAATTGCCCAAGAGCTGGGTAACGTCGAGCTTGTCGAGAAGCTGCTACGTGCAGCTCTTGGAAACCAGGGGATCGCCTGGCTCGACGCCGATGCAGCCTGGGCACGGATGCGCCTGGCAGACGTCCTCGAGGCGCGTGGAGAGTACGAGGCGTCCATGGATCTTCAGCGGGCGGCAGTCAAGTATCTCTCTCCCGAAGAACAACGAGCGGTGCTGCTTCGCATTGCTGCTTTTGCCAACGAGCGGCTCGAGGAACCGCGTCGGGCGGCAAGTCTGTACGAGGAGCTGCTGGCTCTGGATCCGTGTGACCGTCAGATCTGGGAGCCGCTTCTCGGGCTCTACCGACGTTTAGGCGAATCGGCGCGACTGGTGCGGCTCATCGATCAGACCGTTCCTGTGGTGGAGACCATCGACGACCGATCTCGTCTGCGCGTCGAGCAGGCACACCTGCTACTTGACCAGAAGCAGTCTGCTCGCGCCATCGAGCTGCTGGAGGAAACACTCGCTGACGATCCAGACAACGAGCATGCTGCGGACGTCCTGGCCGAGGTCCTCGAGACGCAGGGGCGGATGGAGGACCTGGTCCGGCTTCTTGCTGCGCAGCTCGACCGGGAGAAGTCGCGGCAAGCTCGCGACGAGATCGGTCGCCTATCCCGACGAATCGGAGCGCTGCTCGAGCAGAGCGGGCGCAGCGACGAAGCGCTCGGCGTCTATCGCTCTTGGCTCGAGTGGGACGGTGACAACATCGAGGCACTGCGAGCGGTGCTCCGAACCGCTGAGGCGACCGCTGACTCGTACCTCGTCGCCGAAGCTCTGGAGGACCTTCTGCGGGTCGAGCGAGGGGCGGCCGCGCTCCAACTGAGCCAGAAACTCGCGGCGATTCGCGGTGAACAGGGTGATGAACCAGGGGTCGAGAGGGCTTGGCGTCTTGGTTTCACTGCGGCACCCGAGGCGGTGGAGCTGCGTGACATGCTGCTCGGTCGTCTCGAGGCCCGCGAGGAATGGGCCGAGGTCGGCGAGATTCTCGAGGTGGCTCTTCTGAATGGGGCGGCTGAACCAGTCCTCCTTCGACGTCTCGTGACCGCGCACGAGCGCGCTGGGCAGTACGAACAGGCACTTGCGGTGCTGGCCCGCATCCCGGGAGTCGACGAAAGGGAAGACGCGCTCCTGCGGAAGAACCGCGCGCGGCTCTTGCGCGAACTGCGGCGTGACGAGGAGGCGCTGGCAGAGCTAGAACAAGCCTACGCGCTCGATAGAGCAGACTCGAGCGAGCTCGTGGCTGCGCTGGAACAAGTGCTCCTCAGCGCGGACCTCGAGCGTCGGCACGCCGTTTTGGCTCGTCTTGCCGAGCTTCGCATGGTTTCGGGTGATCAAGCCGCTGCCAAACAGCATTTGACCGAGCTGGTGCGGGAGTTCCCGGGAGACGTTGCCGCACTCCGACAGCTGGCCGCGCTTGCCGAGGCGGACTCCGACGTGACGCTCGCCATCTCGGTCTACGAGCAGCTGACCGGAATCGAAACTGGGCAGGAACTCCTTCACGCGGCTCTCCGCCTTGCCGACCTTGCCAAGCACGTGAACGCTTTCGATCAAGCACGCGCGGGCTTGGAGCGAGCCTTCGCTGCGTTTCCGGGGGAGCCAACGGTCCTCGCGAGACTCCGCGAGGTGTACGTCCAAACGGGTGCTTCGCTGCAGCTCGCCGAGATGTTGCTCCGCGACGCCGAGCAGGTGGCTGATCCTGAGAAACGGCTGACGCTGCTGCTCGAGGGGGCGAGCCTACTTCTGGCCTCGGCGGAAGGCAGAGACCGGGCAATGGAGGTTCTCGCGGCAGCTCGCGCTATCGCTCCGGACAACGTCGAGCTCGGGGTCCTTCTGGCGCGCGCCTTGGACGAGTCGGGGAAGACGGACGAAGCTCTCTCTCAGTTAGGTTCCATCCTTCAAGCGCACCGCGGTCGCAGGATCAAGACGCTTGCCCCAGCCTACGAGGAGATCTCTAGGATTCAGTTGCGCGAAGGCTTCATCAGCGACGCGCTCGAGTCCCTGTCACGAGCCTTCGACATGGACCTTCGGAATGGGGCACTGGCGATGCGGTTGGGACGACTTGCTCTGGAGTCAGACAACAAGGAGGTCGCGCTGCGCGCTTTCCGGGCTGTCAGCATGATGCGGACCGCCGATGATGGATCCGAGGGAGCGACCAGCTACGATAAGGCCGACGCGTACTACCAGCTGGCTCGCATGGCTGCGGAAGAGGGGGATGGTCGCAAGGCGAAGATCCTGATTTCGAAAGCCCTCGCGG
Organism: uncultured Polyangiaceae bacterium; assembly: GCA_964424695.1. Classification (GTDB taxonomy): domain Bacteria; phylum Myxococcota_A; class Polyangia; order Polyangiales; family Polyangiaceae; genus JAEWRL01. The sequence continues at coordinate 54,726 of CAYRKE010000025.1, forward strand.
AGCGAGCGGATCATCCCGAGGCCAACACACTGCTGGGACAACTCTGAGTTAGACAGCGGGATTCCAACTAGTTCTACTGCGAGAGGCTGGCAGAAATCCCGCCCGGCAAGCCTGGTTGATGGCGAAGCGGGACCGAGCACCGGACCGGAACA
>CAYRKE010000026.1:0-9682 GCA_964424695.1 uncultured Polyangiaceae bacterium
GATTGCGCGGCAATGCATTGGGGGTCCGAGGTACCCTTCCGGGATTGCGCGGCAATCCATTTTTGGGTCCAGGGGGCCTCTCGGGCGTACGCATCCGGTCGCCATCCGGGCACATTCGCCGAGCCAGCTCGAGGCCTGTCGCACTCGGTGCATGAGCCGCGCACCCGACCCGCTGGGTTCGGTCAGCTCGAACTGAACGAGCCCGTGCCGCACCAGAGACTCCGCCAAACCGAAGCCTTGTACCCGCCCGGCAGCAGAGCGGTGGTTGACTAGGTGGCCGAGCGCGGCGAGGCGGGTCGCGGCTGCTCACGCGGCTCGGTGTGACTCTCGCTTCTACTGTGACGCTCGGCTCTACTGTGGCTCGGCGGCTCGCCCATTCTCGCTGGCTCTTCCCGCTTCACGTGGCACGCCGTTCAAGTACTCGAGAAGGACTCGGGCCGTCTCTCCGGGACCATCGTGGCGCGCGTACAGATCGCGCAGGCGCGCCGCGGCGTCGCGAGCACTGCGATCGGCGAGCAGCGCTCGCAACGCCGCAGCCATCACTGGTCCAGCGGCTCTGCCCAGAGGAACCAAGCGGGCAACGCCGAGCTTCTGGGCGAGATGGACGTTCAGATCCTGTTCGCCTTGAAGTGGAACGCCCACGAACGGGGTCCCGCTGGCCATGGCACATTGTACGCTGCCCTGCCCGCCCGCGATGACCGCCGCGTCGACGCGCCACCCCGCGCGGCCGGCGCCAATAGGCGACGACACGCAAACCTCCATGCAAACAGGTCGTCGATGGCGCGAATCTGAGCCCGCACTGCGGGTGGGCATCCGCCGTGCCAAGCCCATGAGCGTTTCTTCGAAATCCCGGCCTTGACTGACCCCTGGAGCGAAATGGTGCTACCCCTTGTGGAGGGGCATCCGGGGGATGTCACGGGGCGCAGGACAGCGGGCTGACGCTCGCTTCAGAGTGTGTGGAAGGTTCGAGCCGGGAGGGCCGTGTACCGGCCAAACGCTGCTTCCAGAATGGCACGTCGACTGGCAGGGGCGCGCTCGGAGTTCGATGCCGGTCTCGAGCCACCGCGTCGCATCAACGAGGTGAACGAAGAGACTCGGAGGAAACATGGCAGGTTCCCAACATCTCAGTGGTACAGGTCAGCAGCCGTGTTGGAGCCCGACGCTGTTTGGGGGGCGGCTTCTGGTAACCCTGGCGGCGGGGGCCTGCGCCTGCAGCGTGTGGGGCTGCCGGGATAAGGCGGAGCCAGTCGGGCAGCTGGTGCTAGCGATCTCGACGGACATGAAGATCGACGACGATCTGGACAGCGTTGATGTGCTGGTGGAGCGGGAGGACGGCGAGTCGTACTCGGAGTCGGTCAGTCTGTACCCGGCAGCGGGAGGAGTCTTCACCCCTGGAACTTACGTGATAGCTGCGGGAAAGAAGAAAGGAGAGGCCGTCCGTGTCAGTCTCGTGGCCCGAAAATCAAGGGACATGCGTGTGGTTCGGGAACTGGTGACGGCCCTGCCGAAACGTCGGACGGCGGTGGTGCCGATGCCTCTACAGTGGCTGTGTGAGGGCGAGGTGTTTCAAGCAGACGAGGGCCACCCTCGCTCGCTGTGCAACGCGGAGGCCTCGCGTGAAGACGAGACCTGTGGCCTCGGGGCGTGTGTGGATGCAGCGGTGGACGTGACCACCCTGGAGGACTTCGACGAAGACTCGTACTTCAACGGCTACCGCTCGACGCAGGATGCCGCGCGGAATGGGGCCTGCTTCGACGTTCTCAGGTGCTTCGAGGGCGCGGAACGAGTGACTCTCGAGCGCGACGACTGCACGTTCGAGCGCCCCAGTGGGATGAAGCACCCCAACATCGGACTCGTCGTGGAGGGGGACGGGTTCTGTAACCCCGTGACCGGTGTGTGTGTGATTCCTCTGGACGAATCGAAGGATCACGGATGGATACAGGTAGGAGAAACGATTCGGCTGCCCGAAGCGGTGTGCACGCGCCTTGAGAATGGGCGAGTGCTGGGAGTCGTGGTCACGGACGAGTGCGCGACGAAGGGGACGTACACCCCGATCTGCGGGAAGCACCTGGGGCCAACGGGGGCCTATGATCTGGACGAAGACGGGATAGATGACCGATCGGACAACTGCCCATTCGACCCGAACCACGACCAGGCGGATAGTGACCGAGACGGTATCGGGGACGCCTGCGATCCCTCGGAGTCGTTCGCCGATGCGGACCGGGACGGAATCGCCGACGCCAACGACAACTGTCCGACGGTCGTGAACGCGGAACAGCTGGATACCGATGGAGACGATGAGGGTGACGCCTGCGACGAGGATGACGACCACGATGGATTCGACGACGAGGAGGATCCCGAAGCGCTCGACGCCTCTGTCCCCGACGCGGACCAGGATGGCGTACTGAATCGCGATGACAACTGTCCAACCAAGGCTAACCCCCAGCAGGAGAACAGCGACAGCGATGCACTCGGGGATGCATGCGACAATGACGACGACGATGATGGGGTGGTAGACAAGGACGACAACTGCCAGATGGTGGCGAATCCCGACCAGGCGAACTGCGATGCGTCGGACGAGCCAGCAGACGCACCAGTCGGCGATGCGTGCGACAGCTGCGATGGCGAGCTGCGACTGCAGAGCGTCCAGGGGACGCTGGATAATCCCCGGCTGTTCTCCGTGGCAGGCAGCGCGGAGGGCCTGACCCTGAGCGAAGTGGTGATCCACACGGAGTCACTCTCTGGGGAGCGCGTGTTCGATCAAACGGCGCCAGTCGATGAGGATGGCACGTTCAGCGCCGAAAACCTGATTCTGAACGCAGGGGCCAACGAGATCACGGCGAGGTCCTGCAACTGCGTCTCGGAGGCGCGGGAGGTGGAGGCGGATGCGCCTCCTGCGGACATCTTGGTCACGCTGACTTGGGGCGCGATCCAAACGGACGTGGACCTCTACGTGTACGAGCCCATGCAGGCCGAGGCAGCCGAGAATAGCGTCTGCTACTATGGTGCCCCGTGTGCTTCGGGCGAAGGGCTCACCACGGCGCTCGGGGCAATCCTCGACACGGACAATCGAGCGGGATATGGTCCCGAGAACTACACGCTGAGCGAAGAAGCGGGTGGGACGCTGGCAGCCGGAACCTACCGAGTGCGCGCACACTTCTACGAGGACAGTCGGGACGCGCCGGCAGCCGGGGTGGCGTTCTCGGTGCGAATCCTTCTGAGCGAGAACCAGAGTGGAGAGATGGCGCAGGTGTTCACTGGGACGCTCGAGTCCGCAGACAACGTGGGCGACCCCAGGGGCACCGGGCCACAATGGGCGGATGTAGCCGAAATTGACTGCTCTGGGCAGCCTGCGGGCTGCACGGTGCGGGCCGTGGAGAGCCGCTCCTTCGACGAATATGTAGCGGGGTTGCCGGTGACGGGAGAGGGCGGCACCGGAGGGAGCCCTGGCACCGGCGGAAGCTCCGGGACCGGAGGGGCTCCTGGTGAAGGCGGCACCTCTGGCTCAGTGGGAACCGGTGGAACGAGCGGATCGGGAGGCGCCTCGGCTGCTGGCGGCTTGGCGACAGGTGGCGCGGCCACCGGCGGCGTGGGCGGCACTCCGGGTACGGGCGGCGCCTGTCCCGAGGGCTCCTATGACGATGATGGTGATCCGAGCAGTGCCTGCCTGCCGTGGACTGAATGCGCGCCTGGCACCTATGTCGAGAACGCAGGCACGGCGACGAGCGATCGCATCTGCGCTCCGTGCGTTACCGGCTTCACCCCGGTAGCGAACAGCTTGGCGTGCACGCCGTGGCGAGAATGCCCGGGATCCGTCCTTGAGGAGGGAACGTCCACGGCCAATCGGGTATGCGCGGTCACATCCGTGGTCGCGGGATACGCTCATAGCTGCGCCCTTCACGAAGGGGGAGCCGTGAGCTGTTGGGGTAGCGACGGATCTACCGAACTCGGTGACGCATCGCTCGGACACTACAGCGCCGTTCCTGTCGAGGTCGCAGGGGTGGAGGACGCCGTGCAACTCTCGGCTTGGTGGGGCCATACCTGCGGTGTTCGCCGGGATGGAACGGTCGTCTGCTGGGGTAGCAACTCTGAGGGGGAGCTGGGCGAAGGGGCGGGGGGAGCTCTCGACTCCTCCCCGGTGGTCGTTCCCGGTCTGACGGATACGCTCCTCGTTTCTGCTGGCGACCGTCACACCTGTGCTCTGGAACGGAGTGGTTCGGCGCTCTGCTGGGGCCATGGCCCCCTGGGGACTGGCGCAGCTACCGCATCCAGCACTGTCCCCGTCGCGGTCCGTGACCTCGTCCCCGTCACCGCGCTCGCCAATGGAAGCCATCATGCGTGCGCGCTCGGTACCACGGGCTCGGTCGTGTGCTGGGGCAGCAACATCTACGGTGAGCTCGGCAATGGCACCCAAGACGAAGACACCGGCGTCCCCTCGGCCGTACCCGGGCTGACCGATGCCGTGGCCGTTGGTGTGGGCGCCTACTATTCTTGCGCACTCCGCAGCGCGGGCACGGTCTCCTGCTGGGGCAGCAACTCCGACGGCCAGCTTGGCGCTGGTTCTGAGAGCAGCTGGAGTACTCTGCTCGTCAGCGTTTCTGGGCTCGCTGACGCTGTTGCCCTTGCGGTCGGACCGGACCGTGCCTGCACGCTCAGCGAGAGTGGAGCCGTCTCCTGCTGGGGCAGCTTCACGACTCGAGCGGAAGACGGTTCCTTGAGCTCGAGCAACGTTCCGGTCAGCGTCGCCGAGCTTCCGCCCGCTGTCGCCCTCGGCGCGGGTGACGACCATGCCTGCGCGGTTCTCGAGACCGGAGCAGTCGCTTGCTGGGGATGGAACCTCAGGGGTCAGCTCGGCAACGGCGTGACCAGCCTCTATAACCCCATTCCGAGTCCGGTATGGGAGCTCAGTGGTGCGACCGCTCTGGCGGCGGGTCCACGCCACACGTGCGCGCTCGACGCAGACGGATCCATAGCCTGCTGGGGAGCTGCCCATGATGGCCAGCTCGGCAATGGCACCGTTTCGAGCCCGTCCTCGTTTGTCCCGGTCACAGTTCTCGGGGTCACCGGGGCACGGGCCCTGGCTGCAGGCGGGGATCACACGTGCGCGCTCAGCGCTGAGGGCAGCGTCGGCTGCTGGGGAAACAACGAATTCGGCCAGTTGGGGAACGGCGGCGCTGAGAATAGTGCCACTCTCGTGCCCGTCTCGGGTCTTGCGCAGAGTACCGCTCTCGCTGCTGGCGTCCGTCACAGCTGCGCTCTCCGAGAGGACGGCAGCGTCGTCTGTTGGGGCGATGGAACTGCGGGCCAGCTGGGTGATGGACTTGGCGTGTCGAGCTCGGTGCCCGTCGGCGTGCAAGGGCTGACCGACGCCACCGGCATCGTTGCAGGCACAATGCACAGCTGCGCACTCCGGGAAACTGGCACAGTGTCATGTTGGGGCTCCAATGTGTTGGGGCAGCTCGGTGACGGCTCGACGACCAGCAGCCTAACGCCCGTGCCGGTCTCGGGATTGGCGGACGCCACTGCCTTGGCCGCCGGCGGTTTCCACACCTGTGCAATACGCCGGGATGGCTCGGTGACATGCTGGGGGAGCGCGGAATATGGCCAACTCGGTGGCGGCTCGATCTCGGCTAGCTTCTCCACGACTCCAGTTGCCGTCGTGGAGCTGGAAAGCCCCATCGCCATAGCGGCTGGGCTCCGCCAAACTGCTGCAGTTCGCGAGGACGGTTCCGTGGTGTGGTGGGGCGGCCCCTCATTCTTCGAACTCTACGGTGATCCGGAGCTCCGGAGCCCGGTCCCGGTCGCCGTCCCTGGCGTCGACGACGCGGTGGGGCTGGTTGCTGGGGCCGGGCACTTGTGTGCGCTTCGAGCGGACGGAACCGCGCAATGCTGGGGTGACAACGACTACGGCCAGCTCGGTACCGGCTTTCGTGAGTACACGACTCCTCAGCAGGTGCGCTGGCGCTAGCGTACCGAGGCGGGCGCTGTCATCCAGCTGGCGATCGCGGCGCAGCGCATGAGGCGGAATCTTCTGTGGTCGCCCCCTTCGTGGTCCCCACGAACAGACCAACGGTGGCCCCCCTTCGTGGTCCCTAGGAATGGGCACAATCGCCCTGAAGTTTCGCGATGTCACCACGCGCTGCCGCAAGCCTCGTCCATGGCCAGGCTCGAACCTTGATTCCCCGAGGGTGAACCGTTAGCCTCGATGTCCGACTGACGCGACTGGAGGCGCATCGATCGTTAACACGATGCCACCCTCACTGTACTTGGGAATGACCCTCGAGGCCGGCTCCTCGCCGGACGCTGCCGGTGCGCCTGTCGAGTACTACCAGCACCTGGCCGAGGAAGAGCGGGGCATCCTCGACGCTTTGCCGACGGCAATCGGGTTGGTTCAGAACCATCGGATTGTCTGGATCAATCGCGCATTCGTGACGACGTTTGGCTATAGCCTCGCGGAAGCTCGCGCGATGCCGTTGTCGGACTGCTTCGACGATGCGACAGAGCTCGAGCGCGTACGGCGCGAGAGTACTTCAGTCGTCATGGGCGGGGGTACCTATCAGACCGATGTGGTAATGCGCCGCAAAAACGGGGAGACCTTCTGGGGAAGCGCGCGGGGGCGCCTGCTCTTCCCCGAGCACTCGGACGGTGGTTGGGTTTGGGTATTGACGGACATCAGCGAGCGAAAGCGCGTCGAGACCGAGCTTCGCCTGAATGAAGCGCGGCTATTGACCGCGCAGACGCAAGCACAGATCTGCAGCTGGGAACAAGGACGTGACCCCAACGACCGCTACTGGTCCGAGCAGATGTTTCCGCTCCTTGGGTTCGATCCCGCCCAGTCGTTTCCGAGCAATGCCGCGATCCTCGAGCGGTTCGATCCACGGGATCGCGAGACGCTGATTGCTGCGCAACATCGCGCAGCAGATACGGGCAAGGTCGTTCGAGTCATTTGTCGGAGCAATACGGAGTTTGGCCCGCTGCGCTATTTCGAAGCCAGCATGGCCCCACAATTCGATGAGGCCGGTAGGTTTTTGCGACAAGTTGGCACGCTCCAGGATGTTACGGAACGTAAGCTCAACGAAGAGGCGCTCAAGCTTGGTCAGAGTCGCTTCGAGATAGCTCAAGCGCAGGCAAGAATCGGAAACTGGGAACTCGGACCGAACCTGGAGCCTGTCTATTGGTCCAAGCAGATGTTCGTGCTCTTCGGGCGCGATCCCGGGCTGGGTGTGCCACCACTCGATGAGTATCTCCGCGGCGTCCACCCCGATGATCGCACTGCGCTGGCCGAGGGGCCCCGCCGAGCCCTCGAAAGCGGGCAACCCTATCGCTGCGTCCATCGCAGTGACCCGAGCATGGGCGAACCTCGCCACTTCGAGGTGACCATGGTTCCGGAACTCGACGACCGCGGTCGGCCGCTGCGGATGACCGGCACCACCCAGGACATCACCGAACGTATCCTCATCGAGCACGCACTGCGGTTGAGCGAATCGCGACTCGAGCGCGCCCAAGCGCAGGCCAAGATTGGAGGCTGGGAGTTCAATCCAACCACCAATGCCTTGTTCTACTCGAAGCAGATGTATCACCTGCTTGGGCAGGATCCTGCTTCAGGTCCGCCCGGACCTGCCAATTGGCTGGAGGGGGCTGCGCCAGACGATCGAGAACGAGTCTCCGCGGCCCTCCGCGCGGTTGCCGAGAGCCATCACCCCATCACGCTCGAGTTCCGTGGGCACGAACCCTCTCGCGCGTCCGACAGGTACTTCGAGACGACCATGGCCGCTGTCCGTGACGACAGTGGAAGCCTCCTCTACATTGCGGGCACCTTGCAGGATGTCAGCGAACGCAAGCAGGCGGAGCGCGAACGGTCCAAGCTTCAAGAACAACTTGGTCAGGCGCTCAAGATGGAGGCCATTGGGCGCCTCGCGGGTGGCGTTGCACACGACTTCAACAACCTATTGACCGTAATCGTCGGCAATGTCGAGTTGGGTCTCGATGGCCTCGATCGACGGGAATTTGGGGTGGTCAAACAGGCGGGCGGGACGATTGAGACCTATTCGGAGCTCGGGCTCGGCACCACGTTCAAGATCTATCTGCCTCGAGTCGACGTGCCCGCGCAGCCCATCGAGAACGCAGCGAAGGCCATGGAGATGCTGCATGGCACGGAGACCATCCTCCTCGTCGAGGACAACGACAGCCTGCGCCAGTTGACCGCGAACATGCTGAGGCGGCTCGGGTATCGGTTGTTCGTCGCGGACGGCGGTATGAGTGCGCTCCGACTGCTTAAGGCAGATCGCCCGTCCATCGACCTACTCCTCACGGACCTCGTCATGCCAGGGATGAGCGGGCGCGAGTTGAGCCGCTGCGTCCAGGAGCTCTTTCCAGAGGTTCCGGTGCTGTACTGTTCTGGCTATACCGAGGATACGTTCGTGCGCCACGGGCTTGCCTCGGAAAAGCTGCAGTTCATCGGCAAGCCCTTCACCTCGCGGCAGCTTGGTCAGAAGGTGCGCCAAGTCCTCGACGACGCGCGTGAGCGGAAACACCACGTTGACCAAGGCGCGCCTCCGGGGAGGCCTGTCTGAGGGGCGATGATTTGTATCCGGGTGACAATCCGCGACCAACTGCTGAAACAAGTACAGTGTTGATGCGTCCTCATATCGAGCTCGAGGCGCCGCGAGGTAACTTCGCGCACTACTCGCTCAGGCCCGGCTTCGGTAGTCCGTTCCTTATCCGGAAGACTATGTGCCGCACCCAGGCTCGGAGATGGTTGTAGCCTGGAGCGGGACCGTCGTCCGCACGGTCAGCGGTGACGTCGCGGATGGACCGTCGTAGTACGCATTGGTGGGCAGGAGGTCCCCAGCACATTGGTACCCAGAATTCTGCTGGTACACGATGACGGAGAGATAGTAACGATCGCTTCCCTCCTCTCCCGAGCGAGGCTCAATAAGGCTCGCGGGGTCTTCGGGCAGCTGTAAGGTGACGTCCGCCGGAAGCTCGGAGACTGGACTCGTGGTTTCCGCAATCACGGTCGCCGCAGTATCGGCGAAACCGGCATCGAAGCCGTAGAGCCTGACCCGAGCTGTGGCTCCGCTCTCGATGGTTTCGTCGCCTTCGAGTCGTACCGTGAGAAGCTCGGCTCCAGGGCACCCCGTCTCGGAGACGGTCGTAGCCTCCAGCGGGACCGTGGTCGGCACGGTCAGCGGTGACTTTGCGGATGGACCGTCGTAGTACGCATTGGTGGGCAGGAGGTCCCCAGCACATTGGTACCCAGAATCCTGCTGATACACGATGACGGAGAGATAGTAACGATCCTCTCCCTCCTGTGGCGAGATAGGCTTAATGAGGCTCACGGGGTCCTCGGGTAGCTCCAAGGTGACGTGCGCCGGAAGTTCGGAGACGGGACTCGTTGTTTCCGCAATCACGGTCGCCGATACATCGGCGACAAGGGCATTGTAGCCGTAGAGCGTCACCCGAGCGGACGCCTCCGCCGCGAGGCCCTCGGACCCTTGCAGCGTGACAACCAGCTGCTCTTCGCCAGTGTTGGGCTCTTCCCCGCCGTCACCGCCGCGGTTGCCCCCATCGTTGCCCCCATCGTTGCCTCCGCTGTTGCCTCCGCTGTTGCCTCCGCTGTTGCCTCCGCTGTTGCCATCAGCCCCGGCGCTGCCGGCAGCGTTGACAGCGTTCGCGCCGA
>CAYRKE010000026.1:9782-22551 GCA_964424695.1 uncultured Polyangiaceae bacterium
CGGCGGCACCAGTCCCGGCGGCACCAGTCCCGGCGCTGGGATCGGGAGGCTGCACCGGGCTCCCGGCATCCGAAGAGAAATCGACTTCCCCAAAGCCCTGGCCCAGCGACGCGCCGAGGCGTTTCCAAAGGACATCGACGGCTCCTTCTGGGGGGCTCATCTCCGCGCCAGTAGACATGAGTTCCCGCTCGAGCAGCTCCTGCCCCGCAGCTCCGTCAAGCCATCGTTCGGGATCCGTCATCAGAGCCCTCCGATTGCTTTGGGAGGTTGACCGTGCTGGGACCACCCTGCGGCAGATTCCGCGAAGGCCATCCGGGCCAGACGCAGCCGCGAGCGCACCGTACCCACAGGGACACCCAAGGCGGCGGCTATCTCCTCGCCGGAAAGGCCTTCCATTTCGAACATCGTGATCACTGCCCGCTGCTCGAAGGGGAGCGAGTCGAGCACGAGTTCCAGCAGCCGCAGCCTCTCACGATGCTCGAGCTGTTGCGAGGGATCCCAGTCCGCCAAGATCGGACTCTGCTCGCCTTCGCCCAACACCTCGAACCGCGCGCTAGCCTTCCGTCTGCAGTCAGCCACCACCCGGTAGGCGATCCCATACAGCCATGTCGACATGGCGGCCCGGGGGTCGTAATCGTTCCGCCGCCGATAGGCCACCATGAACACCTCCTGGGCCACGTCCAGCGCGTCCTTCTCCGCAATGCCCAGCCGCCGCACGGTGCGCCAGACGCGGCTGAAGTTTTCGCGGTAGATGGCTTCGAACTTCATTCCACCCTGTGTGAATGGAGCGAGACAGCGCGCGCGATCAACGGGTTGCTCGATTCTCGTTCCGAAACATTGGAAAGCCTGCACCCAACCAGGCGTATAGGCCCGCGGGCGGCTGCTTCTGAACCGGCCCCACTTCGAGCACGGAGAAGGTTTGACGGTGCACGGCCGCCAGAAGCCCCGCACCCAGCATCAGGCGAAACCACTGAAGCGGCTCGACCTCGGCCCCGAGCCCAACGCCGGCTGCGCGCCAGGGTGAGGAGACTGACCAGTTCTGATCGTAGCCGTCTGCAACTCCTCTCTGCCTGCCGAGGCCCGCCTCGACGCAGGGCGTGAACCAGAGCCACTGAGCGGCCTGAACTCTCCAGCACCCTGCCAGCAGCCCGCCGTAGAGCGAGACGTCCACGGCGCCTCCCCCTGATTCCGAGTGCGATGTCATGGCAAGCCCCCGCAACCGGACCTCGAACCTGCGAGCGACCACCAGGCCCGCTCCCAGGTAGCCGCCATAGCCCGGGGTCCGAAACATGCCCACGCCCGCCAGGGCACCGACCTCCAATGGTGCTGGCTCAACCAGCGCCCGGGTGTCCCCTCGGTTGTCTGCCCGATCTGAAGGGACCGAGACCGATTGTTCCTCGGCCCTCCTCGCGGGCATCACCGTCGATGGAGGTTTCTGTTGCCCGGCTGGTGGCAGCGCTGGTTGCGGCTCGAGGCTTGCTGGCTCGGGCGCAGCCTCCGCCATCAGAACCACGGCCACGGACAGCGCCTTCGCTAGGCCGCCACAGTCGTCAGAATGGTCCAAGAGCTGGCGCTGCCCCGAGCGCATCCCGGAGAACTGCACGATGGCCTCGTAGCCAGCGGAGGTCCGGCGAATCGCGATCACAGCCCGGAGCGCCGCGTCGGCTGGGTCGAGGGTAAACCGAGGCGCCATCTCCGGAAAGAGGGTGTGAAGCTCCTTCTCTACCGCAATCCGGTCCGGACACACTTCTGCACCGGCGTCTCGGTCCACGGTTATGCCGACAGTCGCGAGCTGCGCAGCCGCGCGAGCCGGCGGAAGCAGAGCGACCGCAATGCCAAACGCGATTGTTCGGATGCGATGATCTCGCGTCATGGCCGTGGTGTTCGCCAATGGGTGGCGGAGAGTCGAGGGGAATCCATCTTGGTTTTCGAGGGACTGGCGTAGCAGCGAATGACGCCTCCACAAACCTCCGAGGCGTCTGGGTCACTCCACTCGCTGGCCGAAGACCCCGGGGTCGAGCCAGCAACCTCCCACGCCGAGGCCAAGGGCCTTCGAACCGCAAGAACCGGCTGCACCCCTCCGATGCCGGGCGAGCCCAGGACTACCGATCGGGAGCGATGCACGGCCCGCTCCGCACGCACGTCCACCATCATTCCTTGTCGCGTTCGCGCCTCCTGCGGATCCGATTCAAGCCCAGCGCCGCCGGAGCCAAGAGCGTGAAAGCGAGGCTGGCCTGATGGTGCTGGCCTGATGGTGCTGGCCTGATGGACGGCACGCGCGAATCGGGGCAAGCTTCGCGGCAGAGCAGAGCATTGGACGGGCCGCCCTGACTCAGGAGATGCGTAGATGAACGAGTTCACCCTTGCTGATGCCGTGAAGAATGCGGTCGAGGAAGCCATGCGAGAACGAGGCCACGCGAACGTTTTGCTTGCAGGTCGCACGGGGGTCGGCAAGAGCACCTTGATCAACGGCGTCTTTCAGGGCCAGTTCGCGACCACCGGGCAAGGGCGTCCCGTTACCCTGGATACGCGCGAGGTCAACAAACCTGGGATTCCGCTGACCATCTTCGACACCAGGGGGCTCGAGATCGCGGACTTTGCAGCCACCCTGGCTCAGCTCAGGGCGTTCGTTTCCGAGCGCAAGCGCGAAGCGGATCCCCGCCGGCATATTCACGTTGCGTGGGTGTGTCTGTCGGAGGATCTTCGTCGCGTAGAACAGGCGGAGGTATCCCTGGTCGAAATGCTTGCAGACTTCATGCCGGTATTGGCTGTGGTCACGAAGGCACGAGCCGATCATGGGTTTCGAGCCGAGGTCCAGCGCCTTCTTCCCCAAGCCGCGAATGTGATTCGGGTGCGCTCGATTCCCGAGGCGCTCGACGACGGACACAAGCTTCCTCCCATGGGCTTGGTTGAGCTCGTCGAAGCAACCGCCGATCTCATTCCAGAGGGCCAGAGAAGAGCGTTTGTGGCTGCGCAGAAGGTGGACGTTGCGATGAAGCGCAAGAAGGCTCATTTGGTCGTGGCTGCCGCTGCAGTCTCGGCAATGGCCGTAGCAGCGGCACCGATTCCCTTCGCGGATGCCGCGCTTCTGATTCCCATTCAGCTGGGCATGATCACGGGAATCACTGCCACCTATGGTCTCGATGTCTCAGAGGGCTTTCTGACCAGCGTCGTGGCATCGACGGTTGGCGGCGCCGCGGCAGTCCTGTCCGGTCGAGCCATGGTCACCGGACTGTTGAAGTTGATTCCGGGCGGCGGAACCTTGGTTGGGGGCGCGATCGCGGCAGCGACCGCCGGGACAGTGACGACCACACTTGGAGAGAGCTACATTGCCGTACTGGACGCCGTATTTGCCCGAACCAAGGGAGAACAGCCCACCGCAGGCGAGGTGCTGGACGCGATCGCCACGACGTTTGCCCCTCGCAGCGGGTGATTCCCCCCTCCGCCCTCACCGAGCGCGCGCTCGGTTTGGCCTCCGGGTATGGCTGACACGAGCGTCTGTGGCAGCGACCGCGCACAGAACGACGAAGTCCACCCGTACGATGGTCGGCAAGTACTCGTGCCGGAGTGCGAGAGCGTCGCGTACCAGGTAGCTCCTGCAATGTAATTAATAAATTCGGATATTTGCGGCGCTGGGGTGGGACCAATCCGCGCTCAGGTCCGGGGCACCACGGAACTGGTCGACTGGCTCCCAGGAAGTAGGTATGTGAGGGGTCATGCAACCCAGCATGCCAGGAATCCCTCAGGTTCCACCCGCGCCGTGGGCGTCACCCATGTCCGCGCTGGGTTCGAGCGCCGATGGGAGCGTCGGGGTTCCAATGCCTTGCGGGAACTGTGGGGCGCCCATGCAGCTAGTCACCGGACCCCACCTGCATTCCAACCTCGGGCTCGCCTGTGGGTACTGTCACCGGACTGAGCCGCTGCCGGCTGACGCCGCCGAGCGGGTTCGGTACCTCCAGTTTCGCCTGCTGCAGCTCAGCCAAGCCCGCCAGGCCGACGAGGCGCCCCTTCGCGTCGTCGGAATGCTGAGGCGCGCGTGGCTTCCCGCATTCGCCGTGTTGTCTGTCACGGTTGGGGTGACCGTGGTGCAGACCGTCAGCACCTTGCAGGCCTTGAAGCAGTCGGCGCCCGCAGAGGCACACAGCTACGGGATGTCGATGGCCGTGTCTTTGGCCGTGTTTTTCGGGTATCTCAGCGGCTATCTGGGCATGTCGCGTGGGTATCGAAGGTCGGTGCAGCCGCTTCTTCGGGCCAGGCCTCCGCGGGCAGCCGGGCTCTCGATACGCTGCCGGAGCTGTGGTGGCGATCTGCCGAAGGTGAATGCTCCCGAGATCGTCTGCCAGTACTGCGGCGCGACGAATCTGCTCGATGGTGCACTATCAGCACACGCGAGCGAACTCCTTCAGGCGGAGATTGCCGCCTATCAGGCCCGAGCCAACCACGTCTATTCCACCGAGGCTTTTCGGGAGCCCACCAAGGCTTTCTACCGTTGGGGAGCCGCCGGAGCGACAGTCGGCGTGGTGATGGGCCTGGTCGCCATTTCCGTCATCCTGGCCGCCCTCTGATTCAGAGGGCGGCTTGCAGGGCGCTTGCGCAACGCTCAGATCATTCTAGCGGCACACGCTGCGGGGGGGGGCTGCTGGCTCGCTCAACCAGGATGGCGGTCTGCTCCTTCACGCATGTGCAGGGGCTGTGTGCACGCGACGCTATTGCTGGCTCGGAGCGGCGCGTCATTGATGCTGCCGGAGCGGCGCGGTGGAGCGTAGCTGGCTCAGGAGCTCGTTCCAGTCGGGGGGCGGCTGGCCCGGTGGCGCGGCGAGATCCCCGACGGGCCCAGGGCTTCGAGACCCCACTCCCGCGCGAAACCCATGAAGGTCGTCACCTTCTTCAAGTACACTGTCTCGTCGCCAGAGAAGTAACCGCCGGCTTTGAGCCCCTCGACGAAGCCCGTCGCGTCCCCAAGCGCGGCGGCCTCCAGGGCGGGGCGATAGAGTCGCCGAAGGAGGGAGAGGTAGTCCAGGGCGCCGTCGGTCGCGTCGGCGTAGGCACGGAATCGGTGATTTTTGCTGCGCGTGCGTGCTCCGGCCCCTTCACGGGTCCGTGTGACTACGTAGGCGCCATCGGGGCCGACGCCTTTGATGCCTCCAAAGTTGTAGTTGAGCATCGAGGCACCTTGGTTGGTTTCGTGGGCCCAGTGCGCGGTCAAGAGCTCGATCGTCTCACGGCTTGGCCGTCGACCGATGAGCCTCCGATACGCACGTTCGAGCCTCTTGGCCGCCTCTTTCCCGGATAGCGGGGTGCGCTGGACGTCCACCACGCGTTCGTAACTCAGCGGGGTGGAAGAGTACGGATCTGCCTCAGGATCTTCTTGCGGGGAGAGGTTGCGGGCTGCCGAGGTGGGCGGCGACGGGGAGCCGCGGCTTTCGCACCGGAGTAGTGTCAGCTCCGAACTGGCGTCGTCGCTGGGGCCTCGGGGGGCCTCTGCCGGGGGACGAATGATGGTGGGGGGAGACGACGGACGGACCCCGCCCGGGGCGGGCATGCCGAGCCCGGAACCCGCCGCGCCGTCGAGATCGCCCGAGGCACAGGCAAGCACCGCCAGGGCAGCGCCTGGAGTGAGGAGAAGCGTCGCAGCCAGGCGTCGCCACGCGCCGCCCCGATGAATCGTTCTCGGGACGAGGTAACCACGGGGCGGCGTGACTCGGCGGCACTCCATCGGAACCAGGTGCGCAGCAGTCGATTCGAGGGAGGACGCTCTCTGCTCGGGGCCGGGCTCGCGGTGCATCGCTGGGACTGAACGCCATTTCCCATCATTGTTGTGTGGCGTCCAGAAATCACACCGCGAACACACGGCCGCCCGAGGATTGTTCGAATTCGGTCACGAGGACGGCCGACACGCGTAGCGGCAGGGCGGTCGCGAGGAGCCCCTCGCATGGACTAGCCGTCGACAGCCGGTCCCCTCGAAGTCTCTGCGGTCCACCTTGCGAGGGCCTGGTTAAGGTTCAGGGTTCGGGCGTATCCTCATTGCTATGGCGAATCCTTCCAGTCTGGGGACCTTGGCGTGCTGGCTGCGTTGTTTGGGCGCGTCCGCTCTGGTGCTTGCGCTGACGGGGTGTGACGATGCCGAGCACCAGAAGGCATTAGAAAAGGTTCGACGCGAAGCCGACGAGCGAGTGGCTCAACTCGAGGCGAAGAGCAAGGAGCGCGTTGCCGCCCTCGAGAAAGAGGTCCAAACGCTGAAGTCAGAGGTCGACGCTGCTGCCTCCAAGGCAAAGGCTGCCGCCGAAGAAGCGGCCACCAAAGCCCAAGCGGATCTGGACGACGCGGAAAAGGAAACGGAGAAGGCGTTGGTTCGCGCCCGCGAGGCCTACAAGAGTGAGGCGAGAGCACGCTACGCCGCCTTGAACAAGGATCTTGCTGCGATAACGGCCAAGGCCAGCAAGGTCCCGCCGAAAGGCAAGGCGGCCTACGACAAGGTCATCAAGGATATCGTCGCACTCCAGAAGGAGTTGAAGAAGGACATTGCCGGGTACGATGAGGCGACCTTGGACACCTTTGGCAAGACCAAAGCCAAGCTCGATCAGGACCTCGCCAAGTACAAGGCGTACATCAGGCTGGCGAAGACGAAAGTGCCGGCTTGAGGGCGTTCGGGAGCGCGGCAATTCCCGAGGCGTCTCGAGTGCGGAGTGCCTCTGTGACGGTCCGTACAGAACTGGGAAGGGCCCACCACGGGTCGGCCTTCGATGTGGACCGGCTGTCAAGGATCTGGCGTGATCCCCAGGAATTGTGCGTTGACAGCGGCAGCCTCCAGTGAAGGCGCATTACTCTTCTCGGACTAGCGAGATCCGTTGGGGCGACCTGTGTGCGTTGCACCGCGAGAAGCACACGCTTGAGCGAGGAATCCGGGCGGTTCCTTGGGTGTTTTGGCCATGATCCAGTAGATACTGGATACATGGTTGTGCGCAGGCTTGGTTCGCTGTTGGTGGCGGGTAGCGTGTGGGCGATGTTATTGCCCGGAGGCTGCACCCGAGAGGGGGTTAGCGGGAGCCCGGCAGCCTGCGACGACGGGCAGCGCAACGGCGACGAGACCGACGTGGATTGTGGCGGGCCCACCTGCGCGCCTTGCGGGCTCGGTGAGCGTTGTGACGCCGATCACGACTGCTCCAACGATTCGTGTATCGCGAGTACCTGTCAAGGAGATCATTGTACCAACAACGCGATCGACGAGGACGAGTCGGACGTGGATTGCGGAGGTGACGGATGCATCCCTTGCGCTGCAGGTCGACTCTGCTCGGATAGCTCGGACTGTGTGAACCGGTCTTGCAAGGCGGGGGTGTGTACGGCCGCTGGTTGCTCCGACGCGGAGGAGAACGGTGACGAGACCGATGTCGACTGCGGTGGCCCGATTTGCGCGCCCTGCCCGGACGGTGACGCGTGCGTCGACGATGGCGACTGCGCGAGTGAGTCCTGTGTCGAAGGAGAATGCCAGCCGTCGGTGGACCACTGCACGAATGGTGACCTGGACGAGGATGAAACGGACAAGGACTGCGGCGGAGAGGACTGCCGCGCCTGTCCCAACGGCAGCGGCTGTGCCGAGGATGCCGACTGCGCCGAGGAGAGCTGTCTCGATGGCGTGTGCCGGGGGGCGACGTGCAGTAACGGTGTCGTCGATTCCGAGGAGACCGGCGAGGACTGCGGTGGCGCCTGTGCGCCGTGTCCCATCCTCGAAGCGTGCGGCGCATCCAGCGATTGTCAGAGCGGGCTCTGCAAGGATGAGGTGTGCCAGGCGGAGACCTGTGACAACGGCGAACTCGACGAGAGCGAGACCGGTACGGATTGTGGCGGATCCGATTGCCGGGCGTGCGGTTCAGGTGAGGGTTGCGTCGCTGCCGCGGATTGCGACACGGGCGTGTGCCTCGACGAGGTCTGTCAGGTCGCGACCTGTCTCGACGGCGTCGCGAATGCCGCGGAGACGGACGTCGATTGTGGAGGAGTCTGTGATCCGTGCCCCGATGGATCGGCGTGCCGGGTGAGCGGTGGGTGTCAGAGCGGCATCTGCGCAGCGGGGCGATGTGCCACCCCGACGTGTAGCGACGGCGTCCAGAACGGCGGCGAGGCTGACGTGGACTGCGGGGCGGTCTGCGCGGAGCGTCTCTGCGATCCGGGCGAGCAGTGCGAAGACGGGGCTGACTGCGCTACGGCGCTCTGTCTTCGCGGTTCCTGCGCCATTTTGGACTGCACGGACGACCTGGAGAACGGTACCGAAACCGACGTGGACTGTGGAGGCGACGACTGCCCCGGGTGTCCCACGGGCAGTGCCTGCGCCATCGCATCCGATTGCGTCAGCGGGGTCTGCGCCGACGACGAGTGCCAGGCGCCAGCGTGTAACGACGGCGTCCAGAACGGCAGTGAGACAGACGTCGATTGCGGCGGATCCTGCAGCCAGTGCGGGATTGGACAGCCGTGCAGCGTCGGCAATGACTGCGTTACGCTCGTATGCTCCGACGCGCTCTGCGCCGACGCCACCTGCGACGACAATCAGAAAAACGGCAATGAGACGGCCAGGGATTGCGGTGGGCCCGCGTGCGACTCGTGTCCGGATGGTAGCCCCTGTGCCGAGACCAGTGACTGCGAGAGCGGGGTTTGCAGCGCAGGGTTCTGTGCCGCACCTGCGTGCGACGACGGAGCCAGAAACGGCAGCGAGACCGACGTCGATTGTGGGGGGACGGGCACCTGCGACCGGTGCACGGCCAACAAGATCTGTGAGTCCTCGTTGGACTGCGCGGAGCCCGAGCTCTTCTGCGATTCGAGCTCGTACACCGGGGTGTTTCGGTGTATCTCCGCTGGCTGCGCCGATGAGCAGCAGAACGGGAGTGAAACCGACGTCGATTGCGGTGGAGACTGCCCGGCCTGTGCCGCAGGTCAGGCCTGCGACGAGAACGAGGAGTGCGTCAGCCGGAACTGTTCGGGCGGGATCGTCTGTGCCGAGGCTACCTGCAATGACGACGTCCAGAACCAAGGCGAGGGGGGAACGGACTGCGGCGGCACGTCGCCGTGCGGGAAGTGTGAGGTCGACGCATCCTGCACGACCGACGGCGACTGCGAGAGTAAGGTGTGTTCCGCCAGCGGTGACGCCGGGCGGGTGTGCCTGCCAGCCCGCTGCGACGATACCGTCAAGAATGGCGACGAGACGGATCAGGATTGCGGCGGTTCGTGCCCCGGTTGCGCAACGGGGCGGGCCTGCGGCGATGCCGACGAGAGCTGCCTGAGCCTGAACTGCGGAGATGCCGGCACGTGCGTGGCAGCTACGTGCCAAGACGACATTCGAAATCAGGGAGAGAGTGCCGCGGATTGCGGCGGTCCCTGTTCCCCATGCCCGGACGGCAGCCCCTGCAGCACCGGCGGAGACTGCCAGAGTGGCGTCTGCGACGGGGCCTGCGCGCCACCCAGTTGCGAGGACGGAATCCGCAACGGCAGTGAGAGTGGTAAGGATTGCGGTGGCGACACCGCCTGCCCGCGCTGCGGGAGCGGGCAGAGCTGCACCGACGCGTCTGACTGCGACGAGCCAGAAGGTCTCCTCTGCAGCACAGTGGGTGTCTGCGAAATCGGGCCGTGCTTCGATGGAGTCCAGGGGGGCACCGAGACTGGGGTCGACTGCGGCGGCAGCTGTCCCAGGTGCGATACCGGTGAGGGGTGCGCCACTGGCGACGACTGCATCAGCGAGATCTGCTCGGGATCACCCCTGGTGTGTCAGGCGCCGAGCTGCGATGACACGGCCACGAACGGGGACGAGACCGATCTGAACTGTGGCGGCGGTACGTGCGCTCCGTGCGAAGACGGTGAGAGCTGTGTCGACGGGGAGAGGGACTGCGTGAGTCTGGTCTGCGATGGCGGCACGTGCAGTGCCCCGACGTGCACCGATGGAGCCATGAACCAGGCCGAGGTGGACGTGGACTGCGGCGGCCCCACGTGCTCGCCCTGCGGCGCCGGGGCCGACTGCGGCTCGGAATACGACTGCCGGAGCGGGATCTGCGAGACAGGCGCCTGCTCGGTGACTCCCATCGAGGTCTACTACCACAGCGGCATCTGGGACGGGGCGCCGGTGGTGGACGGAGGCCGGCCCGACTTGGACTACCTCTACGTCAACGTGGTGCTCAGGAATGCGTCGAGCTCGACTCTGTCGGTCAGCACCGTGCAGAGCTACCGGCTCCGTTACTACTACACCAACGATAAACTTTCCGATGGGGATCCCCCCTACCAGGCGCCATGGACCAGTGGCAGCTGTAACTGGGGGAACACGAACCCGGTGAAGTGGTGTGCGCCGAACACGGATCTGGGCCCCAACTGCTACCTGGAGTTCTCGCTTGGGACGCAGAATGAGGACCTCGGTCCAGGGGAGGAGACGGCGCCGTGCCGTTTCGTGATCCAGTCCTGGAACTACTCGTTCGATAAGACGAACGACTTCTCCTACGGCGCTCACACCCAATTCCCCAGCGAACTCGAGCCCAGTGAGCCCCAGTCGCAGCCCCAGTTCCCCTGGGTGAAGATACCCGTCTACGACGCTTCCGGCACCAAGCTCCTCGGCGCGGTGGCTCCCTATTGACGGGAGCCCCGGCCAAGGCTGGTGGGCTAGCTGCCGTGAGTGATCGCTGCGGCTAGCAGCCGCACATACGCCGCCTGGTAGTAGATGGCGTTCTCCGTTACTGCGTATGAAGCCTCCGGCCATCCCTCGTTGAAGTCCTTGTACGCCTTCTCTCCGGGCTGCCCATAAGGAGGGCTGATGGTCTGCGTCGCGGGGTCCTCCCAACCCTGCGTGCCGTAGGTGGTGTTGGGTCCACCCACCAGATAGCCGGGGGCCGGCCCCTTGGAGCTCGTCAGCGCGCTGTCCCAGTCGGTTCCGTGGGCGAACCAGGTGTGGAAGAACTCGGACACCGAGTCCTCGGCGCCGAACTCCCCCATGTTACTGAGGTAGACCTTGCCGAGCGCATTCACCCCATGGAGCCAGTGGAGGTGTTGTAGCGCGCGTTTGCGGTACGTATCGTGGCTTTGGGCGTTATAGCCGAGGTCGAGCATTCGGTAGAGCAGGGTTCCCACGGTCGCCCGCGGGTTGTTGGAACCCCAATGGAAAGCCGAATCCGTCATGTAGGCGCGATACAGGGCCTGGTTGTCGGAGAATCCGTAATAGTCGCCGCAATTGCTTTCCTGCGCCGCAATCGAATCCCGAATGTCCGCCGCCACCGCCACATCGGCGTCGGGTAGGGTGGCGTAGAGCGCCGCGACATCGGTCTCATGAGCCCGGTAAGGACCCCACCAAGTCGACGAGATCCCCTCGAACTTGGTGTAGTTGAGGCGGAAATAGTCGTGGTGTTCGGACGCTCCGGTGAGCTGCCAGAGCCAGAAGGCTGCCCGGGCTGCGTTGCCCTCCTGGGCGGACGCCGTCTGATCGGCATCACCCGACTTGACCTCACCCTGATCGCACTCTTCATCCAGGGTGGGCTGGTTCAGGAACCACGACCATGCCTGCTCTGCAGCGGACGTCATCGCCGCCACCTTGCCCGAGAGGGCGGGCACCTCGCGATAGGTGACCGCCGCCTCTGCGACGATGCCGGCAAATGAGATGGATGAGGACGTACACTTCTTGCCGTAGTAGCGGGGCCGCGTGTCGGAGCTCGGCGGGCTCGGATCATCGGTGTTGCTCGAACCCGACTTGATGAATACCCCGCCGTCGTCGTCCTGCATCTTGAGGAGCCACGTCATCTCCCAGTCGAGCTCGTCGAGGAGGTCCGGCACGCCGTTGCCACTCTCGGGGATGCCTGTGACGTCCGTGAATACGTTGGGGTAGTTCCTGTACGCGTAGAGCAGGATGGGGATCACACCATCCAGGAACGTCACGTACTTGTTCTGATCCCCGGCATCCATCCAGCCGCCGGAGACGTCCCGCTCGGTTGCGGCATTCTCTTTGTCGAACACCGAGCGGGCGTTCAGATCATTGGGGTGGCTAGAGCCGTCGGTCCAGCGGGCATCCGCATAGGGCTGCACCTTCTCGAAGCCCTCACGCTGGTAGTAGTAGGTTCGCATCGCCTGCACCAACACGTCAGCGTAAACATCGTCGGCGATCCGAAAGACGTGCGAGCGAAGCTGCCGCTCCGTATCGTAGATAACGTATTCCCCAGGGGTGGTCACGCTGCTGAAGTCGAACCACCATCCCTTGTCACCAGCCAGTTCGTCGGTCCTTCCCCCGTTCCAGGCTGCCGGAGCGCCCGAGAACACCGTGGTGCCTTCGGGATAGGTCCGAACCTCGAGGGTGCCGCCAGGGGCGAAGTCCTCGGGAGCGTTGAACCCAGCGGTTGCACATCCGACTACCGCCACCTTCTCTTCCGCGGGGAGATAGCCGAACTGGTCCACGCGGTAGTGCGGGTCGCCAGCGGTCTCGCTGGGAAGCGGGCTACTGCCGCCAGACGCACCGCCGCTCGCGGACGCGCCCCCACTGCCGGTCAGGCCGCTGCCACCGGTCGAGCCGGTGCTGTCCGAAGAAGAGTCGTTGCCGCAAGCAATCACGAGCGCTGCAGCAAGAGCGAGCAAATACTGATTCTGGTCAAGCATTCAGGCCTCAAGAAACGAACGGTCGATAAGGGGTTGCCTATTCGTAGCATGTGCCGGGATCGTGTCACTTCCGCTCTGGCCGTCAGGAGCGGCGAGGAGTCACCGTTCACTGCTGCCTTGGCTACCGGTCGCGGGGAGGCGCCACTGTCCCACATGGATAGCCGGG
>CAYRKE010000026.1:22651-29839 GCA_964424695.1 uncultured Polyangiaceae bacterium
TCCTGACGTGGTTCTTCCTGACGTGGTTCTTCCTGACGTGGTTCTTCCTGACGTGGTTTCTCCTGACATGGGTTTTCCCGTGCCGCCCCGAGTACGCTCGTGAGACTTGCTCTCGTCTTTCCTCCGGCCTGTGACCCCACGGCGCCGTATGCTGCGATCCCCGCCTTGTCGGGTTTTCTGCGCCCGCAGGGCGTCGAGGTCCTGCCCGTGGACGCGAACCTCGATGGGTTTCTGTCGCTCTTGTGCCGGGAGCCCCTGACCCAGCTCGCGGATCGTATCGAGCAACGTTTGGGGGCTCTGCGACGCCGCCGTTCCCTCGATCATCGTGCGCAGTTGGAGCTACTGATTCTGGGGCGGGTGTGGGAGGACGCACGCGCGGTGCCGCGCGGCATCGGCGAGGCGCTCGACATCCTCCGTCAGCCCGAGCGGTTCTTCGAGCCAGGCATGTACGCCGACGCCACCACGACCGTGAGTGCGGCCCTGCGCGTCATTTCTGCTGCCTACGCTCCCCTGCAGCTCGACTTTACTGCCTATCGAACGCCGTTGGCGCTGACCACTCCTCAAGAAATGGTCCGGGACGCGGCGCCCGAGCGGGATCCCTTCGACGGCTATCTCACGGGCGAGCTCGTTCCCTATCTGCGGGGCGCGGGGGTGGATGCCATCGGCATTTCTGTGTGTTTTCCGGGCCAGTTGGTGCCCGCCTACTCGTTTGCCCTCAAGCTCAAGCGAGCCTTTCCCGATGTCCATCTGGTGGCAGGCGGTCCGGCCATCACTCAGGTGCTGCTGCGGCTCCAGGGGGCGGCGCTACGGCAGGCGCTCGGGCCATTCGACAGCGCCGTCGTGTTCGAGGGCGAGCACACCCTGCTGGCGCTGAGCCAAGCCCTTGCCGAGGGGCGCCGGAGCGCGGAAGCCCTGTCCGGGATCCCGAATCTGGTACTCCCCGATGCGTCTTCGGGCGCTGGCTTCGTACCCGGGCCCCCCACCGTCGATTTGCGGGCCCTGCCCGCACCCGATTTCGAGGGGCTTCCCCTGGATCGCTACCTGTCACCCCAACTGCTCTTGCCGTACGATCCCACCCGGGGCTGCTACTGGGGCCGCTGCGCCTTCTGCCACTATGGTCTTACCGCGACCGGGACGGCCCGCTACCGGGAACGCCCGGTGGAGGCGGTCGTCCAGCACTTGGGCGAGCTCTCCGCTCGGCACGGCACGCGGTACTTCTACTTCTCGCAGGACGCCGTGGCACCGAGGACCCTGGAGACGCTCGCTGACGCGCTGGCGGCGAGCGGGCTCGAGCTCCGCTGGGGCACCGACCTGAGGCCTGAGGCGCTCCTCACGCCCGAGCGCTGCGAGGGGCTCCGGCGGGGAGGGGCGGTGGCTTGTAGCCTGGGTATGGAGTCTGCAAACAAGCGAGTCCTTTCCCTGATCGACAAGGGGGTGACACCCGCGGTGGCCGGGAGGGCCATGCGCAATCTCGCCCGCGCCGGCATCGCCGCCGAGGTGATGTGTTTCACCGATTTTCCTACCGAGACCTTCGATGAGGCCTTGGCGACGCTGCGTTTCCTGGAGGAGCAATCGGAGCACGTGGCAGCCTTCATCGTGGGACAGTTCGAGCTCACGCACGGTTCCCGAGTGGCGCGGGAGCCGGAGCGGTTCGGGCTGCGCGAGCTCTGGGCCGTGGAGGGGGATGCTCTGGGTACAGCGCTGTTCTTCGATGAACGAAGACCCAGCAAGAGCCAGCGCGAGCGAGAGCGGCTCGAGCAAGCCCTGGATCGGCTGGCCTCGGGCTGGCTGCTTCGCAGCTATCCGTGGGCTGGCTCTCTGTCCACCGCTCACACCATCTTCTACTATGACCGCTTCGGAAGCGGCGTTTTCCGGGGGCTGGCAGGGCAGGGCAGCGGCCGGATCTTGGGGAAGACGTCCGAGGACGAGGAGCTCGCCCTGGACTGGGGAGCGCTGGAGCGCGCCGAAGAGAACGAAGCCGAGATCTGGTACGAACTGACCCAGGTGCGGCGTCAGATCTCGCGCCGGGCGTACAACGAGCTGGCCGAGCGACTGCGGCCATTGCGTGGTCCCTCCCGGGGTCGTCGAAGATGAGGAGGGCCGGGGCGCCCCCGCTGGCGGAATGCCCCGACGAATCCGGCTGGGCCCCTCAGCTCATCGCCGCGCCCCCTCAGCGGGATGGGGCGCCGCACGACTGACCGGGTCGATGCCGATGAGCTGGGTCCGTGCGAGCAGGTCCTCGGGTAGCCGCTCGTGCAGGATGCGTCGGATCTGGTCAGCGGCGTAGCGCGTCGAGAAGTGATAGAAGGCGAGGCTCTGCTGGGGTAGGAGCGGCAGGCGGGCGGCGAGCTCGTCGAGGTGGATGTGGCCGACCTGACGGGCTTGCTCTACCGGCACGAGACCATCCAGATAGGTGGTCTCGATGACCAGGGTCTCGGTTCGACTGAGCTCCTCGTTCACTTCCAGGGCTTCGATGCGCGTATCCCCGGTGAAGGACAGGATCGGGACCTCGAAGACGTCCTCGATGGCGACGCCACGACGTCGCAGTTCGCCTAGCTCGGCCCCTGACAGGTGCTGGTACAACGGGCGCAGACTCTTTCGCTGCTCGAACACCGTGTACCCTTGGCTCTGCACAGGATGAAATGTGGGGAACGCTCGGAGGAAACGCCGCTTGCCCAGGTCAAAGGTCTCGCCCGGTTCGAGGGGCACCACGCGCCGCGCGATGGCTTGCCCGTCCAAGCTGCCGGCGGCGTTGAACAGGCCCTCGACCCCGGCCGCGATGGCGCGCGGAACGACATACGTGCCCGGCTCGAGGCCCATCAGGGTACGGCGCGCCGCATGCTGCGCGATGGCACCGATGTGGTCCAGGTGACCGTGGCTGATGAGGGCAATGGGGCGGTGGACGGCGGCTCGGGGGCAGCAACCGAGGTCCAAGAGCAGCTTGAGGCTCGGAACGTCCAGGCAGGTTTCGACCCCTGCAGCACTGATCCCCGTGACCATCATGGGTGGGGACGTTCTCCAGTTGGTCGCACGCGACTTCGCTGTGGCACGGGGCACGAGGGTTCGGCGGGGGAAAGGGGCGAGGAAGGGCGAGACAAAGCACACTGGCCGTAGCATCGCCGACGCGCTCGGTCGAGACGGGCGGAGCCGAGCCCCAGCGCGATCCTCGCCCAGGGTCTTCTCGGGCGAGGTCCCAATCGCGTCGTGTGCTGGCTCCACCCTCGCCGTGTGAGTCAGGGAACAGCCTCACAGAACCCAGTGGCTGAAGTCACGCGTGAACAGCACCCACCCAGCGATTACCAGGTTGGCGAATGCGTGAGAGACCATCGCGTCCCGTGTCCGCCCCGTTCGAATCTGAACGACAGCAAATAGGGTGCCGGCGATCATCGCCATCACCCAGCGCTGGTGGAGCACGCCGAAGACGAGCGACGAAATTATGATCGCAACCGGGGTCGCCGTCTTGGGCGAAACGCTGGTGAAGTCGCGAGCAACAATCCGGCGCAACAGGAAGCCGCGGAAGGCGAGTTCCTCTACGATCGGCACGACGGTGACCGAACCCACGGCTCGGAACGCTAGCCAGGTGACGCCTGCACCTCGGCCGGCGGCATCCACTCGCAGACTGGTTTGCTGTCTCATGTTTGGCGGCGCGGTCGGGTGCAGTCAGAGCGGCGACGGCTCCTGTCGCTCGACCGAGTCGCGTGTCTACGCGTTGGCGGGCGCGTTGGCGGGTTCGCCCTCGATTGGGGGAGCGCACCCATCCTCGAGCATCGCGCCCACGTACCCCATCCCCGGTAGATCACCAGTATTTGCCAACTCCGAAGAGCTGCTTGCAGGCAGCAACGGCCCGGATGCGGCTCTTACGGGTTTCCGAATCCATCAGCGGCATCCAGTGTGCTTCCCCGACCGTCTCGGTGAAGGCATAGAGCCCGGCCCACGCCATCACGGTCAGGCCCGCGCCCGCACCCACGTAGCCCGAGAAGCTCGTGCGATCCGGCGCGCTACCGCGGGTTTCGAATCGTTGGTGGTCGAGTGAGATCCCTCCGATGGCGAGGATGCGGGGCGTCACGAGCGCCAGGTCCCAGGCAACGGCTCCTTCGATCTCGGCAGCGACCTGGGTGGTGGACGCCTCGATCTCTCGGTAGCGGTAGCCTCCTTGGCAGAAATAGAGGCGCGGTCCCCATTCGATCGAGGGATGCACGAACGAGTAGCCGATGGCTGCCCCATGGCAGAGCCCTTCGTGGTTGGGGAGAGGGGTACGGAAGAGATAGGCCGCTTGGGGACCGTGGCTGAGGTTCTGCTCTCCGCCTCCCTTGCGCACCAAACGAGCGTAGTCGGCTCGCCTGAGCATTGTATCGGAGACGAACACCGGACCGCTCGGACCCACGTGCACGGTGCCCTCGAGGAGAGCGCCGACTGCCCTCCCGCGGACGAAGTAGTCTCCGACGCGCACGCTCAGGCCGCGGCGCTCGGCATGGGCAGGGACCTCGCCCACGACATCTCCCTGTTCGCTGCCCTCGAAGAGCAGATAGGTCCGCCCCGGCGGAAACTCGAGGTTGCCCCGGGTGGAGTCCGCGCGGTTCAAATAGGCCAGCACAACACGCCCTTGCCCCCGGATCTCGTAGCGATAGGTCGGGTGCTGGAGACCTCCGAAGCTCCGCGAGGAGGCTCTCAGGGTGTTGTCGTAGGCGTAGCGGTAGGCCTCGTCCAAGGTGACCTCGCCGTTTCCGTCGCGATCCGCTGGACCGAGGAGTCCCGTGCGCAGGTAGTGGGTGAAGAACGAGCCGCGCACGGCATCCGACTCTTGGGCGTCCTCGTTCGCCGAGCTCGACGTCAGAAACACTACGCCTTCTCCGGGCAGCTGGGGGGCGACCGCATTGAGGAAGGGTGGGGCTGCTCGCCCGCCCTTGACTCGGGTCAGCGCGCCCGACCGGCACGCATCCAGGACGAGCACCCGAAAACTCGCGGCCGACGAGCGCACGAGTTGTTCAAGGAGACCCAGCTCCAGGTGGCTGCCGGAAAGGTGCAGCGCTGATGCATCAGCGTGACCGGAATAGAAAACGAACAGTACGACCCGGGCGTTGGGGCGGGAGACGCTGGAGCGGACCCTGTCGTTTACCCGGATCAGGACCCGCTGCACCTCCTCACTCGATTTGCCCTGGAGGAGGACGGTGTTTTCGGGGGGAAATCGTCCGACATCCTGGAGCGCGTCGCGAAGCCGGCTGGCATCGCTCTCTGCGTACTTGAGCGGCACATCGTCCGAGTCCCCTCGGTTATTGCCGATGAAGACAGCAAACTGCTCGAGTGCGGTGGCATGCACGACAGGTGCCACGAGCATCCTCAGGAGCAGGAGGCAGAGGACGACGCAAAACCTCATGGACACACCGTCACTGTGCTCGCGCGGCCCCCGTGCCACCACGACGCAGCGCGGCTGGTCCTCATTGCGGCACCTTCTCGATCTCGATGGTGTCTACCGAACACCCAGGGCCGCCGAGGGGCGCTCCTCGGCCCTCCGCGACGCGCTCGAGCACGCTTTGGAGCTCGAAGCTCTGCTCACAAAGCACCGCGTGGAGCTTCTCGTGGCCCAGGACATCGTCGAGCACGGTGCTCTGAGGCAGGATCTGTTCGCCAGCTTCGACCGGCGCTGCTCGTTTTCCTTCCGGGTAGTACACGCTCGACTGACCAGAGCCGTCCCTGCTCAGCACGGCCAAGTATCCGGCGCGAGGGGCTGATACGGTGAATTGCAGGGCGTCGCCAGGACGGAGCGATTCGCCGTGCCCCCCTCGAAAGACGCTGTTGCCGCGCCGAACGAAGAACCCGAGCCGAAATCCGCCTTTGGCTCGAACTGCTGGGTCCTCCGGGACCTGCTGGTTTGCTCGGCCAGCGGCTCCGAAGCCGCCAGGGACTTCGGAGCCGGGCTTGAGAACGACCAGAAGGAGCGCCGCCGCGGCGGGAATGAGCCACGCCCATGCTGGAACCTTCCGCAGCGGGAGAGCGCGCGCCGTAGCACTGGGCGCCAGGGGCTGGGCGTTTTGCGGAGACCCAGGGGGGAACGGAATGGGCGGCGCCCCGGGGGAGAGCAGGATGCGTGGCGCCCTGGCAGGGGACTCGAGGTCGAAATGGCGCCTCGCCCGCTGACGATCCTCCATCCGCGCGCGGCACTCGGCGCAGTTTTCACAGTGGCGCTCGAAGCGAAGCCGCGCTTCTGTCGACACTTCGTTAGCGTCGACCCTATCGAGGAAGAACTCCGAAGGGCAGCTGTCCACGGGGGCGACGGGGTGAGTCATGGTGAACCTTCTGTTGGGTCCCCTAGCTTACGGAGTTGCTGGAGCAACCCCGCGACCTTGCGTCGGGAATACCCGGTGACGGCGGCGATCTCGTCGTAGGTCATGCGATCCACATGGAAGTAGATGGCCACCTCTGCGAGCTCGGGAGAGAGCCGCTCGAGGCACCGCTCGAGTTCCACCCGAATGTCGGGACTCGGCATCCAGCCCCGCGAGCCGCTCACGTCGGCGTGTTTCAGGATGCGCTCGCGACTGCGGCCGTTTCTGAGACGATTCAGGCAGCGATGAGTGGTCGCGCTATAGAGCCAGGTGAACAGGGAGCTTCTGGCGTGGTACTGATCAGGGCGTTCGATGAGCGACAGGAAGACCTCGTGCGTGACCTCCCAGGCCAGATCCTCGTCGCCCAGAAGGGTGGCGGCTCGACGGAGCACAGCCGAACCATAGCGCCGGTAGGCTTGGTCGACCGTGCCGCTGGATCCCTGGTCGTCTTGGGGCCGTGCTTCGGAGGTCTCACGCATGGGGTCTTCCCGGCATCTCAGTGGCCTGGCTGGCTCCTTCCCTCACGGGTCGTAGAAATGGAAATCGGCAAGCCCAGCGCCCAGTGTGAGGGTGATGGGGGTATCGAATCCGCCGGGGTTTTCGACGGGCTCGAAACTGCGCGGGCAGCTCGCGCCGCTCTCCTGCAGCGCCTGGTCACGCTCGCCCACCGCCTCCCAGCACGCAGAGGTTTCCGCCTCTTCCTCTGCATCCTGGGGATCCTCGAAGATTCGGCAGACCTCCGGGGTATCGGTGTACTTGAGGCACAGCTCGTACTCCCGAGCGTCGAGCTCGGAACCTCCGACGCGTTCCACGCAGAGTCCCAAGGAACCACAGGGGACCCAGTCCTGGGGGGCAGAGCGTTCGATGG
>CAYRKE010000026.1:29939-31998 GCA_964424695.1 uncultured Polyangiaceae bacterium
AACGCCCCCTCGACGGCGACCGGAGAACTGATGGCCTTCATTCCCTCGCCGTCATAGGATACCCAAGCAACCGCTGCCACGAGGTCGTCTTCGGGCGCGAGGTCGAGCGGGTTGCTGACCCGGCCGCGCACGGTGGCCAGGGGCTCCCCTCGGTAGTCGGTTTCGGCCTGCGACGAGCAGGCGGCTGTTGCTAGAAGCGAGACCAGTCCGATGCATAGCTTGAGTGGAAACACGTGCAGCACCTCCTTGTTACCGCTCTTCGCGGTTTGTCCGGTTCGGACCGCGAGTGCCCTGGAGAGTGCAATTCGACTTGCCAAGCCGGCGACGTGCCATCTCGGTCGGTGTTCCGTCTTGCCGGCCGGAGCTTTCAGGGATCGTGAACCCACACTATCATGGGAGGCTCGATGGCCAAGTCACGTCTCCTGATGGGCTCGATTGCGGCAAGCGTCGTTTTGGGAGCGATCTTCGCCGGCGGCCCTTACCTCACGCTGCATGGTCTCCAGAGTGCTGCACGGGCAGGGGACGCGCAGGCGATCTCTAAGTATGTGGACTTCGACCGCGTTCGGACCAACACCAAGGTGCGGCTTCGCTCCAGCATCGAGCGGAGTGTTCCGTCTGGCCTCTCCTCTCTTGGGATGATCGGGGCGGCCGTGGCCGGGACGGCCATGGATCCCCTCGTGGATTCGGTCATTTCTCCCCAGACCATTGCCAGCTGGCTCAAGGACGCACCTGCTCCTGCCGCGGCGGGCACGTCCAGCGCTCCGAGCCGCGAGCTGGAGACCGAGACGCACTTCGTCTCTTTATCGGAGTTCACGGCGTCGGTGAAGAACGGCAACACTGCCGTGGAGCTCGTTCTCTCTCGCGAGTACCTACGCTGGCGCGTCACCGATGTTCGTTTCGATCTCTCGCTCGAGGAGCTCCTGGCCCGGTTCAACCTGCCCGCTCTGGGGACCCAGAAGAGATGAGCGGGCTCAGAGTCGAGGCGCGCGAAACCAGCGACTCGCTCTTGGTCAAGCCCTGAAGCCCTGACGGGATTCCGCCACGGCGGTGCGGCTTCGTCCAGGGTACGCGACTCCACCCCGGGCCAAGCGCCGCAATGCGGCCAGGCCCGGGAGTAGTCTCGCTGCTAGTGGAGTTCTCGAGGGCGGGCTACTGGCGCCACTCGTAGGCGCCCATGTCCACGGTTGCGACCGTGTCTGCGTCGTTGCCGTCCACGAACCGGCCGAGGCGATCCCGATCCGTCGCGACCCCTGCTGGAACCGCGCTGTCGAGTCCGACGTCGATAGCGGGGGAGGTGGGGCCCAGGTGCAGATCGCCAGTCGCGGCATTCACGAACAACGGATCCGACGAGACGTTCCCCGTGCCCGTGTAGCCTCCTGCGACGACGCTGTACGTCACGGCCAGGGACGTGTTGCTGTCAAAGATCTCAGGGCTGGACGGGGCCGTGTTGCCCCACAGGATGGAGTTGGTGAGCGTCGAAGCGGGGGTTGATGCATCGTACACGCCTCCGCCCGTGCCCACGGCCGCCGTGTTGTTAGCAAAGGTGCAGTTCGTTACCGCCAGCGTCGAGTTCTCATGATAGAGCCCGCCGCCCTGCGGTCCGGCAGGGTTTGGCGTGGTGATGGAGTTGGGAACCGCGGCGTTGCCCGAGAACACGCAGTTGGTCACTGCTGCTGAGGTTGCAGCATTCACGAAGAGCCCCCCGCCGGCTTCCGCAGAGTTGCCCGAGAACGTACACCGGGTCACCGTGGGAGACGTCCCAACTACCCCGTCGGCGGTGAAGGCGTAGTAGAGACCACCCCCGTGCAAGCCGGCAGTGTTGCCCGAGAAGGTGCAGTCGGTGACGGTTGGCGTCGAGTAGTAGTTCCCCATTCCGCCGCCGTCGTTGGCGTGGTTGCCCGAGAAGGTGGAGCCGCTGACCGATACTGTGGCGTAGTAGTTGAACATCCCGCCGCCTCGACCGTTCCCGTCGCTGCGGACCGCGGTGTTGTTCGAGAAGGTACAGTTGGTCACGCTCACCGTGGCGGAGTAATTGTGCATGCCCGCGCCGCGGCCGTCG
>CAYRKE010000026.1:32098-35248 GCA_964424695.1 uncultured Polyangiaceae bacterium
TCACCGCGGGCAAGCTCGGTGCCCGCGAAGCCGCCGTACAGGTCGACGCCTGGTCGGAGTTGGAACGAGATGGTCATGTCGTCCGTGTCGGTCGGCACGTACGTTCCTGTGGCCACCCAGATCTCACAGCCCGTGAAGTCGCTTGCCGGGTCGAGCGTGATGGCCTCGGCCGCGTCGAGCGCAGCCTGAACCGTCTGATAGGCTCCGGCCCACGTGCTCGCGTCGGTGGTGGTGTCGTCGCCGCCGATAGCATCCACGTGAATGCGGCACAGATCGCAGAGCGCACCGGCAAAGCCGTCCGGGCAACGACAGCTCCCTTCGTCGCAGGTTTCTCCAGCGCTGACGCCGTCATGGCAGTCGTCCACCGGGATCTCGTTGCCCATCGAGTCATGTTGCACGACATCGCCGCTCGCGTTGCAGGACGGCGCGTCCACGGGGCCACCCTCGGCGTAGCACCGATTGACGAACTCGTTGCACTCGGGCGTCTCACCGTCGCACGGATTCACCGAACCGACGCACTGGTTCAGGCCTTCGTCGCAGGTCTCTGCGCCGTTGCAGAACACCCCGTCGTCGCAGGCGTTGCCCGAGTGCAAGCACTGGTTCAGGCCTTCGTCGCAGCTTTCGTCGCCGTCACAGAAGTTCCCGTTGTCGGGGCAGGGGTTGCCGGTCGTGGCGCACCCGTCGGCGACTTCATCGCAGCTTTCCTGGCCGTTACAGTAGGCTCCGTCGTTAGGGCAGGGGTTGCCCGAGTGCAAGCACTGGTCATCGTTCTCGTCGCAGCTTTCCTGGCCGTTACAGTGGGCTCCGTCATCGGGGCAGGGGTTGCCGGTCGTGGCGCACCCGTCGGCGACTTCATCGCAGCTTTCCTGGCCGTTACAGTAGGCTCCGTCGTTAGGGCAGGGGTTTCCAGAGCTGACGCACTGGTTCGCATCTTCGTCGCAGCTCTCGGTGCCGTCACAGAAGGTTCCGTTGTCGCCGCATGGATCGCCGCCGTGCACGCACTGGTCATTGCCCTCGTTGCAGCTCTCGGCGCCATTGCAGAAGATTTGGTCGTCGGGGCAGGGGCTGCCCGAGTGCACGCACTGGTCCGTGGTCTCGCTGCAGGTCTCGGTGCCGTTGCAGAAGGCTCCGTCGTCCCCGCAGGGGTTACCGGAGCTGACGCATTGATCCGTGTCCTCGTTGCAGGTCTCGGTGCCGTCGCAGAAGGTCCCGTTGTCCGAGCAGGGGTTACCGGAATGGACGCACTCGTTCGCGGCCTCGTCGCAGCTCTCGGTGCCGTTGCAGTAGGCTTGGTCATCGTGGCACGGGTTTCCGGAGCTGACGCACTGGTCCGTGTTCTCGTTGCAGCTCTCGGTGCCGTCGCAGAAGGTCCCGTTGTCCGAGCAGGGGTTACCGGAATGGACGCACTCGTTCGCGGCCTCGTCGCAGCTCTCGGTGCCGTTGCAGTAGGCTTGGTCATCGTGGCACGGGTTTCCGGAGCTGACGCACTGGTCTGTGGTCTCGCTGCAGGTCTCGGTGCCGTTGCAGAAGGCTCCGTCGTTACTGCAGGGGTTGCCCGCGCTGACGGAGCACGCTCCTCCGGAGCACGTGTCGACGCCGTCGCAGTAGTTCCCGTTGTCGCACAGGGCTCCGTCGTTCGCGCTCCAAGCTGCGTTGCTGGTGGTAACGTTACAGATTTCGCACGTGTTGGAGGGATTGGTTTGCCCCTCGGCGTAGCATGTGGCGCCGATCAGGCAGCCCGAGCAAGTCACTGCGCAGCTGTCCGTTTCGACGTCACAGTGCTCACCGTCATCGCACGTCGAGGTGCCCGTCTCGCACTCGCCGGTCGTTTCGTTGCAGGTCTCCGCGCCGTTGCAGGATACTCCATCGTCGCAGTCGCGCGGCGCGCCACTGCACTCCCCCTCGTCACAGCTGTCGTCCGAAGTGCAGGCGTTGCCGTCGTCACACGCGGCGCCGTCGCGGTTGGTCCAACTCGAGGCTGAGAGCGCCGGGTTACAGTGCAAGCAGGCGCTGTCGCTCGAAACATCGCCGTCCGCGTAGCACTCTCCATCGATCAGGCATCCGTCCGTGCACGTCGATGAGGTCCCGCCGCTGCCAGCCGTGCCTCCCGAGTTGTCACCTGCGCCGCCGCCGGTGTGCCCTGCGCTGCCACCGGTGTCGCCTGCGCCGCCGCCCTCGTTGCTGCTTCCGGAAGCCCCCGAGTCGCCGCCACCCGACGTGGAGCCAGCCCTGCCGCCCGACGAGGCACTGTGTCCGCCGCCGGATGCACCGCTGTTACTGCCAGAAGCGCCGGCCGTACCGGCTTCAGCGTTGCCTCCACCGCCTTCGCTGTCATCGCAGCTGCAGGCCTGCAGCATCACTGCAGCAAGAACCAGGGACCAGACTTTCTGCTGAGCCATGTCAGTTCTCCAATTGGCGCGCGGCGCGCTACTTCACCCCATCTCCGTCGCTGGCGACGCCCTCACGCCGCCGATACGAAGTCGGACACCGTACCAGATGTGGTCGGTCATTCAACCAGTGTGGCGCGTTGGCGGTCAATGACTGAGGTTGGACCTCCAACAGGAACCGAGTGGGGCTCGTGACCCACGGCGACACCGTAGCATGCCCAATGGGCTCGCGGGGGAACATCCTTCGGTCGTCGAAGAACCACTCATGCGTGTCCCATGGTGTTCTTGGCTGCACCGAGCGGCGCCCGAAGCCGTGACCGAGAGTGGGCCCGAGCCGAGTCACTGGGACCTGCCGAATTGCGTTGGCGCTGCAAGATCCGTGTGGGCGGGCTGCGCCGCGCGTCGTTGCTCAGCACTCCCCAGCCCACCTTCGTGTCGCCTGGTGGTCTCGAGCTTCGACAGTGTCCGTGACCGCTGCTGCACGCTGGAGTTCGGCCACGCTTTCCGGGAATCCGAGCGCACTTTCGTTGGTCTCCACCGGGCCGAGGGTGGCGCTCCGGAGTGGCCTCGAGGGATGGTGCGCCGCGTGTCGTGCTTCGGAATCGATGCGCCGAACGAAGGGCACCGAACGAAGGGCACCGAACGAAGGGCACCAGAGGATGGGAACCGAGCGCACGGCTCCCACGTTATCCAGCGGAGCCAGGAAGCCCAGCGGAGCCAGGAAGCCCAGCGGAGCCAGGAAGCCCAGCGGAGCCAGGAAGCC
>CAYRKE010000026.1:35348-53686 GCA_964424695.1 uncultured Polyangiaceae bacterium
GCCCAGCGGAGCCAGGAAGCCCAGCGGAGCCAGGTGGCCCTGCGGACCAGACTGGCCCGGAATCGGATTCCGGGAAGCAGTATTAGCTTGAGGAGCGTGGGAGGGCGCGTCAGAACGGTGGACGTTACGATGGGTATTCTTCGCCTCTACCTTGCGCTCTGTGTCGTCGAAGCCCACTCCCAGCCGTTCCTGCCGTGGCCGGCACATCGCGCCCCAGACGCGGTGCAGATATTCTTTCTCGTATCGGGGTTCTACATGGCCCTGATCGCATCGAAGTACGACAGTGCCCGCGAGTTCTACTTCAGCCGTTTCTTGAGGATTTTCGTTCCCTATTGGGTCGTGGCCGGAGGCGTGCTGCTGATTGGTGTCATTTTGGGGGTGACCGTGGGCTACTGGGGAAGACTCCTTCCCTTCGTCGCCTACGCACCCACGACCAACGGTCTCCTCGGAGTCGTGCTGACGGGTGTGACCAATCTTACCCTGTTTGGCCAGGATCTCGTGATGTTCTTGAAGCACGATCCCGGTGGTGCCCTCGCGTTCACCAAGTATTACTGGACGTCGCCTGCGCCCCTGTGGAGCTACCTCTTAGTACCTCAGGCATGGTCGGTGGGGATAGAGATCCTATTTTACTTGACGGTTCCGTGGCTCAACCGCCTGTCCACGCGCAGGCTCGGCGTGGTGGTCGGGGTGTCACTTCTGTTGCGGGTTGGAGGGTACGAACTCCTCGGACTCAAGCAGGATCCCTGGACCTACCGGTTCTTTCCATTCGAGATGGTGGCGTTTGGGGTCGGCATGCTCAGCTGTCGCGGTTACCAGCGCTGGAAGTCCACACTGGACGGCTTCTTCGCGCGCCGCGCTTCGGGGGGCTTCTTTGGCTCCGCCCTCCTCTGCGTCGTTCTGTTGGGCGGCTTCTTCGTGACCGGGAGGAGCGTGGCTGCCCTCTCGAGCTGGATCGGTCCGCTCTACGCCCCCCTGATCGGGACCCTTTCGTGGGGGCTCCTCGTGCCAGCCCTCTTCTCCGTCACGAAGGGGCTACATTGGGACCGAGCGGTCGGCGAGCTCTGCTATCCCGTGTACCTGGTGCATGTCAGCATCGCGGCGATGGTGGGCGAAGCTTTTCGGAGGTACCAGATACCGCCGAGCTACATCGGATGGATCACGGCTGCAGCATCCATCATGGTTTCGGTGGCCATCGTCTGGGGGGTCGTTATCCCGCTGGATCGCAAACGCTATGTGCTCGCCAAGCGGCTTGCCGTAGGCACCACGGAACCCGCAGCCGTGCCTTCACAGGGATAGACGCCAATCCCTACACCGCCCGAGGGAACGCCGCTGTTCAGGTCCACGCATTCCCAGCGCTGAATCGCTGGCTTCGGAGACGCACTCCCTCACCGCAGGCGGGCGCGGACGGCCGCGGCGTGTGCGGTGAGGCCCTCACGTGACGCGAAGTCCATGATGCGGGGGCCGTCTTCTGCGAGCGAGGGTGCATCGTACTCCAGCAGGCTCGTTGCCTTCAGAAAATCGTTGCAGCAGAGTGGCCCGAACTGCCGTGCCGTGCCGCCCGTCGGCAGCACGTGGGAAGGCCCGGCGTAGTAGTCGCCGACCGGAACCGGCGTTTGAGAGCCAAGGAAGATGGCGCCCGCATGACGGATGAGCTCGAGGCAGCGCGCGTTGTCGCTCGTCATGATCTGCAGGTGTTCCGTTGCGAACTGGTTGGCGATCTCACAGGCGTCGTCCAGGGTTCGCGTGACGATGCACGCGCTGTAGCTCTGGAGTGCCGCGGCAATGGCATCGCGGCGTTCGAGCTTGTGCAGCTGAAGCTCGAGCTGGTCGATGACGCTCTCTGCCAGGGCTCGCGACGGAGTTGCCAGTACCGCAGAGCCCGGATCGTGCTCCGCCTGAGCGAGGAGATCGTTTGCCACGTGAGTCGGGCTCGCGGAAGCGTCCGCGACGATGAACACTTCACTGGGCCCGGCGATGGAATCGATGCC
This sequence comes from uncultured Polyangiaceae bacterium, assembly GCA_964424695.1. GTDB lineage: Bacteria > Myxococcota_A > Polyangia > Polyangiales > Polyangiaceae > JAEWRL01. The sequence goes on from CAYRKE010000026.1 coordinate 37,337, forward strand.
GACGCGACCAAAGAGCTGCCGTTTCGCCTCTGCGACGAAGGCGTTGCCGGGACCTACGATCTTCTGAACGCTCGGGATGGTTTCGGTGCCATACGCCATGGCGGCAAGGGCGACCGCTCCGCCCATGCGATAGACCTCGGTTATCCCGAGTTCAGCCGCGAGCGCCAAGGCCATCGGGGAGAGGTCTCCACCCGTGGGGGGAGACGCCATGACGATTTCTCGAACCCCAGCGACTTGCGCCGGCACCACCGTCATGAGCACGGTTGATGGATAGAGGGCTCGCCCGCCCGGCACATATACGCCGACGCGGTCGATGGGGGTGTAGCGAACCCCGAGGACCCTGCCGCCGCGGCGCAGGGGCTCGGGCGCCTGAACGCGAATATGCTGCTGATACTCGCGGATGTTCGCGATTGCCTCGCGAATCAACGCTAGAAACTCTGGATCTGCTTGCTCGCGCGCTTCCCGCAGAGCCTCGACCGGAACGCGAAGCGTCGCGGGGGTGATGGTGGCACGATCCAGCTTGGACGTGAGTTCCGAGACGACACGATCGCCTCCGACCTCGACCTGCTGGAGGATGTCTCGCACGATGCCCGGGACGTCCAGCCCGCTCCGCTCGGATGCTGCCGTGAGCTTCCCTGAGCGAAGGGTGGTCATAAGCGTGCGCACGTCTTCAGTGAAGGACGGCGATTCGTGAACGATGAGACGAGTCGGCGACATCAGGTGCCGCCACTCTGCCAAATCGTGAGGCCAATTCAACGTGGCATGCGCTCTCGAGCGTCAGCCCGAGGTCCGAATCTTGTTCCAGTCGCGAAGCGATGCGGATGGCTCCGCGCGGCCACGTTAGCTCTAGAACCCAAGCCGGCGGAGCCGGAGCCAAACAGGACGCTGGCTATCAGCCGTCAGCCGTCGGCAGTCGGCCGGATCGGGCGTCTCGCGGCCGACGGCCGATCCCTGATCGCCTCGAGAATTCTGGGAGAAGTCCCGCCAGACAGAGAAGAGGTCAGGAATTGGAGCGCTGAGGGACCGACCGTGCAGCGCGACCAGGGAACGGCGACCGACCAGCGTGATCTTGCAGGTCTCCAGCTGTTCAGAGCTTTTGTCCAGCACTGCTGGGCGATAGCTCGCCGAGCCCGAGGGCTCCGCCAAGAATCGCGCAATAGTCCTCGCCGGACCGGTAACCGCTGATGGCATCTGAGCAGCCTGGGGTTGCGAGGTGCTCTCGAACCATGACACCATGCCCAACGGCCGGAAAGTGTGGCCGATGTGGCGGTGCCGAATTCGTGTCGGGGTCTTCCACATGTTGACCCCTGTCCGACCAGAATTCTCTATCAACCGCACAGCCAATCCATCATGCCACAGTACCAGTCGTTTCCTTCAGCCCCGGGCGGCTCGCGCTCGTCGGACAAGCTTTTTGCACTCCGGATGCCCCCCCTGACGAACAAGTCGTTTCTCGACGTCGGATGCAACGAGGGGTTCTTTTGCGGCTACGCGGAGTTTGCCGGTGCGAGTCGGATCGTCGGTATCGATCGAGTCGAAGCCTCGATCCGCGCCGCCAAACGCCGCTTTCCCCGGTGTGAGTTCCTTGCGCAGAGCTGGGACGAGCTGCCTCCCGGCCCCTTCGACGTGATCCTGCTCGCGTCCGCGCTTCACTACGCTGAGGATCAGCCCGACCTCATCCGACGCCTGCTCGCGCACCTCTCTCCGACCGGAAAGCTCGTGCTCGAATTGGGAGTTGCCGCCCATGGAACTGGGGATTGGGTGACCGTTCGTCGTGGCGACAGCGACAAGCAGTATCCCACCTGGGATGGGGTCACCCGCATGCTCGAGGGCTGGGCTTGGCGGCGCATTGGCCCCAGTGTCAAGCAGGCTGGAGACCCCGTTCCTCGCTATGTTGTCCACGTCATTCGTCGGAGGGCGACCGCGTACCTACTCATGGCTCCTCCGGCATTCGGGAAGACGAGCATCTGCCGGGCACTGTTCAAGCCAGCAGGCGTCACGGTCGTGGGCGGGGACAGGACCATAACCCAGATCGCCCGCGGAGAGCTTGAAGCCCCCGCGTCCTTGGTGGAGGTCGTGCGTGCGGGGGCTGCACCATTCCAAATCAAGCCCGCGATCGAGCGGGTTTTCGCCTCCGGGCTTGGTGCCGAACTGATCGACGTCTGGCTTTCCCGAGCCGGCAGCGGCGACTTTGTTCTGGACTCCTACGTTCCGAAGGACCACTACGCGCTCGTCAAGGAGATGGTGGGCGAGCGCGGGTACCATGTGGTCAGCCTCGATTGGTCCCGCTTCACCCCCCTGCCCACATCCGATGCAACTGCTCGGGCTCTCGTGTCCGAGTACGAGGCGTGGCTCGAGACGCGCGAGCTTGCCCCGAAGACGTCGTCTGAGCCTGTCCGGCCGCAACGCAAGGCGACCATCGGTCATGTCGACAAGGTCTCGATCGCTGACGGTAGGATCAGAATCCGGGGTTGGGCCATCGATCCCGCGGGGAGGCTTCCGGACAGCTTCGTCGTTCGGGCTGGGAAGGCGGTGCACATCGTGCAGTCCTTTGAGCAGGTGTCCAGGCCGCGCGTGTCGCGTAAGTTCGGGCTGCACCACTCGGTCGTCGGGTTCCAGCTGTCGATACCGTTCGGTGAGGGGTTTGGGTCGCCGCCACGGCTGGACGTGGCGGCGGGAAGTCAATCGGATTCGCTTCGCCAGCCCTTCAACCTGCGCCCAGCGGTGCGCCGGCAGCTGGCCAAGCACTGGGGCCTCCGAATCCCTTCGACTCTGCGGGGCCTGGTGTTGACCGGTCTCCGCCTCCTCGAGCGTCGGTCTCGCCGGCAAGCCGAGGACTCAGGTCGAGGTCCGCGGCGCGTCGACCCAGCGGGCGAGGGTCCGTCCGTGGATTCGCGGGTCGGCGAGTAGGGATACCGTGACCTTTGGCCGTCGTGCACAGTCGTTCGCTGCAGTCCTCGCGATCCACCTTGCTTGGGCGGTCCCTGCGCACGCTGAGCCGAGCCAGCCCGCTGGCGTCCGCCTGTCATGGGTGCGCACGGCCGAGGCCGCGACCTGCATCACGCCCCAGGCACTGGAACACCAGGTGGCGGAGCGATTGGGCTGGAACCCGTTTGAGGGAGAGACGCGGCAGTGGATCGAAGGGCTCGTGGTCCTCGACGGGGACGAGTACCAGGTGGAGCTGTTCGAGCGTGACGAGGCGGGCAGCACGGTGGGCTCTCGCGTTCTTCGGTCCAGTGCCAGTGACTGCCGCAGCCTCGATGAGGCCGCGTCCCTCGCGATTGCTCTGATCATCGATCCATCGGCGACCCTACAGCCGAGGCGCGCCGAAGGCGCTGCGCCTGCGATTCAGGGCCGTTCGGACCGCGATGGACCCGGCGTCTTGGGCGACCCCGCAAGAACTGGGGTTTCCAAGGCCGAAACCGAGACGTTACGGCGTCTGTTGCCGTCGCACTCGAGTGGGTCGAGGTGCAGGGCACCCGCACTTCGCTGTCCCGTGTTGCCGACGGGGGAGCGACACCCGAAGGACTCCCGCGACCGTTCCTCGGCCATGATCACGGCAACCCCAGTGGCCATGATCGGGGTCACGCCGGAGACCGCGTACGGAATCGAGAGTGCGGGTGAAGCCCCATGGGGCGGTTCTGGCCTCGCCGTGAGGCTTGGAATGACGTACCTGCCCGAGCGCTGGGAGGACCAAGACGAGGGTGAGATCGGGTACGGCCTCACCGCGGCGCAACTGGGTCTATGCTGGTCGACGTTGGGCTTGCGCCTGCGCGGATTCGGTTGCGCCACGCTCGAGGCCGGGGCCATCCACACCGCGGTTCGTCAGCCCGATCCGCTGGAGCCCGGGGATCGATTCTGGTCGGTTGGTCGTATTCACGCCGGCGTCCGGCTCCGCACTGTCGGACCCCTCTGGATCGAAGCCCGTGCTTTCTCAGGGGTTCCATTCCGTCGACTGGCCTTCCGGGTGCGGGTCGATGGCGAGCCTCGGGAGGTCTATACCCAGTCTTGGTGGGTGCTCGGGCTGGGAATCGGGTTGGGACTGCATTTTGGGTGAAGCGCCCGTCTCGACCTGGCCATAAACGGGAGGGTGCACGCCTTGGTTCCGACGTCAGCTGCAGCGAACACGGTGACCGTTGCCGCGCCAGCTGAGCTCGATGTGGCCCAAGTCTACGGGAGGCATGCTGACTTCCTCTGGAAGAGTCTGCATCGGATGGGGGTTCGGGACGCGGATCTGCCGGACGCAATGCAGGAGGTGCTGCTCGTGGTGCATCGTCGACTGGGCAGTTTCGACCGCAGCTCGAAGCTTACCACCTGGCTCTTCGGAGTCTGCCTGCGGGTTGCCAGCACGATGCGGCGTGGGCACAGCCGTCGACGCGAAACGCCCATGGCGCCGGGCGACCGCGTCGCCGACATGGTGGACGACAATGATCCCGAGCGACTCCTCGAGGGACTCGACGCCCAGCGTCGGCTCTCACTGGCGCTCGATAGTCTCGATCCGGAGAAACGAGCACTGCTCGTCTTGTTCGAGCTCGAGGAGGTGCCGTGCGCCGAGCTTTCAGAGCTCCTTGGGGTGCCGGTCGGCACGGTGCATTCTCGTCTTTTTGCCGCACGCCAACTCTTCCACCAAGCCCTTCTGCGCCTCGACGCTCGCGACCGGCGCGCTCGGGACGTCTCCGGAGGTTCGAAATGAAGGATCCTCTGCGTTGGCTTGCCGACTGCCAGGCCCCAGCAGCCTTGCGTGAGGTGCTGTCGTCCGCATCGCCGCCGCCCGACATGCCTGCGGAGCTGCGGAACCGACTGGGACGGTTCACGGAGAGGCTGGTGGCCGGCAGCCTTGCGGCAGGAGGCGCCGCTGCCGCGGCCGGTGCCGTTCGGAGCGCGGCGGCCGCCGTGGGGGACGGCGGCACGGCGACGGTTGCTCTTGCCGCGTCAGCCGGTTCGGCGGTGGGGGGCGGCCCGTCCGGGCTTGCGCCAGCGTTGGGAGGGAATGCAGTCGGGCTGGCGGCGGGCAAGGCCGCAGGCGTCGGTGCGGTTGGCGCTCCAGGTACTGGGCTTGGAGCACTGCTGTCCTGGGGCGTCTCCGGGGTAGCGGCGAAGACGGTTGTGGGCGTCGCTGTCGCGGGCGCTGTCACCGTCACCGTCACCGCGGCATACCTGGGAACCGGCGGCACCAGCACCCATGGCGCGCGCAATGTGCACCCCCCAGGGAGCGGATCAGCTGTGACGCAGCCGATTGCAGCGCAGTCGGGGCGGCCAGCGAGCGTGCAGGCCACGAATCGGGCTACTGGATTGATGGATGGCACGCGGGCGCTCCCGACAGCCCCACAGCACGCTCCGCCGTCGGGCGTCGCTCGCGCGGCGATTGCGGACTCGCGGCGCGTTTCGGCAACGCGCGACTCGGCGTTCGTGAGTCCGTCTGCCTCGCCGCTGCCGGATTCCGGAGCGGTACAGGGCTCGCCCAAGCCGCCCAGCGAGGCCGCTTACGGCGAGCCGACCCTCCTCGATGAGGCCAGAACCCTCGAGCAGGCGCGCGCTGCCGTGCAGACGAATCCCGCGAAGGCGCTCGAGCTGGTGACGGACCACCAGCGGTACTATCCGGCTGGCCAGCTCACGGCCGAACGCGAGCTCATCGCCATCGAAGCGCTGCTACGCCTCGGTCGCCGCGAGGAGGCGATGCGGCGAGCGGCGCCCAGCTTGGCGCGCGCCCCCGGGAGCCTCTACGCAAAGAGGCTTCGACGCCTTCTGGGTTCCGATTAGCACTGACGCCAGCAACCTGTCTGAGAGCACGCCCGCCGATCTCGGCTTCCGGCGTCGTTTGCGGAGCGTACGGCGCTCACGTCCCTCACGTCTGCTCCGCTCCGGTGCACTCGCGGACTGCGTGCGCGCCGTAGCCTCGGGCTGCGGACGTAGCCCTCCGTGGACTCCGTCCAGCAAGCTGGACTCCGTCCGCTCCCGGTCTCGCAGAGCGTCGCCAGAAACCTAGCTTGACGGGCGGGCGGCCTGAGACTTTCCGGCTGTAGGATTTGGCCCGGAGACCCCCGGATGTGCAGAATTTCCGAAGCGACCCGCGGCACCCGGCAATTCATGGCGTAGGAGGTTACGATGCGACTCTCGAGGACCCTTTCTTCTGCCCTCATTCTGGCCGCCACCCTTGTCGGCTGTACCGACGACGTGGACGTTGCCAAGTCCGATTCCGACAATGGCGGTTCGGGGAATGCTAATGCCGGATCCGATGGCGACGCCGGCAGTAGCATGGCGGCCGGCGGACACGACTCTCAACCGGAAGAGGGCGGTGCCCCCGCCTCGGGCGGTGCCGAATCCTCGGGCGGCCGCGGTTCGATCACCAGTGGTGGTACCGAGTCCGCCGGAGGGACCGGGAGCCCCATCGAAACCGGTGGCACCGAGTCTACGGGTGGAAGCGGGAACCCGATCGAGAGCGGTGGCACCGAGTTCCAGCTGGAGACGGGGGGCGCTTCTGCGACGGGGGGTGCTGAAGCCACCGGTGGCGGGAGCCCCATCACGACTGGTGGAGCCGAGTCTTCAGGTGGGACAGCGGGTTCCAGCGGCTCGGGCGGCAGCCAAGATGTCGCGGGGGCGGGCGGCTCTGCCGGGACGTCCACCACGACCGAGATCGTCGATGAACGCTCGAGCGTGCCGGCCGACACCACTCCCGATATCTCGGACCAGGACTACGCCGCCTTCGTCGACAGCGCCAACCAGTTTGGCTTCGAGCTCGGGCACGCGGCGGAGGGTACCGGAGCGATTGACGTCCAGGCGAATGCCGTGTTCTCCCCGTACAGCGCGTTTGCCGCCCTCGGCTTGGCGTATGGCGGAGCGCGGGGCGACACTGCCGCCGCCATGAAGGCGGTCCTTCACGACGATCTCTCGGAGGGGCTTTTCCACGTGGCGCAGAACCGCTTGCAGCGAGAGCTCCAGCTCCGCAACCGCAACGATCCCGATCGTCCGGAGGGCGAGATGCGGGTGGTTGTTGCGCCAGCCAACGCGGTCTGGGCCGAGCGTACCCTCTCCGTGCAATCCGAGTTCCTCGATCTGCTCAGCCGCGAGTACGACACGGGGATGTGGCGGCCTGACTTCATCCACGAACCCGAGGCTGCTCGGCTCGCGATCAACGGGTGGGTCGAGGAGCGGACTCAGGACCGAATCAAGGACTTGCTCAGCCCGAACGACGTCTCCCCAATGACGCGCGTCGTCCTGGTGAATGCCCTCTACTTCTTCGCCAACTGGAACAATCTGTTTGCTTCCGAAATCACAACGGACGGCGCGTTCACTACGATCGAGGGCAGCGAAGTGACGGCGCCCATGATGCGCGCGACGTACATCATGCCGTATGCCTCGACCGAGTCGTACGTGACGGTTCAATTGCCCTACTACTTCGGCGAGGTGTTCCTGACTCTGGTCCTTCCCGCCGAGGGGCAGTTCGAGGCGGTGCGGGATGCAACGTCGGCAGAATGGCTCACGGAGGCGACCGGCGGGTTGTCGAGCGTCAATGTGAGCCTTTCCCTTCCCAAGTTCACGATCGAGACGGATCAGATCAAGCTGCTCTCGGCGCTCGAGGAGCTGGGCATGGGTGCCGCGTTCGAGGGCGACGCCGATTTCACGGGGCTAGCCGCAGACAGGCCGCTGTTCATCAGTGACGTGATTCAGAAGGCTTTCATCGGCACGGATGAGTCGGGAACCGAAGCGGCGGCTGCGACGGCGGTGATGATGGCTGGTGGTATGCCGGCCGAGCCGGTACCGGTGGCCTTCGACCGCCCATTCTTATTCTTCATCCAGGACAAGACGGGCCTCGTGCTCTTCTCCGGTCAGGTCGTCGACCCCACGGAGTGACAGCAGACACGGCTAGTCCAGGAGTTGCGCGTGCTCCGCGGAGAGGGGACAGGGCAGGGCTCGTCCCCCGCGGAGCCTCCGGCTGCGTGGCGGTTGAGCGCAGAGGGATCATCGTACGACGATACGTTGATCCCAAACGCTCAGGCCGCCGCGGTTGTTCCGCGCTACCGCCCAGAGGTGGGCGTGGTCCGTGGGAGTACTTGGCGGCCGCCAACGCAGACACTCGGTTCGCCGTGTATCGGTCGCCGTCTTTGGCGGAAGGAGGCCGAAGCTTGCATCATCCTCGGGCAATTCCCCCGCATTCGTGAAGTAGTCGAGCCATAGATCGTTCAGGGGAGACTCGAGTCGGTTGCCATTCTCCAACAAGCTGAAGCTGTCGATGCCGAGGTCGAAGGTGAGGCAGTGGTCTGTGCAGCCTGTAGAGTCACCCGCAGTGCAGGGCTGTACCACGGGGGCGCAATCAGATTCGTCCGTGCACTCGAATCCTTCGGGACACATGCCTGCCGAGCCGCAGCTGGGAGGGATCTCGATGCCGTCGAAACGCGGGCCGAGCAGGGCCGGAGCCGGGCTCTGGACATTTTCGTAGGTGAAGACGGTCGCTACGCCAACGACGAAGCGCCGCTGGTCGAGGGCCTTGCCCGTCTCTCGATCCCGACACTCCACGGGTAGTCGTTCCCTCACGTGTTCGACGGGCACGAGATGACCCGCGCAAACCGCGAAGAAGACGTAGGACGTGCCGTAGCGCTCGCTGCGGCCATCCAGCTCGACTTCGCCGCTCAGGATGTCCTCAGGCGGGCCAAAGAGGAAGGTGGGACCAAACCCGAATCCCTCGGGATAATCCTCGGCTGGGGTGTCGGCGATACGCGGCGCCAGGGCACCGGTCCAATCCGTGTAGCGGTCGAAGCAGCTCTCGGGTTCGTTTCTTTCGGGGTTGTTGCACTGGGCGAACCAGGCCACTTCGACGTTACACGCGGGATCGTGACGGGGACCCCGGCTTCCGTCAGCGCAAACCACGCTGAGGAGAGTCGATTCTCCCGGCAACAAGGTTGGAGGGGTACTCTCCACTCCCAGGATCCTGAGAGAGTCGATGTGTCGTGGATCGGGCCAATCGACGTCATCGCAGCCAGTGCTCGAGGCGAGCAGAATCGCCGTGCAGATCGTCGCGGAGCAGCGTTGCGTGCTCATATTTCCCCCCTGAGGCCGATGCTTGGAAGCAGAGGTAAGCTGCGTGACAGCGGTTTCATGTCCGAAAAGTCGAAATTCTCCACGGGCTTGTCGGGGCTGTAGTGGTAGTAGGCGTTGATGACGTCGATATAGGCCGAGAGCCGGTATGCCGAGAACTCCCAGGTCTTCTCGGCTCTCAGGTCGAGTTGGTGATACGGGCCGAGTCGCTTCTGATTGAGTTCGCCGTAGCAGCGGTACTCCCCAGTCGAGCTATCGAATAGCCCGCCGTAACAGGACTTGTAGACAACGCCAGTTGCGTAGCGAAACCTTCCGCCGATTTCCCAGCCACGGCCAAGGCGATAGCTGGCGAGCAGGTTGAGGATGTGGGTTTGGTCGAAGCGGTCGAGCTCCTCGGGCCTATCCGGACCGGGCAATCGTGTTGAGCGCGATAACGTGTAGGCGATCCACCCGAAGAAGCGTTCGTCGGAGTGATAGCGAAGCAGGAGATCGGTTCCCCAGATGCGACCACGGCCGTCGTTTTCCGTGACCTGATTCCCGGATCCGTCCTCCCGTTCAACCACGAGACTCCGGAGCTCCTTCTCGAAGCCCTCGACCGACAGCGAGACGTGCTTCATGAGGGACTGCTCTACCCCCAGCATCGAGTGAATGGCGTGGCTCGACTCGAGGCCGGCCGTGCCCAATTCCGGCAGAGTCTGGCTGGCAAGCGGGGGCTGGTAGAAGAGCCCAACCCCGCCCTTGAGCACGGTGGTGAGCGGCTGGTCGACGAGGACGTAGCGCGCGGCAAGGCGGGGCGCGATGTCGATGTCCTGCGTGTCCTCGGTGTAATCGAGCCTCGTGCCCAGGGTGACGTCGATCCGGCGCGTGGGCGCGAGCTCGTACTCGGCATATGCCGCCGGCCGCAGATAAACCCCGTGCAGATCGTATTCTTCGAGGTCAGGGGAGTCGATGTGGAGACTGGAGACCTCGCCGCCCGTACTGCGTCGGTCAGTGGAGGCATCCACCTTGAAGGGCGCATAGAGGATATCACCACCGAGTCGTGCAATGCCGATTTGCCCGGTCTTGACCGAGAGCTCGGAACGCAGGGTGCCCAGGGTGTACGTGGTCCGCATGGAACGGTCATCCTCCGCCACCCGACTCTTGTTCCTTCCAAGCGACCAGCTCGCCCTGAGATCGACGTTCGAGGACAGGGGTAGGCGGAGTAGGGACTGGAGGTGACCGAAGGAGTTCCCACGCGGAACGAGCCAATTCTTCTGGCCCTTCTGAATTGGCACGAAGACGTCGTGTGCTCCGAAGACGCCGAGGCGGTAGACGCCGTTTCCCGGCAGACGCCGTTCGAGGTAGAGCTGATAATCGTAGTAGCGAGGTAGTCCGTCCTCGGGGTCGCTGCCGTCGCGCATGATCGGGGCGAGCCAGCGATCGAAGTAGCTGGCTCGCGCGCCCGCCATGAAGCTCCAACCCTCCATTCCCGGGAGCGGCCCTTCGACATTGGCGCGGGCATTGATCAAGTCGGCTTGGACAGATCCGTGATATTGGCCGTCGGGGTTCGTCTCACGCATCCGGACTTCGACGATACCGCCCATGGCGCGACCGTAGCGCACACTGAAGTTGCTGGGATAAAACTCGAGCCGCTCCAGCATCTCGCTCGGGACGACGCTCGCGAGGCCACCATAGTGGAAGACGTAGGGCACTGGCGTTCCCTCGATGTGGACGAGCGAGTCCTCGGGGGCTGAGCCGCGGATGATGAGTGTGCCAGCGAGCCCCCGGGGCCGCGCGACACTCGGCAAGGCTTCGGCCGCCAGGATTGCGTCGCCCATGGTGCCGGGAACGCGGAGCAGTTCGGTACGCGGCAGCTCGTAGTGCGTCACCTCCCGCCGGAGCGCGGGCCCGCGGACCTTGATTTCCAATGGCAGCTCGTCGCTCACTTCGAGGCCATAGGTGACGGCCGTAGTCTGTCCGGGGACCACGGCTTCGAGTTGACTCACCCTGCGATAACCAGTCGCCTCGACCTCGACGACGTACTCGCCTGGCGCCAGGTTGCCGATGGCCCAGGTTCCATCGGCACCGGTGACGACGGATTGTGCTGGGGCGTCGAGGGGCGGATCAACCCTCGGCGAGATTCTCAAGAGGACTCCCGCCAAGGGCGCGGGGGGCGAGCCAGCGACCAGTCTGCCTCGGAGCTCTCCAACGGCTGGTTCTGCTGCCGCGTCCTGGGGCGCAGGCGGGGCCAACTTCTCCTCGAGTCGGAACTGGTAGCGATAGAGGATTCTGGCTGCGACTGGTGCACCCCCGCGGGTCGCAGGCTCAAAGGTGAATCGCGCTGCCGCTCGAGCGGCAGCGTCATCGAATCCATGCCCCACCGGTTCACGCACTTCGACGGCGGTGACGCGACCCTCGGTGTCGATAGAGATCTGAAGCACAACGGCTGCTTCGAGTCCTTGCTGCGCGGCGTCCTCGGGATACTGCGCTTCCTCGAAGTGAATCAGCCGCGGCGGGACGATGGCGGCGCCGGAGACGGGGGTGCCGTCGCTTCCCCCGTGTGCGGGAGGTGCTCCGGCGTCCACTGTTGTCGGTTGGGCGCGCGACAGGTTCGAACCGAGCAGTGTGGCAACGACAAAGAGAAGGGCTGCGGCCTTGGCGTCACCGTGAGCGACTCGAGGCAGCGCTACAAGATCTGGGCACATAGGGATCTCCCAAAGAGAGAGTGTGATGAGCGTTGACCCCCTCTGCGCAGATCAAGGCAGAGGGGAAGACTAGCGAGCCCTCCAGGTACTAACGGATCTGGCTAGAGCGGAGAGACGCCGGGGCGGTGACGACTACGGTGTCGAGTGCTTCTTCTTTCCTCGCCCCTTCGATGTGCTCGTCTTTTGCGAGGGTTGGCCTGTACGGGTCGAAGGTGAACCGCCGGTTGCGCTGGGCCGCTTGCGACGAGTCCCGCGAGGCTCCGCCGCGGTCGCGATCGTGCAGCCACGCAGCAAGACATCGAGCATGAGTGCTCCCACTTCCGTTTCGGGGCGCCACTCGATCCACGGGTCACTGGACTGGGTGATGTAGAGCGCTGCGATCCCGTGGACGCCCGCGAACAGGAGCTGCGTCATCGCTTCTGGGCCTCCGAGGTCTTGGCGCAGCAGGCCCGCCCGGTGCGCTTCCTCAACCGTCTGTCGAATCATGGCCCAGGCGTCCTGCTGCAGGTTGCCCTTCTCGATCCCCCTCGCGTCGACCGCCACCGGCGGGTGCGGGGTCATGAACATCATTCGGTAGTGATTGGGCCGTTCTCGTGCGAAGCGCAGAAATGCCGTCCCGAGAGCTCGGAGGCGCTCGATGGGGTCGGATTCGGCTGCGAGATCGCGAAAATACGACGCTAGGGCCAGAAAATCCTGGCTGCAGAGCTCCCTCACCAGCGCCTCCTTGTCGCTGAAGTGAAGATAGATCGTCGTCGGCGAGTACTCGATCTTCTCTGCGATTTTGCGCATGGTGACGGCTTCGTAGCCCAATACCGTGAACAGCTCGCGAGCGGCTTCCAAGATCTTCTCTCGAAGTTCATGGCGCTGTCGTTCTCGTCGTTCTGCCGTTCCCATCTTGATGCCTTGCTTCGATCACTTAACGGCGTTAAGTTTATGTCGTGTGTTTATACCGGTCAAGGAGCAAACGTCACCGAATGCGCGTCACTCGCGTGAGCCGACGGCCTCCAGCCCCACTCTGGGACCGGACGCGGTGGCCCCAGGCAGCCAGCAGCCATGATCGCTGGGCGTCGTTACAGTGGACGTCTCGCGGCAGAACGAGTCGTGCCCGAGCCCAGGTCGGCTCAGTGGCGCGCTTCCAGGAGCCCCAGGCTGTACTCGTTCAGGTCGTAGGATGAGCCTGCCTGGGTGCGCCCCTGAAAGAGGTACTTCATGTTGCAGGTGTCGATGACCATGCGTTCATCGTAGCCGTCTCGGAGCATTTCTCCGTGGCTGATGCCGTCGGTGGACCAGCTCGCGCCCTCGACGTTGGCTTGCGACGCGAAGGGATTGCTCGGTGTGTCGGCAAGCGCCGTCCATTCCCCATCGAGGCGGTCTGCCGTCCACGAGCGGAACCACCGGCCCTGACTGCCAATCGCCTCGACCAGGAGCAGGTATTGGTTCGACCCCTTGATCCTGTACACGTTACAGGCCTCGAAGAGATTGTTGCGGCTCTCTTCCATCACGATGACGGTGTCCCCGAACCCGTCGGGAAACTGGGCTCGCGAGGTCTTCGCACGGTAGAGCACCCCGTTGTCCGCGGAGAAGAACATGTAGCAGTCCGTGTCGTCGCAGATGACCCAGTAGTCGATCCCTCCTGTGCTGCTGTTCTCGATGATGGAGGGCATCGCCATGAAACGCTTGGAAGCAGACCAGGAAGAGATGTCGCTCGGGTCCTTGCTGGTGGAATACGCAGGCGGCTGCGTCTGATACACGAGGTACCAGGTCTCATCTCCCGTGAAGTAGAAGATCTGTGGGGCGCACTTGTAGCCTGCGAGGTTGCGGTTCGTGTCCGCGAGCGTCTTGGGGGCATCGCCTGCACTCGCCCAATCGGCGAAGTTCAAGTACACCATGTTGTACTGGTCGAGGTTGGTGTCGAAGCGGGTGGCGTAGACGTGCCACTTGCCATCGAAGAAGACGACGGATGGATCCTTGATGGAAGCTGAGCCTTCGGGCGGCAGGAGTAGTGGCTCGGACGAGGTCCACTCGAAGCTGGTCGGGAGGTCACATCGAGCGCTATCGCGGGTGTGGTTGCAGGCAAGCGCGAGGGGCAACGTTGCGGCGGCTAGGAGGCGAAGCTTCATGGTTCCTACTCGATCCTCGATTTTCACTCGATTGCGACCGCAGACGGTCCAGGCAGGGTCGTCACGCCGAGTCCTCGGCCAGTCCGGCCTGGGCACTACGCTAGACTCGGGCAGCGACCCGGCGGAAGGGGAGATCGCCTGCCCCTCCACCAAAGGCGACACCGCGGTCGAGACGGGGCTGCCGGAGCCTCGTCGCCCGGGGCGGTCCCGTTGGGCTCCGCGGCGCCCGGATTGCCTTCCGCAGGAGACCACGATAGCGTGACACGGTGCGGAAGCCGGCCACATGGCGGTCGTCGTACGGGCCCAGCGTCTGCTTTGGGGTGGGGGCGCTCGTGATGGGGTGTAGGACGAGTGACGTCCCGCCTCCCGCGAAGTCCGAGGCGGCCTCTCCGTCTGGCTCCAGCTCACGCCCGCCGCCCGAGTCCCCGTTCGAACTGGTCGCCGAGCCTGCGACCGTGCGGGTCGTCGATTTCGGCGAGGCCACCCTGCTGCTGTCGACGTCCACCGCCCGTCTCCTTGCTCCACGCGCTCCACTGGCAAGTGCCCGAGACGTGTCGGTGGGATTGCCCAAGGCTCTGCTCGGGGAGGCGCCCATCCTGAGCGTGGCTCCGCTGCTTGGCGTCGATCAATACCCACACGGAGCGGGCAATGACTTCGTCTGGTTCACGCTCACTGCCGGCGGGTGGAAGCCCGTGGCGCTGCCCGAGAATGTTGAGACGCTCTTGCCGCTCGGGAGCGGAGCTGTCGCTATCGAATGGGCCTCGATTCCAGACGGAGACCCGGGCGGTGTGCCGGCAGGGAATGCCACTCGGGCCTGGCGAGTGGCGGAGGACGGCTCCGTGGCGTGCGTCGCGGGTTGGCCCAACGCTATGACGTGGAACCACAAGACTGCGGGCGAGTCGATTTGGGCAATCGCCGCGCGGCCCGGTGTTCCTGGGAAGTTTTTGCTTCATGTTCCGGTCCATGGCGAGGCGGACCTGTTTGCCATTCCTGGCCGCTCCACGTGTCGCGGCTCGGACCGCGCGATCGGCACGGAGAGCACGGTTGAGGTCACGAACGACGGAGCGGTTCTCGACCTCTACGGGGTCGATTCTGCGCCCATTTGTGGGGCGGGGCATCCGGTGCAGGGGAGGTTCCGCTTCGCGCTCGGCTCGGCAACCTGGACACGGATGGGAGACCTGCCGGCGACGTCAGTGGTCGAACCGCACGTGGCGCCCACGAGTCGACCGTCGATGGTGACGGCCTCCGGGACGGAATTCCGTCTCGAGGGGGGGACGGTCACCACTCGCATCGGCGGTCACGAGGCGCACTGCGAGCTGGACCCCGGAGGCTTCGGCGAGCTCATGACGACCGCACGCGGACGTGAAGTCTGGGCGCGGCTCGGGCAGCATCGGGGTTCCGCGCTCTACCGCTACCGATGGCCTGCCACGACTCGGTAGTTGCACGACGGCAACGGCCCGTATTATTGCATGATATCGGTTTTTGACTTCCTCGGGTGGCGACCTAGAGTGGGCGGCGTGTTGCAGTCGATTGGGCTCTGGCCAAGAGCGTGGGCTGTCGTCATCGCCGTGGCTGCCACAGGGCTGCTCGACGCGGAGGTCGCCGAGGCTGCCACGTTTCGCTGGATCGGAGCCGAGGGATGTCCCGCTGAATCGGTGGTGCGGTCCCGCTTGGAGAGCGATCTGAAGCGCCCTCTCGAGGAGCTTCCCTCGCTCACGTTCGAGGCTCGCGCGCAACGCAAGGCCAGGGGCTACACGCTTCTGCTTCACGCCCGCAAGGGGGAAAGCATCCACGAACGCCATATCGACGCGGAAAGCTGTGATGAGCTCGTGAACGTCCTGGTCGCCGCCATGTCGTTGGCGATCGAAAGCCTCGCTCCCGAGCCGGAGCCGGCGGACGAACGGGGCGAGCCTTCTGGGGCCGCTTCTTCTGTGGATCAGGCGGAACAGGGCGGAATTCCAGCGGCGGCCGAGCCCGCCCAGGTCCAGGCGACGGGACCCTCCCCGCGCAGCAGCGCGTCCGCCGAGCCGAGTCAGGCCGCCACCTCGTGGGAGTTTGGCTCATTCGGCGCGGCAGGTGCCATCATGGACATTGGGGCACTGCCCGAGCCAGCCTTCGGTCCGGAAGCTTCGTTTGGGATCACTCTCGCCGGTTGGAGGCTTGGCCTTCTCGGTGCGCTGATCCCCAGGCACCGTTCCTCGCTCGAAGGCCACACTGAAGGCGATTTCGACCTGATGTTCGGGGGGCTCGCGGCTGGCTGGATGTCGAGCTCGGGGCCTTTGCGTGTCGGGGGCCAGTTGCGGGCCGAGGTGGGACAGCTTCGAGGCGAGGGGGTGAGTGTCAGCGCCGCGCGTCAGCGCAGCGTGCTCTGGTTTGCGGCGGTGCCGGAGATTCGAATCATCG
Source organism: uncultured Polyangiaceae bacterium (assembly GCA_964424695.1). Lineage (GTDB taxonomy): Bacteria > Myxococcota_A > Polyangia > Polyangiales > Polyangiaceae > JAEWRL01. The sequence goes on from CAYRKE010000026.1 coordinate 53,574, forward strand.
CGGGTCCCCCCCGATCCGTCTGGGGCGGTGTGATGAGCGCAGGTCTGGTCTTTCCGCTGTACCGACGACCCTTCGGCCTGACCGAGTTCGGGGCCGTGCACGAACCCGCTTTA